>DATDIH010000023.1:0-29884 GCA_036521155.1 Streptosporangiaceae bacterium
GGGGGCAGCCATCGCGATCGTGCCCACCGTCGTCCTGGTCATCGCGCTCCAGAAGTACCTCGTCAAGGGGCTGGCCTTCGGTGCGTTTGGGGGCCGGTGAGCATCTTCGACCCGGCAATTCACGACCTTTTATCTCCGTCACGATGACCCGAGGCTCGTTCAATGACGAACAGTGGTTCGCCGAAGGTCAGCTGAGTCGTGAAAAGGCGGCAGACCGCACCGGGACGACCAGTTGACCCCGCGCCCGTCTGACGCTCGACACTGCCCATCGAAGGGTCTCGTGGGCCAAGAAAAGGAACAACCATGCCCGTGATCACGTCATCTCGCGTGCTCGATTTGAGGTTCCCCACCTCTGCCACGATGGATGGCTCGGACGCGATGAACCCGGACGGCGACTATTCGGCCGCCTACGTCATCCTCGAGACCGACACACCAGGCCTTTGCGGGTACGGCCTGACCTTCACGATTGGGCGCGGCAACGACGTGTGCGTTCTGATCGCCGAGAGGTTCGCGGCCAAGCTGGCCGGCCGCGATGTCACCGACCTGGCCAGCGGCGGGATGGGGCGGTTCTACCGCGAGCTCGTCAACGACTCGCAGTGGCGCTGGCTCGGCCCGGAGAAGGGCGCGGTCCAGTTGTCCATCGCCGCGGTGCTCAACGCCGTCTGGGACCTGATGGCCCGCCACGCCGGGATGCCGGTCTGGCAGCTGCTGTCAACGATGTCACCATCGGCGCTGATCGATGCGTGCGACTTCCGCTACCTCAGCGACGCGATCACCCCGGATGAGGCGGTCGCGATGCTCGAGGCGCTGGCGCCCAGCCGTGCCGACCGCATCGCCGAGCTCAAGCGCACCGGATACCCGGCCTACAGCACGTCACCGGGGTGGCTCGGCTACCCCGACGAGAAGATGCGGCGCCTGGTCCGGGAGGCGGTCACCGGTGGGTTCCGGGACGTGAAGCTCAAGGTCGGTGCCCGCTTGGAAGACGACATCCGCCGCCTGGGCATTGCCCGCGAAGAGCTCGGCCCGGACCTCGGTCTGATGATCGACTGTAATCAGGTGTGGGAGGTCGACCAGGCCATCTCCTGGGTCCGTGACCTCGCTCGGTTCCGTCCCCGCTGGATCGAGGAGCCGACCAGTCCCGACGACATTGCTGGCCATCGCAGGGTCAGGGACGGCCTGGCCGGCACCGGGGTCGGAGTCGCCACCGGCGAGCATGTTCATAACCGCGTGATGTTCAAGCAGCTGCTGCAGGGCGGCGCCATCGACTTCTGCCAGGTCGACAGCTGCCGTGTGGCCAGCATCAACGAGATCGTCCCGATCCTGCTGATGGCCGCCAAATTCGGTGTGCCGGTTTGCCCCCATGCCGGGGGGGTCGGCCTCTGCGAGTACGTCCAGCACCTGTCGATCTTCGACTACGTCTGCGTCAGCGCTTCCCTGGAGAACCGGATGATCGAGTACGTCGACCACCTCCATGAGCATTTCGTCGACCCGGTGGTCATCCGCGACGGTGCCTACCGCGTTCCAACCAAGCCCGGATACAGCATCGAAGTCTTTCCAGCCACGATGACCGAGTACCGCTATCCAGACGGCGAGTACTGGGCCGGGAGCAAGCAGGGGTCCGTCTCGTCCGCGGGACTTGCCCGATGAGCGGGCTCACCGGCCGGACGGTCTTCCCGGCGCCGCTCGACCCGCACGCCGTGGCCGGCCGGCGCCGCCAGCTTCTCGACACGGCGGACGAGACCATCGGCCGCGGCCCATTCGCCCCGACATGGGAGTCCCTGTCGGGCTACCGCGCCCCGGACTGGTACACCGACGCGAAGTTCGGGATCTTCATCCACTGGCTCGCGGCCTCGGTCCCGGCCTACGGCACCGAGTGGTACCCGCGGACGATGTACCTCGACGGCACCCCCGAATACCGCCACCATCGGCAGGCCTATGGCGAACAGGCCGTCGCCGGTTTCAAGGATTTCCTGCCCCAGTTCACCGCGGCCAGCTTCGACGCCGCCGACTGGATGTCTCTCATCCGCCGCGCCGGGGCCCGCTACGTCGTGCCGGTCGCCGAACACCACGACGGCTACCACCTCGGGCAGACCGGCCTCTCCCGGTGGAGCGCCACCCGCATCGGGCCCCACCGGGACCTGCTCGGCGAGCTCAAGGCGGCCGCCGCCGCCGAAGGCCTTCACTTCGGGCTGTCCAGTCATCGCGCGGAGCACTGGTGGTTCTTCAACGGCGGCACCAGGTTCGACAGCGACGTGCGAGATCCCCGGTGGGCGGACCTTTATGGCCCGGCCGAACCGAAGAGCACCCAGCCCGATCAGGCATTCCTCGACGACTGGCTCGCGCGCACCGTCGAACTGGTCGAGCGCTACGATCCCGAACTCGTCTGGTTCGACTGGTGGATAGAAGAGCCAGCCTTCGAGCCCTACCGGCGCACGTTCGCGGCCTACTTCTACAACCATGCCGCTGCCGCCGGGCACGGAGCCGTGATCAATTACAAGTGGGACGCGTTCGAGCCCGGAACAGCGGTGTACGACATCGAGCGCGGCGGCACCCGGGGCATCTCACCAAGGCCTTTCCAGAATGACAGCTCAACCTCCCGCCGGGCCTGGGCTTACCTCACCGAGAACGATTACAAAACCGCCGACGAGATCGTCATCGACCTCGTCGACGCCGTCAGCAAGAACGGTGTGCTGCTGCTCAACATCGGCCCCCGCCCGGACGGCACCATTGATCCAATCGAACGTCGGTTGCTGGAGCAGATCGGCGAGTGGATGGTGGCCAATGGTGAGGCGATTTACGGCACCCGGCCGTGGCTCGTTCCCGGCGAAGGCCCGACCATGCCTCCCGCCGGGTCGTTCACCGATACCGCTCCTCCCGCGTTCACCCCGGAGGACATCCGCTTCACCACCCGCAAGGACACGCTCTACGGCGCAGTGCTGAACCTCCGGCCAGACGTCACCGAGGTGAGGATCCGCTCGCTGGCCACCGCGCTGCGCCTGTTCGACGGCGAGGTCGCCGCGGTCCACCTCCTCGGTGTGGACTCCGAACTCCCGTTCCGCCGGGATACCAACGGGCTGACCGTGTCGTTGCCGGCCCGGCCGAGCACGTCGGCGGTCGGCGTGCTCCGCATCGACCTGCGGCCGGCCGGACCGCCGCCGCGGGCCGAGCCGGGCATCGTCGACTGAGCGGCCCTCCCGATCTGGGCTATCCACGCACAACGAGAGGTGATGCGATGAGCGAGGCGAGTACGCATGCCCTGGCGACGCGCCGTCTCGCCCGGGCCGCGCTGGAGGTCACCGTGATCGGCTTCGGCGGGGCGGCCCCGGGGAACTTCTGGCAGGCCCGGAGCGACGAGGAGGCCGCGGCCGACCTGGCCGCGGCCTGGGACGGTGGCATCCGCTACTTCGACACCGCCCCGCACTATGGACTCGGTCTCTCCGAGCGGCGGGTCGGAGCAGCGTTGCGCGATCGCCCCCGGAACGAGTTCATTCTCTCGACGAAGGTGGGGCGGCTGCTTGAGCCGAACCCGGCCCCGACCGGTTCGGACCTGACCGAGGGCGGGTTTGATGTGCCCGACGACCTGCATCGGGTGCGCGACTACAGCGCGGACGGCGTCCGGCGCAGCCTGGAAGCCAGCCTGGAACGGCTCGGCGCCGACCGTATCGACATCGTCCTCGTCCACGACCCCGACGATTACGTCGACCAAGCCATCACCGAAGCCATTCCGGCCCTGGTCTCGCTCCGTGAGCAGGGCGTCATCGGTGCGGTGGGGGTCGGCATGAACCAGTGGCGAGCACCGCTTCGTGCCGTCGACGAGACCGATGTCGATGTCGTGATGATCGCCGGCCGGTGGACCCTCGCCGACCGGACGGCGCAACCCCTGCTTGATCGGTGCGCCGAACGAGGCGTCGCGGTCCTGGCCGCGGCCCCGTTCAACTCCGGGCTGCTCGCCCGGCCGCGCCCGGCGGCGGACGCCACCTTCAACTATGAGCCGGCCCCGCGGCCAATGCTCGAGCGCGCCCGGGCGCTGGCGGACGTCTGCGACTCCGCTGGGATCTCGCTACCGCACGCGGCCCTGCAGTTTCCGTTGCGGCACCCTGCTGTGGCCTCGGTGGTGGTTGGCCTGAGCACCAGTCCTCAGGTTGACGCGGCCATCGAGCACATGCAGGCGCCGATCGATGATGAGGTGTGGGACCGGCTGGACGCCGTTGTCCTCGGAGGGCAGTGAGCGTGCCGCGCATCGACTCTCACCACCACGTCTGGGATCTCCGGGCCCGGCCCCAGCCGTGGACCAGAGACCTCCCGGCCCTCCAGCGCAGCTTCCTCATCGATGAGCTCAGGCCGTCGCTGGCCCGGCACGCTATCGACGCCACCGTCGTCGTGCAGACGGTGGCCGTCGCTGACGAGACGCCGGAACTGCTCGCTCTGGCCGCGTCAGACCCTGACATCGCAGGTGTTGTCGGCTGGACGGATCTGACCGCCCCCGGCGTCGCCGACCGCCTGGCCGAGCTCGTCGCCCCCGAGCTGGTTGGTATCCGGCACCTTGTTCAAGATGAGCCCGATCCGGACTGGCTGACCCGCCGCGAGGTCCAGGCCGGCATCGCCGCGGTGGGGGCAGCTGGCCTGGCCTACGACCTACTGGTCACCCCGGCCCAGCTGCCGGCGGCGGTTGAGACGGTTCGCCACCATCCAGATGTCCGGTTCGTACTTGACCATGGGGCCAAGCCGCTCATCCGCGACGCCATTCTCGAACCGTGGGGCCGTCTTATCGCGGGCCTCGCCGCCGCACCGAACGTCGCGGTCAAGCTCTCCGGGCTGGTCACCGAGGCTCCCGCCGACCCGGCCATAGACGACCTGCGCCCTTACTCCGACCGGCTCCTGTCGGCGTTCGGGCCGAACCGGGTCATGTTCGGCTCCGACTGGCCGGTGTGCCTTCTCACCTGCGACTACGATCGCACGATCGAACTCGCTGAGAGCGCCTGTACCGGTCTTTCTGAGGCGGAGAAAGCGAACGTATTCGGCGGGACGGCCGTTCGCTGGTACGCGATCGACCGGGTAGAAATATGAGATATTTACAGCACCGGACCTTTGAGCAGCCCCGTGGGAGCAGCTGATGTCTGAAGGGGCTGTGTTCCGGGTGAGGGGGAATAGATGGCTGCTCCATTGATCGATCAAGCCATCGAGCACCTCCGGGATCTGATCGTCCGCGGCGATCTTGAGCCGGGCAGCAAGCTGCCGCCCGAGCAGGAACTGGCGGTGATGCTGGGCTGCTCCCGCAGCACGGCCCGGGAAGCGGTCCGGTCGCTGGTCATGGCCCGAGTGCTGGATGTCCGGCGCGGTGACGGAACGTACGTGACCAGCCTGCGGCCGGAGCTGCTGCTCGAAGGGATCGGCTTCGCCGTCGATCTCATGCGGGACGAGAGCCTGCCAGAGCTGTGGGAGGTCCGGATGCTCCTTGAGCCCGCCGCGACGGCCAAGGCGGCCGAGACGATCAGCGAGGACCGTCTGGCCGAGCTGGCCGAGATCCTGGAGCAGATGCGCCGGTACGCCGACGACGAGGCCGTGCTGGTCCGCCACGATGCACGGTTCCACGAACTCGTCGCCGAGGCGGCGGGAAACAGCACGATCGCATCTCTGCTCGGCAGCATGTCCTCGAGAACCTTGCGGGCCCGGGTCTGGCGCGGCATCCGGGAGGCGGGGGTGTCTGAGGCCACCGTTCTGCAGCACGCCGAGATTCTCAGCGCGCTGCAGGCCCGCGACCCGAAGATGGCCCACGCGGCAGCTGTTCTGCACATCGGCGCCAGCCAGGCATGGTTCCGGCAGAATGTCTACCCCGAGCGGCGGATTTCGTTACCGGGCGCGGGAGCGAGTTCAGTACGGGGGCCGCGGTCACTCAGCTACCGGCCGCGTTCGCGCAGAAACGATCATTGACGCCCACGTCTTCGTCAATTAGCGTCGCTGACAACGTTATCTGGCCGGAGCAGCGGGTCAGTCGCCCGAAGGACCGTCGGGAGAGGAACGAAACGTGCGCCCAAAGTCGCTGGTCGCCACGGCCATGGCCGCGGTACTCCTCCCACTGGGCCTGGCCTCGACCGAGGTCGCCGCGTCCGCCGCGGCCTCTCCGGGCCAATCCACGCCGGGCCCAGCTGGCGGCCCGAACCCGGTGGACGCCCAGCGGGCCGTCGCCACCTACCAGGCGATGCAGGACAACCTGTACCTACCGCAGTACCGGCTCTACAAGCCGAGCGACTCGACGCAGCAGTTCGGTTATCTGTGGGACTTCGTGAACCCCTGGGCGGCCACCAACTACCTGGCCGCCATCCCCGGCATCGGCGTCCGGTACCGCCAGGACATGCAGGCCCGGAACCAAGGCGTGCTGGACTACTACGACACCCAGGAGACCAACCCGGCCGGGCAGCCCCAGCCGCCGGCGTTCGCGTCCGGGGTCCTGCGGCCGGTCAACTCAGACCAGCCCACCTACTACGACGACAACGCCTGGGTCGGCCTCAACTACCTGCAGGAGTACCAGCTCACCCACCAGCGGGCTGACCTGACTCGCGCCGAGGGCATCTTCCGCTTCGTGGTCAGCGGCTGGGACACCAGGACCACGGTCGCCTGCCCCGGCGGCGTGTTCTGGGAGGACGTCGCCAGCTCCTCCCGCAACACCGTCTCCAACGCTCCCAACGCCGAAGTCGGGCTCGAGATCTACCGGGCCACCCACGACTCGTACTACCTCACCTGGGCCAAGCGCATGTATGCCTGGGTTCGCGGCTGCCTGATGAACTCGGGCGGCATGTACTACGACAACCTGAACGACAGCGGAGGCGTCAGCACCGCGTTGTGGAGCTACAACCAGGGGACGATGATCGGCGCCGGGACGCTGCTCTACCAGGTCACCGGCGACCGCACCTACCTCCAGCAGGCGGAGCAGACCGCGGCCGCCTCGGTCAGCTACTACGGCTCCGGCGGCAACCTGTACCACCAGCCCGACGTGTTCAACGCCATCTTTTTCCGCAACCTGTTCGCGTTGGCCAAAGTTGACCACGACCCGAGCTACGCCCAAATGGCCGCGTCCTACGCCGATACCGCCTGGCTGCAGGACCGCCAGCCGAACGGCCTGTTCAACGACCCAGATGGCAGCGGCGGGGAGTCGGCCGAAAACCAGACGGCGCCGATGGCCGAGATCTACGCCCTGCTGGCCCAGAGCCCGCCGGTGTTCGCCGCCACCGGCTCGGCCAGCCCTTCGTCGGTAGTGGTCCAGCCGGGCCAGTCCGGGACGACCAAGCTGACCGTGCAGTCGGTCACCGCCCGCCCGCAATCGGTGCGATGGACGGCGAGCGCCCCGTCCGGGTTCACGGTGAGCCCGTCGTCGGGAACCCTGAACCTCCCGGCCAGCGGCGCCGCCAGCACCCCGGTGGCGATCGCCGGGGGCACGACCGACGGCGACTACCAGGTGACGTTCAAGTTCACCAGCGGGTCCGGGCCGATCCAGCCGGTCTCGACGTCGGTGATCGTGGCCCGGCCCGGCGACCTGGCACCGTTCTTCAATGACGCCGGCGTCTCCGATGACACCAGTCAGGCCGCAGGCAACTTTGACGGCCTCGGATACAGCTACTCCGAGCAGGCTCTTACCGCTGCTGGCCTGACCCCTGGGACTGCTTTCAGCAGCGGCGGGGTCCGGTACAACTGGCCCGGTGCCGCTGCTGGCCAGCCGGACAACCTGATCGCCGCCGGCCAGGTGATCACCGTCCTGCCGGTGGCGGGCGCCACTGAGCTCGGTGTCGTGGGCTCGGCCAGCAACGGCCCCTCCAGCGGGACGTTGACGATCACCTACACCGACGGCACCACCCAGTCGGCCACCCTGGGGCTCACCGACTGGACGGCCGGCAGCCCTTCGTTCGGTAATGGGACCGCCGCCGCGATGCCCTACCGGAACAGCGCCAGCGGCAGCTCACAGCAAATCGGGACCAAGGTCTTCACCACCAACATCGCCCTTCAGCCGGGGAAGACGGTGGCGTCGGTGACCCTGCCCAGCCGCGCCGACCAGGGTGAGCTGCACGTATTCGCCCTCGGGACCGACCAGGGGCCCCTCACCACCGGCGGCTGACCGCCACTCTCAGCCGTGCCCCGGTTGAGTTGGGGTGGGGGCGGGAATTATGCTCTCTCTTGCAGGCGTTGATGCAAGCGAGATACCTGAGAGCCGAACCGGTCGTTCGACGGCGGGTTTTCCCTGGGCCAGGGTTACGAGCCCGCCCACCGACGGTTCCGGGTCCTCACGAGACGCCAACCGAAGCCCGCTGCGTTGATTCTGTTCAGATCCGCAAGTCGGCTAGGGCGTTTGAATACCAGGCCCACGGCTCGGGACGGGCCCTCGCCCCGGCCGCGGGACCGTGCGGCTTGCTGCCGTGGCCACGTGCCCCGGCATCAGAGCCGGCACCAGAGGAGGAGTCTTTGGCTCGATCAGGCCAGCGCCAGAGGGGCGCTCGCCGCACCGCCCCGCGGAAGCAGCAGCGACGCGTCAATCATCGCGGCGATGTCGTCTCCGAGCTCGCCCGCAACGCCCGTGAGCTTGAGGCGGCGGCCCAGCGTGGCCGGGTGACACCCGCCGTACGCACCAAGTTCCAGGCCGTCGCCTTGCTGCTGCGGGACGAGCGCGCCCGCGTCCGGGAAGCCGGGAGCGACAACAGCCGCTCCGAGCAGCAGCTCAAGCGCCTGGACGGCATCGCCACCATCCTCGCCACCACCGCCGTCCGGGACTCCGGGCTGATGGCGCTGCTGGCCGAGGATTCCGACGTCCCCGACGCGGCCCGGTCGCTCAAGCGGGAGATGCAGCGGGACCTCGGCATCGAACCGGGGCCGGAAGTGATCGCGCCGGTGGAGACCGCGACCGCCGTCGCCGCCGCCCCCGAGCGGCAGGTCGTGCCGCAGTCGGTGGTATCCCGGCAGCTGGCCAACCCCTTCCTGGCCCCCGACTTCTCGGCCGCCCCGCAGCGCACCGGCGGGCCGCGCCGCCTGGCCAGCTGGGAGCTGCTCGGCCCGCTGCTGGGCTCGTTCGAGCGCGTCGGTGACGGGACCCCGGCCTGCATGACGCTCCCGGACCCGACGGCCCGATTCACCCCCGCCGACCTGGAGCTGATGCCACACCAGGGGCGGGTGGTGGCCGCGGCCGCGGCCGGGCACCGGACGTTCCTGCTCGCCGACGAGCCCGGCCTGGGCAAAACGGCCCAGGCGCTGCTGGCGGCGGAGGCGGCCAACGCCTATCCGCTGCTGGTCGTGGTGCCGAACGTGGTCAAGACCAACTGGGCCCGGGAGGCGGCCCACTGGACGCCCCAGCGCCCGGCCACCGTGATCCAGGGCGACGGCCAGGCCGCCGACGGCTTCGCCGACATCGTGGTGCTCAACTACGAGATCCTCGACCGCCACATGGGCTGGCTCCGCGACTTCGGTTTCCGCGGCATGGTCGTGGACGAGGCTCACTTCATCAAGAACAAGACCTCGCAGCGTTCCCAGCACGTCCTCGCGCTCTCCGACCGCATCCGGTCCCGGACCGCCCGGCCCCTGCTGATGGCCCTGACCGGCACCCCGCTCATCAACGACATCGACGACTTCCGGGCGATCTGGCAGTTCCTGGGCTGGATCGACGACAGCAAGCCCCTGGGCGAGCTGGCCGATGCGCTCGAGGACACCGGCCTGACCCCGGCCGACCGCGGCTTTCACACCGCGGCCCGCCAGACCGTGATCGACCTCGGCATCGTGCGCCGCCGCAAGCTCGACGTGGCCGCCGACATCCCGGCCCGCCGCATCGCCGACCTGCCCGTCGAGCTGGACGGACGGGCCGGCCGGTCCATCCGGGCGGCCGAGCGGGACCTCGTCGGCCGGATGGTGGCCCAGTACCAGACCGCGCTCGCGAACCGGTCCGCGGTGGCCGGCGTCGAGGGCGCCGACGCCCAGGGCGTCGGCGCCGACGGCATCGACCACGACCTGGTCCGCATGGTGGCCCGGTCGGAATTGAAGGACGCCAAGACGCAGTCCGGCGAGAACGTGTTCACCATGATGCGGCGCATCGGCCAGGCCAAGGCCGACCTCGCGGCGGACTACGCGATGCAGCTGGCCCGCAGCGTCGGCAAGGTCGTCTTCTTCGCCAAGCACATCGACGTGATGGACGCCGCCGAAGCGGCTTTCACCAAGCAAGGGGTCCGCTTCGTGTCGATCCGCGGCGACCAGACGCCCAAGGCCCGGCAGGCCAGCATCGACGCCTTCGTGAACGACCCGGACGTCGCGGTCGCGGTGTGCTCGCTGACCGCGGCCGGCGTCGGCCTGAACCTGCAGGTCGCGTCCAACGTCGTGCTGGCCGAGCTGTCCTGGACCAACGCGGAGCAGACCCAGGCCATCGACCGCAGCCACCGCATCGGCCAGTCCGCACCGGTCACCGCCTGGCGCATCATCGCCGCCCAGACCATCGACACCAGGATCGCCGAGCTGATCGACGGCAAGGCCGGGCTGGCCGCCCGGGCCCTGGACGGGTCGGAGGAGAACGCATCCTCTTCTTCGGCCGACGTGCAGCTCGATGCGCTGGTCTCGTTGCTGACCGATGCCCTGCGGGAGCGATGATCCTAAGCTCGTAGCATGGCCAGGTACTTCGACATCCATCCAGCCAATCCGCAGCGGCGGGCGATCAGCCAGATCGCCGATATCGTGCGCGCGGGTGGCGTGATCGCGTACCCGACGGACTCGTGCTACGCGCTCGGGTGCCAGTTCGGCGACAAGGACGGCATGGCCAGGATCCGGTCGATCCGCGGGCTCGACGATCGCCACCACCTCACGCTGGTGTGCCAGGACTTCGCTCAGCTGGGCCAGTTCGTGCAGGTTTCCAACGCGGTGTTCCGGGCGATCAAGGCGGCCACCCCCGGCAGCTACACGTTCATCCTGCCCGCGACCAAAGAAGTGCCGCGCAGGCTGCAGCATCCGGGGAAGAAGACCGTGGGGGTGCGGATTCCCCGCCACGTGGCGACCCAGGCGCTGCTCGCCGAGCTCGGCGAGCCCCTCGTCTCGAGCACCTTGCTGCTACCTGACCAGGACGAGCCCTTGACCCAGGGCTGGGAGATCGCCGAGGAGCTCAGCCACAGCGTGGACGCGGTGGTCGACTCGGGCGACTGCGGCACCGAGCCGACCACGGTGATCGACGTCTCCCAGCCGGAGCCCGAGATCGTCCGCTACGGGGCCGGTGACACCTCTCGTTTCGAGTGAAACGGCGCCAGCCGGTCCACAGACCCGATCGGCGGCTACCGGCTCGAGTAGACGGTGAAGGACACCGTGGCCGCGGGCGTCCCGGGCGCGCTGGCCGTCACGGTCGCGTGGTACACGCCCGGGTGGGCGTAGGTGTGACTGCCGGTCACTGAGTAGAGGCCGTTGACCGAGGTGGAGGTGGCGGCCGCGCCGCTGAGGGTCGCGGCCGAACTGGTCCCGTCACCCCAGGCGATGGTGGCCTGGATCGCGCTGGCGGCCCGGCCCGGCGCGGCCAGGGTGGCCACGGCGCCGCTGAAGCCGCCGTGGCCGGCCACGAACCCAGCCCGGCCGGCGGTCAGGTCCAGCCGCCACGGCACCTCGGTGGACGGGTAGAAGTTCTGCCCGGCGGCCAGCCAGCGGCCGCCCTGGGCGGCCAGCCGGACCAGGAAGTCCTGGTAGGCCGGGCTGCTGGTGGAGGTGCGGTCCGCCTTCGGGGACCAGGCCACCTCGGCCAGCGCGGGCAGCCGCGGGTAGACCATGTAGTCGGCCTGGCTGAGGTTGACCACGGTCTCGGTCCACAGCGCGCCTTCGACGCCGATGACGTTGCGGTCGGTGACACCGGTGACATAGCTGCCCGGGTTCCAGTTGTAGAACTGGTCGACGTCGCAGCCCTTGGCGCAGGCCCAGTTCTGCCCGAGGGTGGGCGGGACGTTCCCGGCGTGGCCCGACACGTACTTCTGGTCCAGGTAGGTGTGGTTGGCCGGGGCCATCACGACCTGCATACCCTTGGCCACGGCCTCGGTGCCGGTGGCGGTGTCCGGGTCGGAGCCGGAGGCCGGGTTCCAGTACTCGGCCACCGCCGGGGTCTTGATGTCGGTGCCCGGGCCGGCCAGGTCGGCCCAGCCCATCACGATCTTGCCCTCGGCCTGGATGATCTTGGCCTCGGTGTTGATGAACTCGGCGTACTGGGACTGGCTCAGCACGGTTGACGGCACCTCGTCGCCGCCCAGGTCGTGGTACGGGCCCGGCGTCAGGGCGTCGATCTGGTGGATGATCGCGCTCATGATGGTCCAGGTGTTCTGGCTGTCCGGGCACAGCGCGCTGTAACCGACGTCCCCGGTGTAGTCCCACTGGGGCGGGTTGTTGGTGGAGCAGTTGATGTCCTGCGGATGGCCGTTGAGCAGGGGATTCGTGGTGTCGTTGTACTCCGACATGATGATCGCGTTGTTGTGCCCGGGTGAGTCGACCTCCGGGATCAGCGTCATGAAGTGCGCCCGGGCGTCGGCCACCACGGCCTTGTACTGGGCCTGGGTCCAGTAGCCGCCCGGGTCCATGGTCCGCCCGCCGGTGCCGACCGAGCCCTGGCCGCCGATGGTGGTCAGGTTGGGGAAACCGTTGATGACGATGCGGAAGCCCTGGTCGTCGCTCAGATGCAGGTGGAAAATGTTTATTTTGTACGCCGCCGCCTGCGCGATGTACTGCTCGGCGGCGGCCGGCGACTCATAATGCCGGGCGATGTCGAGCATGACGCCTCGGTAGGTGTAGCGCGGGTGATCCACGATCTGGACGGCCGGCATGGTCCACGGCCCGGGCCGGGCCGAGGGGCTGTTGATCCAGACCGGCAGCAGCTGGCGGATGGTCTGGATGCCGTTGTAGAGGCCGTGCGCGCTGACGGCCGTGAGCGTGACGCCGCTCGTGCTCACGTTCAGCCGGTAGCCCTCATGGTCTGGATCGCCGGGAACGGTGGCCGAGCGGCTGAGCCGCACGGTGATGGCGCCCGGCCCGCTGGCGCCGGACACCACCGGCAGCCGGAATCCGGTCGCTGGCCGGAGGTAACCGGCCAGATCCTGAGCCACCGCCGCGGCGCCGGATCCGCCGGCGGCCACGATCCGGGTCCGGGCGATGAGCGCGAAACGGCCCGGGCCGGTCGTCATCGAGACCGGTTTCGGCACGATCTGCGGAGCTGCCGCGGTGCCGCCCGCCGAAGTAGCGGCCGGAGCGGCGGCCGGAGCGGAAGCCGCCCCGAGCGCGGAGGCCGTGCCCACCCCGGTCAGGGTCAGGGCGGCGGCCACCGCGAGGCCGGAGAAGGCGGCGATGCGGTATCGGCGGTGCCGGGCCGTTGCTCGTGTTTTCACGTCGTCACCTTCGCTGAAGGGGGGCGGACGCTACCGCACGCGACGCTGCGTAGCTCCACGCAAAAGTGATCATTCACATGTAAGTTTCCTGCATATTCGCTCAGACGTGAACGCCTGTCAATGCGGCGGGATCTGAGGTCAGGGGTGCAGGTGGCAGAAACGCCACTGGTCGTGGTCGACCGGCACGATGTCGACCCGGCGGAAACCAGCCTGAACGGCGTGCTCGCGCCGGGCGTCAGCTACGTCAGCGGCCGGGAACCACGATCGGTCACGGCCGGGTCGGCCTCGATTCCGAAGGTGATCGTGATCTCGCGGCCATTGGACACGCTGACCACGGGCCGCCCGAGCTGCTGGCCGGCCCGGCGGGCGACGCGCTGGAACAGCTCCACCATCTCGGGGCGGTCGACGCTGGTCCGGAACCGGCCCTGGGTCGTGAGCATCTCGGCCACGTAGGGAACAAAGGCCAGCTCGGCCCGGGCCTTCTCATCGTCGGTGAGCGGAGCCGGCTCGTACGGCGCCTGCGGGCCAGGAGCCTGCGGGCCAGGAGCCGGTGAGCCGGAGGACTGGGCCATGGCCGCGCAGGATACCGGACATCTGGTCAAAAAACGATATCTTGACGGTTAATAATTAGTACTTTACTGTCAACAATGAACGCTCTTACCTGGAGCGTTGAAAGCTCTTACCAAGAGCGGACCCCAGTCGACGACGCCGCCGATTGCGGGAAGGGAGACGATCGAGTGACCTTCAAGGGGCCGCACCACTAGGTCTGCGGCCGGCCGATCAACTGGAAGTATCCGTCGCGGGCATTCGCCCACTTCCAGTTCTCACCGCCTCTGCGTGAGGCAGTACCCCGACAAGCTCAATGCGGGCCTGGGCATTTCGAGCGTGATTCCCTGCGCCCGGTAACTGGGTCTCTTCAGCGTGGCCAAAAAGCACCCTGAGCCGACTCAGCGACTCTGTTTCGCGCAGAAGTCGAGCACGACCTGACCAGGGTCAAACTGTGCCCATTCAGAATGGAGCCCTTCTGTGCTCATGAGGGAGGTAATGCCGGATGGTCAGCCGAACGCAGGGCGACGTCGGACGCATTGGCAGTGAGCGATCGAACGCCTACAGCAGCGCGTCGATTGCGGCGCGGCAGCGAAGACGGAAGATGTCACGAACGCTCAAAGGCTGGGCCTTTCTGGTGCCCACGTTCGTGTTCATCGGCGCCTTTGCCTACTGGCCGGCCATCCGGGCTCTGGAGGGCGCGTTCACGTCCTGGGACGGCGTATCCGCCCCCACCTGGGTCGGCCTCGGCAACTTCCGCCAGCTCTGGCACGACACCGTCTTTCTCGGCTCGTTCCTGCACCTTCTCTGGTGGTCGATCATCGGCATTCCGGTCGGGATGGGGGCCAGCTTCCTGGTCGCCCTGCTGATCTACCGGCTCGGCAGCAATCGGGCTCAGTACTGGTTCCGGCTGGCGTTCGCGCTGACGTTGTGCCTGCCCGGGATCGTGGGCATTCTCACCTGGTCCAATTTTTACGAGATCGACGGGCTGATCAACACCATCCTCAACGGGATCGGGCTGCACAGCATCGCGACGGCCTGGCTGTCCAATCCCAAGACTGCGCTGGGTGCCCTGATATTCATGGGCTTTCCCTGGGTGCAGGCCTTCGCCATGCTCGTCTTCTACGCCGGCCTGCAGCAGATTCCGCGCGACATTCTCGATGCCGCCGCGGTCGACGGTATCGGCTCACTGAAGCGGGTCTGGCACATAGAGCTCCCGCTCATCAAGGGCCAGCTCAAGGTCATCCTCGTGCTGTCGATCATCGGCATCACGCAGAACCTGCTGCCGCCCCTGCTCCTGACCCAGGGCGGGCCGGGCAATGCCACCTGGACCCCCGTGCTCTACATGTACGAGCAGGCCTTCCAGTACGACACCATCGGCTACGCCCTGGCCATCGCCTTCGTGCTCTTCGTGGTGTCGCTGGTGTTGGCGATTCTCACGATGAGATTTCTCCGGACCGACGCCGAAAAACGCAGGAGGGTGGCATGAACAGCAGACAGTTTCGCAAGCTGGGCCGGATCCCGCACTACACGACCCTGATCGTCATCGGGATATTGTCGCTGTTCCCCATCTACTTCATGGCCGTCACCGGCCTGAAGAACGGCGTCCAGCTGCAGAAGAATCCGTTCAACATCGCGATAGCCCACCCATTCGGGAACTTCTACGCCACGGCCTGGAGCTATCTGGCGGCGCCATTTGTCCACACGGCCATCATCATCGTGCCCAGCATCGTCGGTATCCTGGCCCTCGGCATGCTCAGTGCCTACGCGTTCGCGCGGATGGAGTTCTTCGGCAGCACGTTTCTGTTCTACGCCATCTTCGGGTTGCTGCTGATCCCCGGGTTCCTGACCCTCATTCCGCTGTTTCTCGAAGTGCGCGGCATGGGTCTGGTCAACAACCCACTGGGCCTCATTCTCCCGTATATCGCGGGCGGCCAGGCGTTCGCCATCTTCGTGTTCCGCTCGGCCATCCAGGATATTCCCGAAGAGCTCTTCGAGGCGGCCCGCATCGACGGGGCCAGCCATCTGCGGATGCTGTGGAGCATCACGCTGGTGTTCTGCCGTCCCATCATGGTCGCGGTCGGCCTGCTGAATATCACGACGTTCTGGGGCGACTACGTCTTTCCCAGCCTGGTCCTGAACACCGGCCAGTCCACCGCGGCCATGGCGATCGGCAATTTCCAGCCACCGCCCTCGGTGTCCAGCATCAACGTGACCAACATGCAGTTCGCGGCCTACACGATCGTGTCCGTACCGCTGATCCTGCTGTTCATCATCTTCCTCCGCTACTTCATCTCGGGCATGGCCAGCGGCGCCGTGAAGATGTGATTCCCGTGCCAGCTGAATCGCCAATTAAACGTCAGCTCAAAAGCCCTCGGGTAATAGGGAGTGTGTCCAATGTGGAAAAGACCAAGTAGGCCGCGGCGCGGGCGCGCCGCCATGTTCCGGCGCTCCATTGTGGGCGTGTCGACGATCGGTATCGCGGGCATCACCCTGGCCGCCTGCACCGGCGGCGGTGGCGGGGGGTCGATCAACAACAACGCCGAGGCCGGCAAGCAGTCCAGCAACGGCCTGCCCAAGCTGGACTTCAAGGGCACCATCGTCATGGCCGCGGGCGGCTACACGCCGCCGCTGAAGGGCGTGAAGATCGCGCCCGGCACCGTGGCCGATCCGGCCATGCAGCAGGCGGCCAACGCCTTCACCAAGCAGTACCCCAACGTCCACATCAAGTTCGTGCCGTCCACGGCGGAGATCGGGACCCCGCAGTGGTACATCACCCAGGCCGCGGCCGGAACCCTGCCCGACGTATCCATGGTCCCGGGTTACTACGTCAACATCACCCTGCCCAACGGCATCTACGAAGACCTGCTGCCCACCTTCAACAAGCCGAACCCGTTCATCCCCGGCAACAAAAAGTGGATCGACACGATGAACACGGCCGCCCTGCACATTGACGAGGTGCCGGGCAACACTCCCGGCAGCAGCGGCATCTTCGTGGTCAACGGCGACTGGGGCGGTATCGGCTTCTACTACAACAAGAAGCTGTTCGCCGAGGCCGGCATCTCCTCCCCGCCCACCTCGTGGAACCAGCTGGTCGCGGACTCCCAGCAGCTCACCTCGAAGCTGAAGAGCAAGAACGTCTACGCGGGCGCGTCGTTCTCGCCGGTGATCTACAACTGGTTCGCCCACTACTTCCAGGCCAACTTCCTGGGCCTGCAGAAGATGCAGACCATCAGCGGCATCCCGGCCACCATGGGCCCGGCGGCCCAGCCGTACTTCTACAACCACGACGGCAACTGGCTGAACCCGGCCAAGAACCCCAAGCTCACCGCCTGGTGGCCGCTGGGCAAGCAGCTGACCGACACCTGGTCGCCCAAGGACGTGAAGGTCCCCGAAGACACCTCACAGACGACCCCCAACGGCGTCGCCCTGTTCCTCGGCCAACAGGTGGCCTACGCGCTGGTCAGCGGCTACGCGATCCCGAGCGAGGTGGCCGCGCTGCCCAAGTCCCAGCAGTTCCCGGTCGGCTACTTCGAGATCAAGGACTTCAAGGGCTCGTCCCCGTACGCGACCGACCTGTCGGTGTGGCAGGACAACGGTGGCCCGGAGACCGCCTTCCAGTTCGGCATCGCCTCGCCGAAGTCGGACCGCAAGATGACCCAGGCCAAGTACCAGGCCTCGCTGGCCTGGCTCCAGTTCATCACCACCCCGGAGTGGGACACCAAGATCGTCAACGGCGAGAACAACGCGCTGCCGATCATCCAGGGGGCCAAGGCCACGCCGGCCCTGCAGCCGATCCTGGACCAGCTGAACGCCGAGTCCAAGAACTACTACCCGATCGCCCTGTTCGACAGCCTGACCGGGCCGGCCTTCAACCAGATCGACGGCCTGTACCTGAGTTACATCAACGGCTACATCTCCGAGAAGCAGGCCATCTCCGAGTACAACAGCGACGCCGACCAGATCATCGCCGCCTACACCAACCAGCACAAACAGCTCATCGACCAGTTCACGACCTACGAGAACAAGAAGCTCGGCATCAAGGGGTAACCGATGAGCCCACAACCGATGAACCCACTGGCGAGTGAGGCCGCCGTCCGGCCGGCCGACCATGAGCGAATACGAGCCTGGACCGATCATCTCCTGGACGAGGCCGGGCAGCTGCCGGTGAGCTTCCACTACGACGGGACACCGGTCCGGGGCATTCCCCCGGAGTGGTCCCCGACGGCCCGGCTCCGGGTGGCCGGCCCGGCCGCGCTGGAGAAGGTGTACGAGGGCCGGGACCCCGATACCGGCCTGGGGATCCGGGTGGAGGTCGTCCGGTACCAGGACTTCCCGGTCGTGGAGTGGACGGCCTGGCTGACCAACCACTCCGCCGAGCCGACGCCGATCGTGCAGGATCTGCTCGCCCTCGACGCCGACTTCGCCGGTGACAGGCCCACCGTCCAGCACAGCAACGGCGACTTCTACAGCGGCGACGGCTACGCCTGGGTGGCCACCCCGCTGGACCGCCGAACACCACTCGAGCTGGCCCCCTCGGGGGGACGGCCCTGTGACCGCGCCTTCCCGTACTTCCGGCTCGCCTTCGCCGGGCCGGCCGGCGGCGGGCTGACCCTGGCCGTCGGCTGGCCCGGCCAGTGGGCGACCCGGTTCAGCTCCGGGGTGGACGGGGTCACCATCCAGGCCGGCCAGGAGCAGACCAGCCTGCGGCTGCGGCCGGGGGAGACGATACGGACCCCGCGGATCACCCTCATGGGCTGGGACGGCAACCCGGACCGTGCGGTCAACCTGTGGCGGCGGTGGTACCGCGAGCACGTCATGCCCCGCCCGGCCGGGTCCCGCCTGCGGCCGTTGCTGTCGGCGGCCGGGACCGATGAAGGAGAGGAGTTCACCGGGGCGACCGAGGCCAACCAGCTGGAGTACCAGCGCCGGTTCGCGGCCCAGGGCGTGCAGTTCGACGCCTGGTGGCTGGACGCCGGCTGGTACCCGTGCCGGAACGCCGAGGGGGCCCGCCGCTGGACCATCACCGGCACCTGGCAGGCCGATCCCGAGCGCTTCCCGGACGGCCTGGCCCCGGTCGGCCAGGGCGCGGCCGCGCTCGGGGCCAGGTTCCTGCTCTGGTTCGAGCCCGAGCGGGTCGCCCCCGGCACCGAGTTGTGGGAGCAGCACCCGGACTGGGTGCTGAAACGCCCCGGGGCCCCGCACGATGACGAGTCGGCGGCCCCGCCGGCCCGGTCGGGGCTGCTCGACCTGTCCAACGACGAGTGCCGGATCTGGCTGACCGAGCTGGTGAGCGGCTTGATCACCGAGTACGGCGTCGGCGTCTACCGGCAGGACTTCAACTTCCCGCCGCTGGAGTTCTGGCGCATGAACGACACCGACGACCGGCAGGGGGCCACCGAGAACCTGCACGTCCAGGGCTACCTGGCCTTCTGGGACGCCCTGCTGGATCGGCACCCGGGCTTGCTGATCGACTCCTGCGCGTCGGGTGGCCGCCGCAACGACCTGGAGACCATGCGGCGGTCGGTCCCGCTGCACTACACCGACTACGGCTACGGCGAGCACGCCGTCAAACTGGACTTCCACCGCACGATGTACGAGTGGCTGCTGTACTTCCGGGAGTCCACCCAGTCCTGGGACCTCGCCGAAGCCCAGAACGCCGGTCTCGACGCCGCCGAGAACGACAGCTTCGCCTTTCACTGCGCGCTGGCGCCGATGCTCACGCCGTCCTACGACATCAAGAGCCCGGTCAGCAACCTCGGCCCGATCCACCAGATGATCGGCATCTGGCGGCGGGCCGCCGAGCTGGTGGTCGAGGGTGACTACTACCCGCTCAGCCCGGCCGGGCGCAGCGGCCACGACTGGGTGGCGGCCCAGTTCAACCGCCCGCCTGACCTGGCCGGCCGGGGCGCACCGGACGGCTTCATCCAGGCCATCCGGCTCGCGCACTGTGACCAGCCGGCCCTCAAGGTGGTGCCGCGGGGCCTGCGGATGGACGCCACCTACCTGCTGGAGAACCCCGAGACCGGCCAGCAGCGAGAGGTGAAGGGAGCCTCGCTGGCCCAGGACGGCCTGGTGTTCGACCTGCCGCCGCGCAGCGGAAGCATCTGGTTCTACACCGAAAGGAACTGAGTGTGCTGACCCAGCGGCTGGTCGAGGGCTGGACGCTCTGCGCGACCGGGCCGGATGAGACCGGAACCGAAACCTGGAACCAACGGCGCCCGCCGGAAGCGCAGGCGGCGCCGGTGCCCGGGATCATCCAGCAGGTCCTGCCCGAGCACCACGGCATCGCCTGGTACTGGTGCGAGTTCACCGCGCCGGCGCGAACCGGCCCCGACCGGCTGCTGCTGTCCTTCGAGGCGGTCGACTACGCCGCGACCGTGTGGGTCAACGGCCATCCCGTGGGCGGCCACGAGGGCGGCGACACCCCGTTCACGCTCGACATCACCGCCGCGGTCCAGGACGGCCCCGGCAACCTGCTCGCGGTGCGGGTGCTGAACCCGGCCGCCGAGCGCATCGACGGCATCGTCCTCAGCGAGACCCCCCACGGCAACAAGACCGCCCCCGACACCGACTTCTGGCCGGGCCGCAGCTACAACTTCGGCGGCATCATCGGGGAAGTCGCGCTGCGGGTCGTCCCCGTGCCGGGAATCGGCGAAGTGTTCGTCACCGCCACCCTCGAGACCGGCGAGATCGCGGCCCATATTCATATCGAAGGTCACGCTGATGGCATAACCACTCGGACGCTGGCGGTGACGGTGGCCGAGGACCAGAGCGGTTTCGCGGCGGCGCGGGCCGCCCAGACGGTGCCGTGCGGCCCCGGGACCACCGAGACCACGGTCCGCCTGACCGTCGGGGACGTCCACCCGTGGGACGTCGACGACCCGTTCCTCTACCGGGTCACCGTCACCATGTCCGACGGCGGGCCGCCGCTGGACGAGACCACGGTCCGGACCGGGTTCCGCCAGTTCGACGTGCGCGACGGGTACTTCCACCTCAACGGCCGCCGGATCTACCTGCGCAGCACGCACACCGGCAACCACTATCCGCTCGGCCAGCAGGTCCCGCCCCGGCCCGCCTTCGTCCGGCAGGACCTCATCTACGCCAAGGCGGCCGGCTTCAACATGGTCCGGTTCATCTCCGGGCTCGGCCGGCCGGATCAGCTGGCCTTCTGTGACGAGATCGGGCTGCTGGTCTACGAGGAGCCCGCGTCCTCCTGGCTGCTGGCCGACTCGCCGCAGCTGGCCGGCCGGTTCGACCGGTCGGTGCGCGAGATGGTGCTGCGGGACCGGAATCACCCCAGCCTGGTCATCTGGGGCCTGCTCAACGAGACCCGCGAGGGCGCCGTGTTCCGGCACGCCGTCGGGGCCCTGGCCACCGTGCGTGACCTGGACCCGACCCGGCTGGTGCTGCTGAGCAGCGGCCGCTGGGACGGGGACCTGTCGATCGGCTCGGTGGCCAACCCGGGCCAGGACCAGTGGCAGCACGAGTGGGGCCAGGAGTCCTCGTCCCAGCCGCCACCCGAGCCCGGGGCCGCCGTGGGCCCGGACCGGTTCGCGCTCGTCCCGGGGGCCGGTGACCTGCACTACTACCCCCGGCTGCCGGAGTCACCGGAGGTCGCGCGCATCGTCCGCACCCTGGGCGAGGCGGGTAAGCCGGTGTTCCTGTCCGAGTACGGCGTCGGCAGCCTGTACGACGCGGTCACCGAGGCGGCCGACGCCGCCCAGTGGGTACCCGGGGTCACCCCACCGGACCTGGCCTACACCCGGTCCATGGCCCAGCGCTTCCTGCAGGACTGGGCCGCGTACGGCATGGAAGGGGTGTACTGCTTCCCCCAGGACGCCCTCCGGGCCAGCCAGGCCCACCAGTCCCGGCGCCGGGCCGTGTCCTTCGACCTGATCCGGGCCAACCCGCAGATCGCCGGCTACAACCTGACCGGCATGCTGGATCACGCCCTGACCGGCGAAGGATCGTGGACCTACTGGCGCCGCTGGAAGCCAGGGGTGGTCGAGGCCCTGGCCGACGGCTGGGCCCCGCTGCGCTGGTGCCTGTTCGTGACCCCGGCCGTCGCCTACCCCGGTGACCCGGTGACGCTGGAACTGCGGCTGGCCAGTGAGGACGCGCTGGCCCCGGGCCGCTACGAGGTGACGGTGGCCGTGGTCGGCCCCGGCGGCTGGCGCCGGGAGGAGAAAACCACCGTCGAAATTCCGGCCGCCGGCGCCCCACTGTCCCTGCCGGTCCTGGAGACCCGGCTCCCGGCCCCGGAGCTGACCGGGACCTACCAGTGCGGAGCGTCGATGGGCGGAGCCGCCGCGCCGTCCGCGGGCCGGGCCGGCTTCCAGGTGATCGCCCGCCCGGCCGTCCCGCCGCTGGAAGCCGAGTCGGCCGCCCTGGCCGCGGGGCGGCTGGTCATCGTCGATCACCCCGGCCAGCTCACCGCCGGCGAGGTCGCCTCGCTCGGCCAGACCCTGGCCGACGGGGCGACCGTGCTGGTCTTCTGCCCCTGGGAGCTGATCCCGTCCGGTGCGCAGGAGACCACGCTGCCCTGGGGCCGGGACATCGTGTGCGCCCGCTTCCACGACTGGCTCTACCACAAGGAGTGCTTCGCCAAGCCGCACCCGGTGTTCGACCACCTCCCGGCGCCGGGCCTGCTGGACTGGGAGTTCTACGGCGACGTGGTGCCGGGCCACCTGCTGCGCGGCGGCGCACCGCAGGATGTGGCGTCGGCCGCGTTCGTGGTCGGGTACCCGTGCCCGGGTGGTTACCTGTCCGGTGTCCTGGCCGCCACGTACCCGGTGGGGCGGGGACGGCTGGTCGTGACCACCTTCGACCTGCTCCGGCACCAGGGAACACCAGTGGCCGACCAGCTCACCCGCAACCTGATCCACTGGGCGGCAGGATAGCCGCGAACCGTTCCTCGGCCCGGTCCAGCTGTTCCAGCACCCGCTGCCGGGCTCGCCGGTCCAGCGGGGTGTCCGGCCGGCTGATCAGCTCCCGCAGCACCGGCACCAGCTGCGCGTACTTGTCGGCCAGGTCCGGGACCCGGGGCCCGGTGGTGTAGAGCAGCCCGGCCCCGTTGTCGGTGAAGTCGGACGCCTTGATGACCCGGGCCCACGGGGAGGCGTCCAGGCTGGCCGCCACGTGCTCGCGGTACTGAACGTGCCGGTCCCGGCCGGGGTCCCACTCCGGGTTGGTCACCGCCGCCACCAGCTCGGCCACCCGCGGGCCGAACCGCTCGGCCAGCACCGCCAGTGCTGCCTCAGTCTGGGCTGCCTCAGTTTGGGCCGCCTCAGTCTGGGCCGACTCGGTCCGCCCGTCCGGGGCCAGCTCGGCGGCGTGGTCCTCGACCGCGTCGTGCAGCAGCGCGGCCGCGATCACGTCCGGGTCGCGGATGCCGTAGTGGGACATGATCCGGATCGCCACCCGCAGCGGATGGTTGAGGTACGGCTCGTTCTGCCGCCGGTCGCCACGGTGCAGCCGGGCGGCCAGATCGAGGGCGTCCTCCAGCCGGTGGCGCTCGGCGTCGCCGAACCCGGCGATCTCGGCCGCGAACCGCTCCCGCAGGCCCTGCTCGCCGTAGGTCGCGGTGATCGCGTGCAGCGGCATCGTCGCCAGCAGCCGCCGGGGCCCAGTGTCCATGCCTCCATCTTCGGTGGTGGTAGCCACCGCGCGCCATCGGCCGAAGTCCGGTAAGACAGGACCATGGCTCGTTACGGACCCCAGTTCGGCCCGGACATCACGTTCCTGGGCGTGGCCCGGTGTGACTGGGCCGACCCGGCCACCTACCCGGACGCCGACGTGGTCATCATCGGGGCCCCGTTCGACGGCGGCACGTCCTACCGGTCCGGGGCCCGGTTCGGCCCGCAGTACATCCGGCAGACCGACTACCTGCCCCACGACGGGTCCCGCCCCTCGCTGGCGCTGCGCACCGACGGCCTGCAGGACCTGCGGGTCTACGACGCCGGGGACGTGGAGATGTTCTCCGGCGACGCGGCCCGGTCCGTGCGCGACCTGCAGGCCGCGGTGCACGAGGTGACCCGCAACGGGGCCCGGCCGCTGATCCTGGGCGGCGATCACACCATCACCTGGCCGGACGCGGCCGGCGTGGCCCAGCACCTGGGCGCGGGCCGGGTGTCCCTGATCCACTTCGACGCGCACGCCGACACCGGCGACACCGAGTTCGGCTCGCTGATCGGGCACGGCCAGCCCATGCGCCGGCTGATCGAGTCCGGCGCCGTCCGCGGCGACCGGTTCCTGCAGATCGGGCTGCGCGGCTACTGGCCCGGACCGGAGACCCTGGGCTGGATGGCCCAGCAGCGGATGCGCTCCTACGAGATGACCGAGATCGTCGCCCGGGGCCTGACCGAATGCCTGACCGAGGCGTTCGGCATCGCCACCGACGAGTGCGACGGGGTCTTCCTGTCGGTGGACATCGACGTGTGCGACCCGGCCCACGCCCCGGGCACCGGCACCCCGGAGCCCGGCGGCCTGAGCGCCCGCCAGCTGCTGGATGCGGTCCGGCGTATCTGCTACGAGCTGCCGGTGGCCGGGATCGACGTGGTCGAGGTGGCCCCGCCCTACGACCACGCCGACATCACCGCCGCGCTGGCCAACCGGGTGGTCCTCGAAGCCCTGTCCGCGCTGGCCCGGCAGCGCCGGGACGCGGCCGGCGGCACCACCTGGGACCCCCGCCAGCCGCTGCTGGAGGACCGGTGACCGGGGGCACCGTGGACGCGGTGGTGGTCGGTGCGGGCCCGAACGGACTGGCCGCCGCGATCACGCTGGCTCAGGCCGGCCTGGAGGTGGCGGTTCACGAAGCCGCGGACGCGGTCGGCGGCGGGGCCCGCACGGAAGAGCTGACCCTGCCCGGTTTCCGGCACGACCCCTGCTCGGCGGTACACCCGCTGGGCGCGGGCTCGCCGCTGTTCCGGTCCTGGCCGCTGGCCGAGCACGGGCTGGACTGGATCCAGCCGGACCTGCCGCTGGCGCACCCCTTTCTGGACGGCCCGGCGGTCACCCTGGCCCGGTCGGTGGCCGAGACCGTGGACTCGCTGGATCCGGACGGCCGGAAGTACCGGCGGCTGGTCCGGCCCTTCCTCGGCCGGTGGGACGAGCTGGCCCCCTCGGTGCTGCGGGCCCCGCTGGACGGCCTGCCGCCGCATCCGCTGCTGCTGGCCGCGTTCGGGCTGCCGGCCGCGGCCCCGGCCGCGCTGCTGGCCCGGCAGTTCCGCGGGCACCGGGCCCGGGGCCTGCTGGCCGGGATGGCGGCCCACGTGACCGCCCCGCTGACCGCCCCGGTCACCGGCGGCATCGCCCTGATGTTCGCGCTGGCCGCGCACGCGGTCGGCTGGCCCATCCCGCGCGGCGGTACCCAGGCCGTGTCCGATGCCCTGGCCGGCCTGCTCACCTCGCTCGGCGGGACGATCACCACCGGGCACCGGGTCCAGAACCTGGCCGAACTGCCGCCGGCCCGGGCCTACCTGTTCGACACCTCCCCGGAACAGCTCGCGGCCATCGCCGGGTCCCGGCTGCCCGCGCAGTACGCCGCCAAGCTGAGCCGGTACCAGCACGGCCCGGGCGTATTCAAGATCGACTACGCGCTGAGCGGGCCGGTGCCCTGGCTTGCGGCCGACTGCCACCGGGCCGGCACGGTCCATCTGGGCCCGACCCTGGAGGAGATCAGTGCCGCCCTGCGCACGGTCCACCGGGGGACGGCGCCCAGCCCGCCGTTCCTCATCACCGCCCAGCCCAGCCGCTTCGACCCGGCCAGGGCCCCGGCCGGGCAGCACACGTTCTGGGTCTACTGCCAGGTGCCGAACGGCTGGGACCGCGACCACACCGCGGCCATCGAGACCCAGATCGAGCGGTTCGCGCCCGGGTTCCGGGATCTGGTCCTGGCCCGCACCGTCACCGCTCCGGCCGGCCTGGAGGCGCGCAATGCCAACTACGTCGGCGGGGACATCGCGGTCGGGCGCTGCGACCAGTTCCGGCTGCTGTTCCGGCCGACGTTCGCGCGGGTTCCGTACGCGACCCCGGACCCGGCGATCTTTTTGTGCTCGGCCGCTACTCCGCCCGGTCCCGGGGTACACGGCATGTGCGGCTACCACGCGGCCGCGACCGCCCTGCGCCGGGTCTTCCAGCACCCGGTGCCCGGCCCAACGTCCCTGACCTCTGCCAAGGCCTGATCCAGAACCAAATACATGATGGCTGCGAGGCCACCCCGATGCACTGGTTCACCGCCCCGGACTACTGGCTGGCCCGGACCGCCTTCCAGCGCGGCCTGGCCGTCATCTACCTGGTCGCGTTTGTCACCGCGGCCCGGCAGTTCCGCGGGCTGCTCGGCCAGCACGGCCTGACCCCGATCCCGCGCTACACGGCGCGGGTGCCGTTCCGCCAGTCACCGAGCCTGTTCCAGCTGCACTACTCGGACCGGTTCTTCGCCGCCACCGCCTGGGGCGGCGTGATCCTGGCCGCCGCGCTGGCCGCGGGCCTGGCCGACCTGGTCCCGCTGTGGGCGGCCATGCTGCTGTGGGCGCTGCCGTGGGCGCTGCAGGTGTCGATCCTCAACGTGGGCCAGACCTGGTACGGCTTCGGCTGGGAGTCCATGCTGGCCGAGACCGGGTTCCTGGCCATCTTCCTGGGCAACCGGACCACCGCGCCGCCCGTGCTCACGTTGTACCTGCTGCGCTGGCTCATCTTCCGGCTGGAGTTCGGGGCCGGCCTGATCAAGCTGCGCGGCGACCGCTGCTGGCGGGATCTGACCTGCCTGCGCTACCACCACGAGACCCAGCCCATGCCGGGCCCGCTGAGCTGGTTCTTCCACCACCTGCCGGACCCGCTGCACCGGGTCGAGGTGGCGGCCAACCACGGCGCCCAGCTGGTCGTGCCGTTCGCGCTGTTCTTCCCGCAGCCGGTGGCCAGCGTGGCCGCGGCCATCGTCATCGTCACCCAGCTGTGGCTGGTGGCCTCGGGCAACTTCGCCTGGCTGAACTGGCTGACGATCGTGCTGGCGCTGTCGGTTGTGGACGACCGGGCCGTCAGCCTCGGCCTGACCGGGCCCCGGTTCACGGCCGCGCCCGGGTGGTTCGAAGGCCTGGTCATCGCGCTCACCGTCCTGGTCGCCGTGCTCAGCTACCAGCCCGCCCGCAACCTGGTCTCCCGGATCCAGCTGATGAACGCCAGCTTCGACCCGCTGCACCTGGTCAACACCTACGGCGCGTTCGGCGGGATCACCCGGCGGCGGTACGAGATCGTGGTCGAGGGCACCCGCGACCCGGTGCTGACCGACCGGACCGAGTGGCGCGAGTACGAGTTCAAGGGCAAGCCCGGCGACCCGCGGCGGATGCCGCGCCAGTTCGCCCCCTACCACCTGCGGCTGGACTGGCTGATGTGGTTCGCGGCCCTGTCACCCCGGTACGCCGACCCGTGGCTGCCACGTTTCCTGGACGCCCTGCTGCGCCAGGACCGCCACGTGCTGGCCCTGCTGCGGTCGAACCCGTTCCCGGACGCCCCGCCCACCCTGGTCCGGGCCCAGCTGTACCGGTACCGGTACACCTCATGGCCGGAACTGCGGGCCACCGGAGCCTGGTGGGAGCGGACATTCCAGCGTGAGTACGCAGCGCCGGTCACCCTCCGCCCCGAGAATCGGGTAATCTGACCACCGGTCATGTCTACGACTGTCACGACAGTCCATGGCGGAGTAGCTCAGTCAGGCAGAGCAAGCGGCTCATAATCGCTGTGTCGCCGGTTCAAGTCCGGCCTCCGCTACTAAGAAATACCGCAGGGGTGGCCCACGTTAGCTATCCCGTTCGACTTACTGCAACGAGAGAGGCACTTCGCCGTGGCTGCCACCGATGTCCGGCCCAAGATCACGCTGGCTTGCCAGGAGTGCAAGCACCGCAACTACATCACCAAGAAGAACCGGCGGAACGACCCCGACCGGCTCGAGCTGAAGAAGTACTGCCCCAACTGCCGCTGACACCAGCCGCACCGCGAGACCCGCTAACACCCACATGCCGGTCAACCCGGACTTCGCGGGCCGCAGCTTCCCGCCGTCCGAGCCGTACGAGGTCAGCCGGGTCAAGATCGCCGAGTTCGCGCAAGCCATCGGCGATCTCAGCCCGCTGTGCCGGGACCGCCAGGCCGCGCAGGCGGCCGGGTACCCCGACGTGATCGCGCCGCCGACGTTTGCCATCGTGATCAGCATGGCCAGCAGCGGGCACGCGATGGCCGACGAGGACTTGGGGCTCGACTACTCCATGGTCGTCCACGGCGAGCAGCGGTTCGAGCACACCCGGCCGCTGCACGCCGGTGACGTCGTGGTCGCGCAGACCACGATCACCGACATCACGCCGCGCCGCGCCATGACCATGCTCACCACGCGCACCGACATCACGACCACCGGCGGGGAGCACGTCTGCACCGCCTTGTCTACGCTGGTCGAGCGGGCCGTCGGCTGACCCGGCGCCGGCGCTCGAAATGGCATCGGGGATGCCAGTGAACACGGGGGACCGCAACGGGAGCGAGAGGCGGGAACGGTGGCAGCGACGGTCAAGTACGCGGACGTTGAGCCCGGCACCGAACTGGAGCCCAGGAGCTACCAGGTCACCCGGCTGACCCTGGTCCAGTACGCCGGGGCGTCCGGTGACTTCAACCCCATCCACACCAACGAGCGGGTGGCCAAGGCGGTCGGCCTGCCCGACGTCATCGCGCACGGCATGTACACCATGGCCGAGGCGGGCCGGTTCGCCAGCGAGTGGGCCGGCGACCCCGGCGCGGTGGTCGAGTTCGGGGTGCGGTTCTCGGCCCCGGTGGTCGTCCCCGACGACGACCGCGGGGCCACCATCGAGATCAGCGGCACCGTCGCGGAGAAGCTGGACGGCAACAAGGTCGTGCTGGCCCTGACGGCCCGGTCCGACGGCACCAAGGTGCTGACCCGGGCCCGCGCCGTGGTGGTGCTGCCCTGACCGGCCCGGCCCCGACCGGCCCAGTCTCGGCCAGCACTGCCCACCAGGTCCCGCTGGCCCCGTACACCACGCTGGGCCTCGGGGGCCCGGCGGCCACCTTCATCGAGCCGGGCACCGGCCCGGCCCTGGTGGACGCGGTCCGGACCGCCGACGAGCATCGCGAGCCCCTGCTGGTGCTGGGCGGCGGCAGCAACGTCGTCGTCGCCGACGACGGCTTCCCCGGCACCGTGGTCCGGGTCGCCACCCGGGGCTTTGACATCACCGGCGAGGCGGGCGGCCAGGCCTGCCTGACCGTGGCCGCCGGGGAGAACTGGGACGACGTGGTGGCCCGCTGCGTGGCCGAGGGCCTGGCCGGCCTGGAGTGCCTGTCCGGCATCCCCGGCCTGGCCGGCGCGACCCCGATCCAGAACGTGGGCGCCTACGGCCAGGAGGTGGCCGACACCGTCGTCTCGGTCCGGGCCTGGGACCGCGACCGCGCCGAGGTCACTGACGTTCCGGCCGCCGATTGCGGCTTCGGCTACCGGACCAGCCGGTTCAAGCGGGACGGCCGCCACCTGGTGCTGGCCGTCACCTTCCGCCTGACCCGGGGTCCCCGGTCCGCCCCGGTCCGCTACCCGGACCTGGCCGCCGAACTCGGTGTGGCCCCCGGCGGCCAGGTGCCGCTGCAGGAAGCACGGTCCGCCGTGCTCAAGGTCCGGGCCCGCAAGGGAATGGTCCTGGACGCGGGCGACCCGGACTCCCGCAGCGCGGGCTCGTTCTTCACCAATCCCGTCCTGACCGGCGACGAGTTCGCCGCCCTCACTACCCGCCACGACGGCCCGGTGCCGCACTACCCAGCCGGAGCGGGCCAGGTCAAGGTCCCGGCCGCCTGGCTGATCGAGCACGCGGGCTTCCGCAAGGGTCACGAAGGCCCGGGCGCACCCGGCACCGCGGCCCGCATCTCGAGCAAGCACACGCTGGCCCTGATCAACCCGGGCGGCGCCAGCACCGCCAGCCTGCTGGCCCTGGCCC
>DATDIH010000024.1:0-4307 GCA_036521155.1 Streptosporangiaceae bacterium
GAAACTCACGTGGCACGTGTGGTGCGGCGCGTCTCGGGGGTCACCCACTCACCTGCTCGGCGCTGACCGCTACCGCACCGATTGCGGTTCGGTTAGGGGCCGAGCGGGAACGGGGGCGGCACCGCGCGGAGGCTGGGATGATGGGGGGATGACGATGGACGAAGGCGCCCAGGTGCGGGTCGATGCCGAGACGGCGGCGGCCGTGCAACGGGCGGCGCGGGCGGCGCAGCGGGCGGCCGGGAGCCTGGCCGGAGCGCCGGAGGCGGCGATCAGCCGGGCGCTGCGGGCCATGGCCGACCGGCTGAACCGCGGCTCGGCCGGGGACGCGATCCGGGCCGCCAACGACGAGGACATGCGGGCCGCCGACGACAGCGGGCTGACCGGGGCGCTCAGGGACCGGCTGCGGCTGGATGACACCCGGCTCAAGGGCATGGCCGACCAGCTGCTGGAGCTGGCCGAGGTGCCGGCCGAGCCGGACACCCGGGTGATCCGGGAGCTGCCGGGCGGGCTGGTGGCCCAGGAGCGGCGGCGGCCGGTCGGGGTCATCGGGGCGAACTTCGAGGCCCGCCCCAACGTGGTGGCCGACATCGCGTCGCAGCTGATCAAGTCGCGCAACGCCGGGGTGCTGCGGACCGGGTCGGCCGCACTCCGGTCGGCGATCGCGCTGGCCGACCACGTGGTGGCGCCCGCGCTGGACGACGCCGACCTCGACCCAGACGCCATCCAGCTGATCCGGGTGCCAGGCCAGGCCGCGGCCTACGCGCTGGTCAGCGAGCCGGAGCTGATCCCGCTGGTCATTTTGCGTGGCAGCGGGGCCAGCACCCGGGCGCTGGCCTTCGCCGGGGCCCGGCACGGGGTGCGGACGCTGGCCCACGCCGACGGCGGGGCGGTGATCTTCCTCGACACGGCCGCTGATAACAGCAAGAGCCTGGGGCTGGTGGAGAACAGCCTGGACCGGCTGGGCGTGTGCAACCGGCTCAACCTGCTGCTGATCGACGAGGAGCGCTGGGACGAGCTGGTCCCGCTGGTGACCGGCCTGCTGGCCAGGCTGGGCATCACCCCGTCGCTGCCACCGCACGAGCACCCGCTCGGGCACGAGTGGGCGCTGGACACCGGCCGCGAGGCCACCGTGACCGTCGCCCCGGCGGGCGGCGCCTCGGCCGCGGCCGCCATCGCCAACGCGGAGACGTCCGGCCTGGCCGCGGCGATCGTCACCGAAGACCGTGACGCGGTCGACCGGTTCTTCGCCGTCTACGCCGGGACCGGCGCGTTCTGGAACGCCACCCCGCGGCTGCTGGACGGCTACAAGCTGCTGGGTGTGCCGGAGACCGGGATCAACATCGACAAGGTGCCGGGTCCGCGCGGGCCGGTGACCTTCCGGGACCTGGCCCTGCGGCAGTTCGTCATCGTTCCGCAGGAGTGAGCCCCGCCGAAGGAGTGACCCCCGCCGACGAAGCCAGCCTGGCCGAGGCGCTGCTGTCGCCCGCCGGCACCGAGCTGCTGGCCCGGGTGGCGGCGGCCCGCGACCACGGCGAGGCCGCCCTGGCCACCGCGGCCCGGCTGCGCCGCGAGTTCCCGGCCGGCCTGGTCGCGGCGGCCACCGCCCAGGACGAGCTGCGGGTGGCCGGGCAGGCCAAGTTCAGCCGGGCCCTGCGCATGCTGTTCACCCGGCCCGGCCTGGAGCAGGCCTCGTCGGAGACCGCGGCCCGGCACCGGGCCGCCCGCCTGGCCGCGGCCGCCCCGGGCCCAGCCAATCCCGCCGCCGACCTCGGCTGCGGCATCGGCGGCGACCTGATCGCGCTGGCCGCCGGGCGCGAGGTGCTGGCCGTGGACCGGGACCACGATCACCTGCTGATGGCCGCCCACAACGCCGGGGTCTACGACGTGGCCGAAGGCCTGTCCACCCAGCGGGCCGACGTACGCGAGGTCGACCTGGCCGGAAGAACCACCGTGTTCGTTGATCCGGCCCGCCGGTCCCCGCGCGGGGCCGCCCAGCGCCGGCGCCTGCGCCCCGGTGACAGCGAGCCCCCGCTGGACTGGTGCTTCGCCCTGACCGGCCAGGTCCCGAACGTGGTCATCAAGGCCGCGCCCGGGCTGCCCGCGGGCACGGCCCCGGACGGCTGGGAGACCGAGTTCGTGGCCGATGGCCGGGACCTGAAGGAGGCCGTGCTCTGGTCGCCGGCGCTGGCCACCGCTTCGAGCCGGGCTACGATCCTGCCCGCGGGCCACACGCTGACTCCGGAGCCCGGCGACCCGGTCCCCGTCAGACAACCCGGCGCCTACCTGTTCGACCCCAGCCCGGCCGTGACCCGGGCCGGCCTGGTCGAGGACCTGGCCCGGCGGCTCGGCGCGTGGAAGATCGACGACCGGATCGCCTTCCTGTCCGCCGACGCCGCCGGCACCGCCACCCCGTTCGCCCGGACCCTGGTCGTCGTCGAGTCCGCTCCGTGGAACGAGAGGCACTTTGCCCGGCGCCTCCGCGAGCTCGGGATCGGCTCGGCCGACCTGCGGCGGCGCGGCCTGGCCGGGGACGTGGACCAGATCCGGCGGCGGCTGAAGCTGTCCGGTCCGCACCGGGCCACGGTGGTGCTGACCCGGGTCTCCGACCGGCCCTGGGGCCTGATCTGTACCGATCCGGACCAGCGGGTTAAAGGGGCGTGAAAAGCCCTGTAACAAAGGCGCGACCACCCGGGGGAAAGTTCTCCGGGCCGCCGGCCGATTGCGATTATTACTCGTGATGAGCATCAAGCCGCGAGTCCGCGTCACCGTGATCGGTGCCGGGTACCTGGGCCTGACCCACGCCGTGTGCCTGGCCGACCTCGGGCACGACGTGCTGGCCATCGACATCGACGCGGACCGCATCGAACGGGCCGCCCGCGGCGAGGCGCCGTTCTTCGAGCCGGGGCTGGAACCGCTGCTGCGCAAGAACCTGGACGCGGGGCGGCTCCGGTTCGGGGCTGACTACGCGGAGGCCGGGGAGTTCGGCCAGGTTCACTTCCTGTGTGTGGGGACTCCCCAGGCCAGCGAGGCCGGCGACGCCGATCTGAGCTACCTGTACGCGGCCACCGAAGCGCTGGCCCCGCACCTGCGGCCGGGCAGCCTGGTGGTGGGCAAGTCCACGGTGCCGGTCGGCACCGCGCGGGCCCTGCTGGACCACCTCCGCCGGAACGCCCCGGCCGGCACCGAACCGGACCTGGCCTGGAACCCGGAGTTCCTGCGCGAGGGCCACGCCGTGCAGGACAGCCTGACCCCGGACCGGTTCGTGTTCGGCGTGACCTCGCCAACGGCCGAGCAGGCCCTCCGCGACGTCTACGCCAAGCCGCTCGCGGCCGGCATCCCGGCCCTGGCCATGGACCTGGAGACGGCCGAGCTGGTCAAGGTCGCGGCCAACGCGTACCTGGCCACCAAGATCTCGTTCATCAACGCGATGGCCGAGGTCTGCGAGGCCTCCGGCGCCGACGTGATGCAGCTGGCCGACGCGCTGGGCCATGACGAGCGGATCGGCCGTAAGTTCCTGGGCCCCGGGCTCGGCTTCGGCGGCGGCTGCCTGCCCAAGGACATCCGCGCGTTCCGGGCCACCGCGGCAACGCTGGGGGTGGACTCGGTGGCTGACCTGCTCGGCACCGTGGACACCATCAACCTGAGCCGGCGCGAGCGGGTCATCGACCTGGCCCGCGCGGCGGCCGGCGGCACCCTGGACGGCACGAAGGTCGCCGTGCTGGGAGTGGCGTTCAAGCCGAACAGCGACGACATCCGGGACTCCCCGAGCCTGGACATCTGCGGGCGGCTGGCCGCAGCCGGGGCCGTGGTGTCGGTGCACGACCCGGTGGCCATGCCCAACGCGTCGAGAGCCCGGCCTGACCTGCGCTTCGCCTCGTCGGTGTTCGAGGCGGCCGAGGGCGCCCAGGTGGTGCTGCACCTGACCGAGTGGGCCGACTACCGGGCGATCGACCCGGCCGCCCTCGGCGCCGTGGTGGCCCGGCGCTACCTGATCGACGCCCGGTGCGCCCTGGACGCCGCGGCCTGGCAGGACGCCGGCTGGGCCGTCCGCATCCTCGGCCGCCCCTGACCTGGTCAACCCGGCCACGTAGGCTGGCCGACGCCCCTACCTGTGACCTTCGAAATATGGTGAATCCTCCCCGATGTGTGCCGCCCGTCCCGTTCTCGACCTGCTCGACCGGTTCCAGCCCCGGGACGAGGGTGAGGCCGCGGACGTGACCCGGGTCCGGGCACTGGCCGAGGCCCCGGCCGACCCGTGGTCCCGGGCCAACCCGCTGCACATCACCGCGTCGGCGCTGATCGTGCAC
>DATDIH010000025.1:0-3172 GCA_036521155.1 Streptosporangiaceae bacterium
CAGGCTGATCATGAGATGGTGGCCGGCTCCCAGCGCGTTGGGCAGGATGGTTTCGGCTGTTCCGGGCTGGCCGAGTACGGCGGCGACGATCAGGACCCTGCTCCGGCCGCCGCGCACGTCCCGCCAGGAGGCCAGCAGGACGCATCCGCCGGCGGCGGAATCGCTGCCGGTCTTGAGCCCGGCGATCCCGTCCTGGCCGAGCAGGGTGTTGAGGTTGGGGATCAGGCCGGCCACCGGGATGACCGCGGAACGCGTCGCCGCGATCGCGGCCAGCGCCGGCTGATGCATGGCCGCCGTGCCCAGGACGACCTGGTCGGCGGCGCTGCTGACGGTGGATGCGGCGAGGCCGGAGGGGTCGGTGTAGCGGGTGGCGGTCATGCCCAGGGCGCGGGCGGTGGCGTTCATGCGGGCCACGAATCCGGCCTGGCTCCCAGCGTCCCAGCGGGCCAGGATCCAGGCCATGTTGTCCGCGGACGGCAGCAGCAGTGCCTCCAGCGCCTGGCGCTCGCTGACCCGTTCCCCGGCAGCAACGGGCACCAGTGAGTCTCCGTTGCGGACTTCGGCCGGGTAGGCCGCGGCCGCGGCGGCCTGGACAACGATGTCCGGCCCCCGCTGGCCCGGGCTTAGCGGGTGGTCGCGCAGCACAACGTAAGCGGTCATCACCTTGGCGACGCTCGCGACCGGGACCCGCCGCTGGGCGCCCGGCCCGGCCACGACTCCCAGGCCGGTGATGTCAGCGGCGGAGACACCGGCCCCGGGCCAGGACACCGCGCCGAGCGACGCCGGTGACTGGGCCAGGGGGCTGGGCCGTGGGCCGGACGGCGGGCCTGGCGGGTCGGAGCGCCCTATCAAGGTCACGGCCACCAGAACGATCACGGCTAGGACGGCAAGCACGATCCGGCCCGCCGGCCCGGCCGGCCGGCGGCCGGGTGAGCCGCTCCAGCAGCGGGGGCGCACAGCGGCTGGGCCCCGGGCCCGCAGCGGGACTGTGGTGTCCGGCTTGCCGGCCGCGAAGCCGGTTCTCATGTCGCGCATGCCGCCACCATGCGGCGCCGGTGTGATGACGGTGTCCGATGCCTGTCACGGGCGCGTCACAACCCCGCCGGGTCCGCCGTCCTGCGCGCGACGGCCCTGTGGTGGTGTGTTAGTGCACCGGAAGCTGGACGGTGAACAGTGCGCCGCCGCCTGGGTCGTTGGCGGCGTCGATCTGCCCGCCGTGCAGGCGTGCGTTCTCCTGGGCGATGGCCAGCCCCAAGCCGCTGCCCTCCGAGCGCGCCCGGGCACTGTCGGCCTTGTAGAACCGGTCGAACACGTGCCCGATGTCACCGGCGGGAAGGCCAGGGCCGTGGTCACGGACCTGCAGGACCAGTGCAGTTCCGCCCACCCGGCCGGCCTGGATGCTGCCCCGGACGGTAACCGGCGGTTCGCCGTGCCGCAGCGCGTTGCCGACGAGGTTGGCCACGATGACGTCGAAACGGCGCCGGTCCAGCCGCACCCTCAGCCCGGCCGGCACCTCCGGGCACGCGTCGGCCCAGTTCCGGGCCCGCAGGCACTCCCGCACCGCGGCTTCGACGTCGGTTTCTTCTGCGATCAGTTGCGCCGAGCCGGCGTCAAAGCGGGAGATCTCGATCAGGTCTTCCACCAGGCGGTTGAGGTGGCGTATCTCCTGGCCGACCAGGCGCGCCGCCGCGGTGCTGTCCACGGACGCGGCCGTGCCGTCGCTGAGGATGTCGGCCACTGCGGTCATCGCCGTCAGCGGTGTCCGCAGCTCGTGCGAGACGTCCCCGGCGAACCGGCGGGCCCGGGCCTCCATCACTTCCAGTTCGCCGACCTTGTCCTGCAATGCCGAGGCCATGGTGTTGAACGTCGTGACCAGCTGCGCCAGCTCGTCCCGGCCGGCCGGCTCGACCCGGACCGACAGATCGCCGCCTGACATCTGCTGCGCAGCCCGGGCCAGCCGCCGCACCGGCCCCAGCACCCGGCGGGCCGCGGCGAATGCCAGCCCGGTGATCGTCGCCAGCAGCAGCCCCGACGCGACCAGGACGAAGGCGAGGGCGGTGGTCTGGGCCGGGAAGTCAGGGCCCCACGGGGGCCGCCGGCCTGTCCCCGGCACGTGCGACCCCAGCAGGTGGCTGATCAGGGCGGGCCGGATCAGGGTGCCCAGCGACGGGTAGAACGGGACGATCAGGGTGACCACCCACGCCGACGCCAGCGCCGCCAGCAGCGCCACCACGATGAACGCGGCGATAAGGCGGGCACGCACCAGGGACTCCTCCCGTGTTCGGGGCTACACCGGCCCGAACCGGTAGCCGAACCCGCGCACCGTCTGGATGTAGCGCGGCTCGGACGTGTCGGTTTCGATCTTGGCCCGCAACCGCTGCACGCAGGCATCGACCAGCCGGGAATCACCTAGGTAGCCTTGTTCCCACACCAGGTCGAGCAGCTGATCCCGGGAGAATACCTGCCGCGGTGACCCGGACAAGACCAGCAGCAGCCTCAGCTCGGTGGGGGTCAGCGGCACTGGCTGGCGGGCCCGCCGCACGATCAGCGATTCGCGGTCGATCACCAGGTCGCCCCAGGTTTCGGCTGGTGAGCCGGCCCGGGCCAGCCGGCGCAGCACCGCCCGGATCCGCGCGTCGAGGACCCTCGGCTCGACCGGCTTGACCACGTAGTCGTCGGCTCCGGCCTCCAGGCCGGCCACGATGTCGAAGTCGTCGCCGCGGGCGGTCAGCATGATCACCGGGACGTTGCTGACGCGGCGCAGCCGCCGGCACACCTCAAAACCGTCCACGCCCGGCAGCATCACATCGAGCACGACAACATCCACTGGGCCCTCATCCAGGCCGTCCAGAGCCGCCTCACCGGTCGCGGCGGCGCGCACGCCATAACCGAGCCGGCTCAGCGCCAGCTCCAGGCCCTGCCGGGCAGCCGGGTCATCCTCGACCAGCAGCACAGTAGTCATCGCCCGCCATTATGCGTGGCTCCAGGCGGCAGCCCGGTCAGGCAATCCATGACAGCGCCTGTCGCGTGCATCCCCCGACGGTGCGGCACCGATGTCACCAGCCTGTGCGCCGACTGTCACAACCGGGTCACAAGCGCCGCCGGCCGGAGCGCCGCTGACCCGTGCGTCACGGCTTGAGCGGCGGGCTGGCCGGGTCGAGGAAGCCGTGCT
>DATDIH010000026.1:0-2087 GCA_036521155.1 Streptosporangiaceae bacterium
CCCGTTCATGCCCAGGTTGGCGACCCACCACTGGTGGTCGGAGTAGGTGAACCTGGCGTGCTCGCGGGACACCGTGGGCACGTCGGGCAGGCTGAGCTCGACCTGCCCGCGGCCGGCCCGGGCGCCGGACAGCCGGGTCTCCGAGACCCGGTCCCCGGTGATCAGCCGCAGCGTCGGGATCATGCTGCGGGCCGGCTCGGCCACGGTGGCCAGGTCCCCGCCGCCGGCGGTGGCCGCGGTGGCGGTGGTGTCGGACACCGGCGCCGACGTGGTGCGGCCGTCGTGGGCGAACGGCCAGCCAGGGTCCCGGCCCGCACCGAGACCCGCCCCGGCCGGGTAGACGCCGACCTGGGACACCGGCCCGGCGGGGAAGACGCCGACCTGGGACGCCGGCCCGGCCGCGTGGACGTCGGGCGGCACGTAACTGGCCCGGGGAGGAGCCTGCTGGAACCCGTTCTGGGCGGCCTGGAACCCATTCTGGGCAGCCTGCTGGAAGCCGGAGGGCGCAGCCGCCTGGAACCCGCTGCCGGCGCCCAGCGGCCGGCCCTGCCGCAGCTGGTAGCGGCCCTCGGGGACGGCCGGGTCGCTGATCAGGCTCACCTCGACCGGCCCGGGGCCGGCCAGCCGGGCCTCGTGCGCGGCCACCTGTTCCTCGTACACCTCGGCGGCGCTCGCCTCCACGAGCCCGATGTCCATCCGCTCACCGAGCGAGCCGAAGTCACGCGGGTTCAGCCGCAGCTCTACGGAGGTGGGGGCGAGCAGCGCCCCGCTCGGGGTCACCACGAACACCTCCGGCAGGTGCCGCAGGGCGAGCTGCAGCACCTCCTGCCCGTCACGCCAGGGCCGGGTGGCGATCTGCCGCACCCAGGGATGGTCCCGGGTCAGGCCGAGGGCCCGCAGCGCCAGCACGGTCACCACGACGAGGGCAGCGAGGAACAGCAGCACGAGGGTCCCGGCGACGAGTGATCCCGTCACCGTCCACAGCACCACCCAGCAGGCCGTGACGGCGGCGGCTACCGCCCACCGGCGGCGGTTGCGCCGCGGGGCGCCGCGCACCTGCATGCGGGGCATCTGGCTGCGGGGTACCGGGGCACGAGAGGGCCGCGGGGGCGCCTCCATGCGATCTGACATCACACCGTCCTTGCGCGCAGGCCGCGGCGCGGCCGTCTGTTCGTCCCCCCACGATGCTGATCCGGGTGTGCCCAGGTCAACGGAATCGGCCCAGCTCCCAGACAACTGGAAGTTTCTGGCTCCGCGTTTCTGCCGGGACTGGGGTGGCCGGTGGGGCCGGGCCGGCTGAGGTCCGGGGCTCACTCCGCGGGGACCCGCCAGGCGGGCGGCCGCTTCTCCAGGAACGCGTGGATCCCCTCCTGCGCCTCGGCCGAGGCGAACAGCCGCGCGGACAGCTCGGCCATAGCCCCCGACTCGCCGGCCAGCCGCTGCCGCCGGCCCTGGATGAGCAGCCGTTTCGTCTCGGCCGCACCCTGGGGGGAGGTTTCCCGGATCTCAGCCAGGAGCCGTCCCAGCTCCGCGTCGAGGTTTTCGTTAGAGGAAGCGATCGTGATGAGGCCGGCCTGGGCGGCCTCCTGCGCGCTGAACGTGGCGCCGGTCAGGTAGTAGCGGGCCGCCGCGCGGGGGGTCAGCAGGTCCTGCGTGGTCAGGGAGATCATCGCCGGCGCCACGCCGATGCGGGCTTCGGTGAACGCGAAGGTCGCGGTCTCGCTGGCCAGGGCGAGGTCGCAGGCCCCGACGATGCCCATGCCGCCCGCCCGGACGTGCCCGGTCAGACGCGCGATGACCGGCTTGGCCGCATCCACGATCGCGCTGAGCAGGGCCAGGATCGCCGTGTTGGCGGCGGTCATCGGCTGGCTCCCCGCCTCGGCCAGGTCGGCGCCGGCGCAGAACACCCGGCCGGTGTGGGTGATCACGATCGCCCGGGCGGAGGGCTCGGCCGCGGCCTCGGCGAGCCGCCCGGTCAGCTCCGCCACCAGCTGGCGGGACAGCGCGTTCCGGTTGTGCGGCGAGTCCAGGGTGAGGGTTACCACCTGGTCACCGGCCTCGTAGTGCACGAGCTCGCTCATCCGGGC
>DATDIH010000027.1:0-20711 GCA_036521155.1 Streptosporangiaceae bacterium
CCACACCAAGCTCATCGACCTGGGCCTGGACCCCCACCTGCTGTCGGGCACCTTGATCGGGTCGCTGTTCGAGATCACCAAACGCTACGCCCACCGGGTCCGGCCCGAGGCCCTGCTGCCCGCCGTCAACTGGCGGCACCCGGCTCCGGGCACCTGAGCGGTGCGGCCTCTGGGGTTCATGGGTCTGGTGTGACACTCACACCCGGAGGGCGTCCCCGCGGGCCGGGACGTCCAGGGCAGGTGTGGTGAATGGGCGCTGATGTGCCGGTGCGCTCGGCTGGCGGGGAACCCCGAGGACCATGATCCATCCCGGAACTCGAGGCCCCCGCCGGAGGCAAGGTTCTAGGTCGTGGGAGACAGCTCTTCCGATGGATCGCCGAGCCGCCGGACGAAGCCGGGCGGCACCAGCACGTCGTCGGGGGTCAGCTCGTGGATGGAGGACTTGCCCAGGCCCAGCAGGGCTGAGTCGATGCCGCTGCGCATGATGTCGAGGACGTTCTCCACGCCGGCCTGCCCGTTGGCGGCCAGGCCCCAGAGGTACGCGCGGCCGATCATGACCGCGCGGGCGCCGAGAGCCACCGCCTTGATGACGTCGCTGCCGCGGCGGACGCCGCCGTCGAGGAGGACCTCGACGTGGTCACCGACGGCTTCGGCCACCGCGGGCAGGCAGCGGATGGTGGCCGGGGTGCCGTCCAGGTTGTTGCCGCCGTGGTTGGAGACGGAGATGGCGGTGACGCCGGCGTCCACGGCGCGGCGGGCGTCGTCGACCCGGGTGACGCCCTTGAGCAGGAACGGGCCGCCCCACTGCTCGCGTAGCCAGGCCACGTCTTCCCAGCTCGGCGGCGGGGTCTGCATCCACTCGCCGTAGGCGCCGAAGAACGTGGGCGCGGGCTCGCCGGGGTTGGCCATGTTCGGCACGGTCAGGTCCGGGATGTGCCCGGTGCGCACGTACTCCCTCAGCCAGCGCGGGCGGGCCAGCGCCTCGGGCGCGAACCGCAGCGCGGCCCGCAGGTCGATCCGCTCCGGGATGACCGGGCTCCCCCAGTCCCGGCCCATGGAGAACGACCAGTCCAGGGTGGCGATCAGCCCGACCGCACCGGCGGCCCGGGCCCGGTCCAGCCGCTGCACCAGCTGGTCCTTGCTGCCCGACCAGTAGACCTGGAAGAACGTCTGCGGGTTGGCCGCGGCCACCTCTTCCACCGGCTTGCTGGCGAACGAGCTCAGGCCCATGGCCGTGCCCCGGGCCGCGGCCGCCCGGGCCACCGCGACCTCGCCGTCCGGGTGCACGGCCTGCACACCGGTCGGCGAGATGATCACCGGCAGCGAGATCGGCTGGCCCAGCACGGTGGTGGCCAGGTCGCGCTGGGGCTGGTGACCGGCCACGTGGGGGGCGAAGCCCAGCTCGGCGAAGGCCCGGATGTTGTCGTCCACGGTCCAGCCCCGCTCGGAGCCGGCGATCAGCGCCCCGTACACCGAGGCGGGCAGCCGCTTGCGAGCCCGGCGCCGCGCCTCGGCGACCGACTCGAACCACTCGTTCATCCGGCACTCTCCCAGATCGGACGGGACTGAGAACAAATTCGTCACTCAGTGACGAATATACCTACGTTAGCCGGGCGGCCCAGGGCGGACAAGGCCGGGCTGAGCTCCCGCACGGCCGGACTGTCCTTCTCGCGGTCAACCGGGCTGTCCTTCTCGCGGTCAATAGGACGGCACCCCCCGCCTGGACTTGGGCGGGCGGGGGGTGCGACGGTGGACAGATCCGGCGTCACCGGACACCGGCAGGGAGGACCATGTGGACGCGACCGAGCTCCGATCCGTGCAGCAGCCGCTGAAGGACGCCTACCGCGAGCACCCCGAGCAGGCGATGATCACGTTGCAGGCGCACGGACAGCTGGGCGAGGAGGAACTCAGCTGCTCGGTGGCCACCGGCCAGGCCCTGGCCAAGGCCGGACTGCACCCCGCCACCGGCGGGGACGGGACGCTGGCCTGCTCCGGCGACATGCTGCTGCAGGCCCTGGTGGCCTGCGCCGGGGTCACGCTGCGCGCGGTCGCCACCTCGCTCAAGCTCGACGTCCGCGGCGGCGCCGTCGCGGCCGAGGGCGACCTGGACTTCCGCGGCACGCTGGCCGTGGCCAAGGACGCCCCGGTCGGCTTCACCGCCATCCGGCTGGGCTTCACCCTCGACACCGACGCGACCGCCGAGGAGATCGACACCCTCCTCAAGCTCACCCTGCGCTACTGCGTGGTTTACCAGACGCTGGCCGGGTCGCTCGACCTGTCGGCCACCGTGAATTCAGCGGCGTAAATCGCCCGCCCGGCGCACCCGGGTATCGGCTGGTCAGTACGTACCTTTCGCCCGAGCGGGCCTTCGCGAGCATTTATGCGGTCACCTTAAGTAACGAACTGATAACTAGGTGCACCGAAATTGCGTGTCGGGAGACTCATCTTCAGTGACGCTGGGCAATTAAGCCAGCACCGAGAATGACGACCTTCGGGCTTGCCGCAGTTGCGCAGCTGCGGCAAGCCGGGGGGCTCGTCTTTCCCGGCCGTCCCGCCCGAGCGGGACGGTGACACGTCAAAGGAGATCAGGCTTGATGGGATTCAAGAGCAAGGCCGCGGTGGCCGTGTCCGGCGCGCTGACCGCGGGCGCCTTCGCCACGCTGGCGGCGGCGATTCCAGCCGGGGCGGCGACCTACGGGACGGAGCAGTCCGAGGGCGGCGTCGTGTTCGCGGTGGGCAACAATTCGGCCATCGTCGGGGCGGGCCACACCGGGCCGAACACCGAGTTCTCCCACTCGGTGAACGGCCACACGGTCACGTTCGGCGCCAGCAACAACCGGTGCGTCACGGACGGTTTCGGCGGCCTGAGCCTGCAGCACTGCAACAACAGCCGGTCGCAGAAGTTCGACGAAGTGGGCTTCGGTCAGTACGTTGCCCTGCAGAACGAGGGCTCCCACCAGTACGTCACCGAACACGGTCCCAACCGTCCGGTGACGACGGACAACGTCCGCCAGGACCGGCGCGGTCACCTGAACTTCAGCCGCTCCCAGGAATGGAAGTGGACCACGTTCAACGTCGGCGGCCACCCCGGCGGCCGCCACCCGCACCCGGGACACCCGGTCACGGCCAAGGCCACCACGCACATCATCAACCACCCGGACGGCGGGCACGGCAATCCTGCGATCTGGGCCGAGGACACCATCAACCGCACCGTCACGATCAAGCTGATGGGGTCGGCGGACCCGAGCAACTGTGGCGGCGGGGTCACCCACTGCTACTACTACACCGGCACCCTGAGCGACAACGGCACCTTTGCCGCCGTCGTCGGGGCCGGCGCGCCGAACCAGTCCGGTCACTGGGCCGGCTCAACGGAAGTGCGGCCGCAGGCCCGGGGCACGATGATCGGCGGCGCACCAGAGGCGTTCTACGCCAGCTCCAACCACCCGGACGCCGCGCTCGTGGACCACTTCCTCGACAACCACAACACGTCGGCGACCGGAGACGAGACGACCAGCGCGTGGGTCGAGCAGTTCTTCCCGGCCGGCACCCACTTCGGCTCGGTGGGCCTGCCCACCTACAAGTGGACGTACACCACCACGAACCTGCCGCACACACAGCAGTGGGTGGACTCGTCCGGCAACAACGACGGCAACAACCCGCAGGACGGCAACATCATCGGCTGATCTTCTGACGCTGCGGCCCGGCACTCCCCCCAGGGGTGCCGGGCCGTTCGCTATCCGGCCGCCAGCCAGGGGAACGGGGCCAGGTCCGGCTCGATCCAGCCGGACCGGGCCTGCTGACTGGCCAGGGTGGCCGACCGGTAGAACCGGGCCAGCAGGCGCTTGTCGAGCAGGGCTGGATTGCGGCCGATGAAGCTGGCGAAGTCATTCTCATCGGGACCGGGCTGGACGGCGTGGTGCCCGACCAGCTCGACCCAGGCCCGGCTGACGGTGGCGTGGTACTTCTGCGGCGCCCCGGCGTACCGGGCGGTCTGCTGGATGCCCTCGCTGACCAGGGTGATCGCGCTGGCGGGGCCGTACCGGCGCACGGCCAGCCAGGTCAGGTGGACGTGCTGGCGGTGGCCGAAGCGCGCGGCCCCGGCCATCACCTCCCGCATGAGCTCGTCGAAGGGTGTACCGGTCATGAGGGCACCTCCATCAGGGCGTGCAGCACCGCGTGGAAGCCGGCCAGCGCACCGGGATCCAGGTCAGCCAGGGCTCGCTGCTCCAGCCCGGCCAGGGTCTGCCGGATCGTGGCCGCGGCCTGGCGCCCGGTGCCGGTCAGCTCGATGAGCACGGCGCGACGGTCGCCCGGGCGGGGGCCGCGGGTGATGTGCCCGTGTTGTTCGAGCCGGTCGAGCACGCTGGTCACGGTGGTGGGCCGGCTGCCGGTGGCCGCGCCCAGCTCGGACACGGTGCGAGCCCGGCCGTCGGCCAGGTTGGCCAGGGCGTTGATCTCCGCGGCGGTCAGCCCCAGGCTCGCCAGTTCACGACTCAGCGCGTGCAGGGTCACATGGGTGGCACGTTGCAGCGCCAGCAGGGCGGATTCACCAGGACTCACAAGAACCACGATATCGAATATTACGATATCGGGCTATTACTGAGCCGTCCGGCACCGGATACGAGGCATTGAAGGGGCATTTCGGGACTGAGAGTAACGAGTCGGTAACTGTGTGAACCAAAACCGCTGCTCGCGCGACTCATAGTTAGTCGCGTCATTCATTAATACCGGCACTTCGAGGTGATATCGCCATGCCGCTCTCCTTCCCCCCGGTTCGGCCGCCCGCCCGGGCCGGCGCGTGGCACTGGCGGGCCCGGGGCCGGGGCCGGAGCCAGTGCGCGTTGCCGGTTCGGCCGTCGCGGGCCTCCGACGTCCACGAGGCCATGGAGAAACTGGCCACCGCCGACGACATCGCGGCCGCGGTCCGGGCCACCGGGCGCAGCGCCACCACCGCCTAGTCCAGGACCGACAGCTCGACCCGGCTCAGCCGGGCCGGGTCGGCGATCAGCTCGTAGCCGGCGACCCGGTCTCCGGTCACGGTCATCGCTATGACCAGCAGGAGCCGGCCGCGCGGGGCCACCACCGCGCCGACGGTCCCGTTGACCAGCGCCGGGGCCGCATAGCGGGACCGCCCGCCGAACGCCACCATCTCCCGGGCCACGGGGCCGGCGCCGCGCAGCTCGGCGGCGCGGCCGGGAGCCAGCAGCACCGCGTCGGCCCGCCGCACCACGTCCGGGGCCAGCACGGCCAGCAGGGCATCCAGGTCACCCCGGCGGGTGGCGGCCAGGAAGGCCTCCACCACCGGCCGCTGCCGGCTCAGCTCAGCGGGCGGCACCGCGGGCTCGCCGCGGACCCGGCGCCGGGCCCGGCTGGCCAGCTTCTTGGTGGCCGCCTCGTTGCGGCTGAGGATCGGGGCGATCTGGCCGAACGGCACGCCGAACAGGTCATGCAGCACGAACGCGACCCGTTCGGCCGGGGCCAGCAGGTCCAGCACCACGAGCATGGCCCGGCCCACCGAGTCGACGAGCACCGCCTCCTGCTCGGGGCCGTCCCCGGACGCGGCCGCGGGCAGCCGGTCGTCCAGGGGCTCCTCGCGCCGGGTGGCCCGGGTCCGCAGCATGTCCAGGCAGATGCGTGACACCGTGGTCCGCAGCCACGCCTCCAGGCTGCCGATGGTGCCGGCATCGCTCCGGCTCAGCCGGAACCAGGCGTCCTGCACGGCGTCGTCCGCCTCGGCCAGGGAGCCCAGCAGGCGGTAAGCCACCCCGCGCATGGTCCCGCGGTGGGCCTCGAACCGCGCGGCCAGCTCATGCTCGTCCATCGGTCACCTTTCCTTGCCGCCGTCCGTCTGCTTCATGGCTTCGCAGACATCGCGACAGGGAGAGACCACCAATGATCCACCACCAGCAGGGTAACCAACCGGGTGACCTCCGTCCGCTGCTGCGGCCGGTCACCCTGGGCGGCCTGGACCTGCCCAACCGGGTGGTGATGGCCCCGGCCACCCGGTGCCGGGCCGACCCGGCGACGCTGACCGTGACCGGCCTGCACGCGGCCTACTATGCCCAGCGGGCCAGCGCCGGCCTGATCGTGGCCGAGGGCACCTGGGTCAGCGAGCAAGCCGCGGGACGCTACCCGGACGTGCCCGGGATCTACAGTGCGGCCCAGGTCGCGGCCTGGCAGCAGGTCACCGATGTGGTGCACGCCGTCGGGGGCCGGATCGTGCTTCAGCTCTGGCACACCGGCGCCGGGTTCGGCCCGGGACCGGCCCCCGGGGCCATGACCGCCGCCGACCTGCGCGCGGTGGTGCGGGACTTCGGGACGGCGGCCGGGCGCGCGCGGCAGGCCGGATTCGACGGCGTGGAGATCGCCGCCAACGGCACCTACCTGCTGGCCCAGTCCCTGCACCCGCGGCTGAACCGCCGCCACGACGGTTACGGCGCCGACCGCGGGCGGCTGCTGCGGGAAGTCGCCGACGCTGTGGCCACGGCCTGGGACGGGCCCGAGCGGACCGGGGTGCGGCTGTCGCCGTACTGGACGATCCGGGACGAGCCCCGGGCCGGATCCCGGCCGGGCCGCTATCCGTTCACGGCCGACGAAGAGACCCTGGCCACCTGCGATGACGTGGTCACCGCTCTGAGTGAGAGCGGGCTGGGCTACCTGCACCTGCGCGGACCGGCCCCGGCCACGCGAGGCGGTCCGCCGGACACCGAGGCCGTGGCCCGGTACCGCAAGCTGTTCGGCGGCTCGCTGGTGGCCAACCACGGGTACGAGGCCGGGACCGGGGACGCGCTGGTCGGGGCGGGCCTGGCCGACGCCGTGTCGTTCGCGGCCCGGTTCATCGCCAATCCTGACCTGGTCAGCCGGCTCGCCCTCGGCCACGAGCTGGCGGAGGCGGACCGGGGTACCTATTACCGCGGCGGCGACCGCGGCTACGTCGACTACCCGATCTGGTCCGGGCGCTGAGCCCTGGCCGCGGCCTGCCGGAGACGCCAGCGGCCGAGCGCGGTCAGGGCCGGTTTGATCAGCGTCAGCTCACCGAACCGGTAATCGGCCGCGGGCACCAGCCGGTCGGCCAGATCGGGCCGGAGCTGCCGGAGGTACACCCGGCCCTGCTCCGCGTGCAGTGAGTTCGACACGAACTTGATCCGGTCGGCGTCCTCGATGAACGGGATCGCGTTGCGCACGTTTTCCCACGTCGAACGGCTGGTGAGCTCGGTGATGAGCACGCCCGAGTAGCAGCGCTCCTCGCGGGCGTAGCAAGCCATGAGCTCGGCCTCGGGTACCCGCCCGCCGACCGGGCCACCGCACAGCACCAGCCGGGACGGCCCCAGCTCGGGCTGGCGGGAGCGCAGGGCCGCCCGTATCCGCCAGCGGTTGATGGCGTTGGCCCGGGTGCCACGGTTCCGGAATCCGAGCACCACGACGGCCTCGCCGGTCCCGCGCTGCCCGGGCTGGCTGCCCAGCCCGCGGCGCGACGACCTCCAGTGCTCGAACTCGCTCCACAGCAGGCCCGCGACCAGCACCGCGGCGGCACGAGCGACCCGTGTCGGACGCACGCGCCCAGCCTAGATGAGTTAAGTCCAAGGGCTGGCGCCGAGCCCGGGCGCCCGGTCTCACGCTGTCACCACGGCACGCCGAGCACGCACGGCGTCACTCATGTGCTCTGCCTTATGCGTCGAGGGCGACGTAGTGCAGCTCGGCCTGGTCGCGGGTCGCGTGGAGCTCGGGGTAGACCTTGGCGATGACGTCGGGGGCGGCGGCGGGGTGGCCTCCGCCGATCCAGGCGCTGATGGCGACGTGGGTGACGTGGACGCCGTGCTCCTTCATGACGTTGTGGAGGTTGAGGGTCCAGTTCCGCAGGCCTGCGGCGGCGATGTTGATGTTGGCCAGGAACGGGACGGGGTTGATGGAGCCGCCGCCGGTGGTGATCAGGATGGTGCCGGACTTCGCGGCGATCATGTCGCCGGCGACCTGGCGCACGGCGTGGATCGCGGAGAGGTGGAAGTCGAGCTGGGGCCGGAGGTTCTCGGGCGTGACATCCAGGACGTTCGCCGCGGCAAGGGCCTGGTCGACTGCGGAGATCTCCAGTACGTCGATGGCGCCGTAGGTGGCCTTGATCTGCTCGAAGGCCGAGGTGATGGTTTCCGGCTTGAGCAGGTCGGCGGGGAAGCCGGCGGCGTCGATGCCCTCTTCCTTCAGCGTGGCGGCGAGGTCGCGGAGCTTGGCGGCGTTGCGGGCGACGAGGGCGACGCTGAAGCCCTGGCGGCCGAAGGCGCGGGCGATCTCGAGGCCGAGGCCGGGGCCGGCGCCGACGATGGTGATGAGGGGCATGAAGTGTTCTTCTTTCGTGGGTGATGTGGGCGCCAGGGATACCTGCCAGGCGGATCCAGGCAGGCGGGCCGGCCGTCGGCCGTGCTCAGGAGACGGGCTGGGGTCAGTCGCCGATGGGGCGGAGGTCGGGCGCGACGACCTTCTCCGCGTGGCCGGGGAGGGTCATGGCCTCAGGGTCACCGCGCAGCTCAGGGACGGCAGCAGGGAGCACGCACAGGCCGGTGACAGGGTCGCAGTAGCCGGCGGCCCCGGACTCGAGGAGCGGCAGTGGCCCGGCCGTCTGGCTGGGTGTGGTTTCAGCCACTGATCTGCTCCCAGGCCTGGTCGATGGCGGCGAGGAACTGGTCGGCCTCGACGGCGCCAGGGATGCCCAGTCGCTCGCCGAGGACGGTGAACGGTACGCCCCGGGCGCCGAGCCGGACCGCCTGCTCGTGGTCGGCGCGCACCGCGTCAGCGTACTTGTCGCTGTCCAGCACCTCGTGGATTTCCTCCGCGGGGATGCCGAGCTTCTCGGCGACCCGGGTCAGGGTGGCGGGGGCGTAGGCGTCCGGGTTGGCGGAGAAGACCTCGGCTTGCAGGTCGCGCATGACCTCCCAGCCCACGCCGTGAACGTTGCCGAGCTGGACGAGACGGAGCATGTCGAAGGTGTTGGCCGCTGGGCGGTCGACCTCGTAAGGCAGTCCTTCGGACCGTGCCTGCCGCGCAAGGCCGCCCTCCATGGTCCGGGCCTGCGCTGCCGGGACGCCGTGCTTAGCCGACAAGTGGTCCAGCGTGGCGATCGGAGACGCGGGCAGGGCCGGGTCGAGCTGGAAGGTGTGGATCCGCAGGTCGATCCGGTCGGCGAGCGGCGAGCGGGCGATCGCCTGCGAGAGCCGGTGCTCGCCCAGGTAGCAGAACGGGCACACGATGTCGGACCACACGTCGATGCTCAGCCGGGTCGGCGCCTGTTCGGCGGTTTCCATGCGGTGTCTCCGTCTCCTAGAATTTGAGTACCTCTCAACATTAGGTCAAAATTGAGTGGCACTCAAGTTAGGAGTGAACCATGGTTCAGGCGGCCGGGCAGAGGGCTCTGCGCAAGGACGCCCGCGACAGCATCTCCAGGATCCACGCCGCGGCCCTGGAGATCTTCCTGGCCAAGGGGCTGGATGCCTCGCTCAACGAGATCGCCCGCGCCGCCGGGGTGAGTGTCGGGACGCTCTACAACCGGTTCGGCTCCCGCGAGGGCGTCATCGACGCCGTCCTCCCCGAGATCGCCGGCCGCAAGCTCCAGGGACTCGCCGGGCAGGTCATGGCCAGGCTGACGCCCCGCGAGCGCCTTCAGACCTTCATCGACGGGATGATCGAGATCCAGCAGTCCAACCCCGCGCTCAACGACGCCATCCTGCGCCGGTTCCCCGAGGCAACCGCCCTCATCGGCGTGTGCGACCGCACCGCCGACCTTGGCCGGCAACTCGTCCGCGACGCACACGGCGATGGCTCGCTCGCTGCAGCCTTCACCGAGGACGACCTGATCGCGCTGCTCTGGATGGCAGGCACTGCCAGCAGCGAGCCGTCCGCTCCCATCGCATGGCGGCGGATCCTTGAGCGCGCACTCGATTCGGCCTGGACACACCACTGACGGTGCGGGCCGCGATCGACGACCGGCGGCGAAACGAGACCATAACCGCTAGGGGGCACGGCCCGGGCCGACCATGGTGCGCCCGTATTTCCTATGGCGTATCGGTCGTTACGCGAGTTACGCTGATTTCTGGCGAAACGCGCACGCGGAGGCAACGATGGATCAGGCCGAGCTGAACCACCTGCAGGAACAGATCGAGCACCTGGCCCGGCGCCGTTTCCCCGACCCGGCCGTGCAACGGGTGGTGGTGCGGCAGTACGGCGACGAACCCACCATCGAGCCGGGCGAACTGCTGGTCCGCCTGGTCCTTGCGCCCCCGGACGACCGGCGGCCGGACGGCACCGACGCCGACGCCCTGGTCATCGAGGAGTTCCACCGCAGCCAGGGCGCAGCCATTCAGGGTTTCCGCCACGACCTGCAGACCGTGCCCCAGGTGGCGATGGTCGAGTTCGTGATCGCCGGGGACGGCTACTCCGACGAGCGCCCGGGGCCGTCGTCGCGGATCAGCCAGGCCGAGCCGGACGTGGTGCTGGACCGGGCCGAGGCACCGCTGGTGCCGATCATGGCCCGGCTCGGGCCCGCCGACCTGGAGACGGTGGACGCGCTGATCACGGCCGGGATCGCCAGCAGCCGGGCCGAGGCGGTGCGGTGGGCCCTGGCCCGGATCCGGGAACGGCCCGCCTACACGAAGCTGCGCGAGCACGCCCGTGAGATCGAGGCACTGAAGGCCGAGTTCTGAGCCCCGAACCGGCTCAGCCCGGCTGGCGCATGGCCGTGTCCAGGGACATCTCCACCGTGCGCAGAGCGGCCATGGCCGCCGGGTCCTGCGGGCCGGCCAGTTCGGCCGGGTCGACGTCGGTTTCGTGGGCCTGGATCCACCAGATGTTGCCGAGCGGGTCCCGCACCCGGCCCACCCGGTCGCCGAAGAACAGGCTGGTGACCGGGGTGACCGAGGTGGCCCCAGCGGCCAGCGCCCGCTCGTAGACCAGATCCGCGTCCTCGACGTACAGGCGCAGGAAGCCCGGGGTCTCGGGCCACCCGTCGGCACGGTCGAACATCATCACCACCGCGTCGCCGATCCGGACCTCGGCGTGCCCGATCCGCCCGTCCGGGCCGGGCACCCGGGCCAGTTCGTGCGCACCGAACGCCGCCTGCACGAAATCGATGAGGCGGGCGGTGTCGCTGGAGATGACCCACGGGGTCACGGTGCTGTAGCCATCGGGCGCGGCCTGGCCGACGCCGTCCGCGCGCGTCCCGAGACCAGTGCCGCCCGTCGACCCCGTGGGCGGGGTGTGAGCCGTCATGACCTCACGATAGGAGCAGCCTCCGACATTCCGGGCGACCCGGGAGCGGCCGCCGTCGGCGCCGATGGCGCCGCCGGGGCCGGAGCCCGCCCGGGCCGGATCAGCGCCATGGCCAGCAGCCCGCAGGCCACCGCGGCCAGGCCGGCCAGCAGGTAGATGTCGTTCTGGGCGGTGGCGTAGGCCCCCCGCACCAGGTGCCGGTCGGCACTGCCGATCACGGCGCCGGTGACGTGGCTGGCGAACACCGAGCCGAAGGCGGCGATGCCCAGGGCGTAGCCGATCTGCCGGAAGGTGTTCACGGCGCCGCTGGCCATGCCCGACCGCGGCCGTGGCACCGCGGCCAGGGCGGCGGAGATCAGCACCGGGGCGGCCAGGCCGACCCCGATGCCGCTGACCACCAGGCCGGCCATGAGCGAGACCCAGCCGGATGACGCGGTGAGGACGGCGCGGAGCAGGGAACCGGCCCCGATCAGGACCAGGCCCACGCCGATGGGCCAGCGGGCCGCCATCCCGTGCAGGAACCGCCCGGCCACCGCGGAGACCACGAACGCGATGCCGGCCGACGGCAGCAGGACCAGGCCCGCGCCGATCGCGGGCAGGCCGAGCACGGACTGCAGCCACAGCTGGGTGTAGAGGAACGGCGCGAACGCGCACCCGGTCATGACCACACCCACGATCATCAGCGTGGTGAACGAGGCCCGGCGGAACAGGGACAGGTCCAGCAGCGGGTGCGCCACCCGCAGCTCGGTCAGCACGAAGATCACCAGGGCGGCCGCGGACACCGCGAACGAGGCCAGCGTGATGGGAGTGCCCCAGCCGCTGTCCCCGCCGTGGATCAGGGCGTAGGTCAGGGCGGCGGCCGACACCGTGAACGAGGCGGCGCCGGCCCAGTCGATGGGGCTCGTGTGGCCGTGCGACTCGGCCAGCGTGCGCTGGGTCATGATCCCCGCGGCCACCGCGATGGGCAGGTTGACCAGGAAGATCGCGCGCCAGCCCGCGGCCGCGATGAGCAGGCCGCCGAGCACCGGGGCCACCGCGGCGGCCGCGCCGTTGATGGCGCCCCAGATGCCGAACGCCACCGAGCGGTCGCGTCCTTCGTAGCTGTGGTTGAGCAGGGCGGTGTTGGTGGCGAACATGGCCGCGGCCCCGGCGCCCTGCACGGTGCGGGCCGCGATCAGGAAGCCGGCGTTCGGCGCCAGCGCGCAGGCCAGCGAGGACAGGGCGAACAGGGCCAGGCCGAGCTGGAACAGCCGCCGCCGGCCGAACCGGTCGGCCAGCGAACCGCACACCAGCAGCAGGGCGGCCAGGGCCAGCGCGTAGGCGTCCACCACCCACTGCAGCGAGTCCAGCTGGGTGTGCAGGTCGCGCGCCATGGGCGGCAGCGCCACGCTGACGATGGTCACGTCGACCAGCAGGATGAAGGTGCCCAGGCAGATGGCGACCAGCGGCCACCAGCGGCTCCGGGCCGGTTCGCGGGTCACGCGAGCGGAAGGATTCATGGTTGTCTCCCCGTGTGGGTTAAATTCGATACCAGCATCAGCTTTTCCGCTTTGCAGGGGCTCGTTGGCGGGTATTTTCGATCAATATCGACATGGAAGGCCACTCTGATGGCTAAATCCGATGACTGATCTCCTGGATATCCAGCTCATCTACGCCCTGCAGCTCGACGGGCGGGCCCCGTTCAGCGTGATCGGCGAGGTGCTCGGGGTCTCCGACCAGACCATCGCCCGGCGCTACAACCGGCTCCGGTCGTCCGGGCTGCTGCGGGTGCGCGGGCTGGTGGAGCCGGACCTGCTCGGCCTGCGGTCCTGGGTGATCCGGGTCCAGTGCACCCCCAGCGCCGCGGCGGCGGTGGCCGAGGCGCTGGCCCGGCGGCCGGACACGGCCTGGATCAGCCTGACCTCGGGCGGCACCGAGGTCGCCTGCGTGGCCCGGACCCGGTCCGGCGACGACGACAGCCACCTGCTGCTGGACACCCTGCCGCGCAGCCGCGGGGTCACCGGGATCACCGCCCAGTGCGTCCTGCACACCTACTTCGGCGGGGTGCTGAGCCTGGTCAACAAGTCGGGCACGCTGACCCCGGAGCAGGTCGCGGCGCTGCAGCCGCGGGCCGGGCCCCGGCCCGCCGCGCAGGCCCGGATCACCGCGGACGACGAGGCCCTGCTGAACACGCTGGAACTGGACGGGCGGACCACGTTCAGCGATCTGGCCACGGCGACCGGCTGGTCCCAGTCCACGGTGCGGCGGCGCATCGCCGACCTGCGGGCCAGCGGGGTGCTGTACTTCGACGTCGACTTCCACCATTCACTGCTGGACCTGACCGCGCGGGCCATGGTCTGGCTGACCGTGAACCCGGCCCAGCTGGGCGCGGCCGGAGAGGCCATGGCCGGGCACCCGGAAACCGCCTACGTGGCCGCCATGACCGGGACGGCCAACCTCTACGCGTCCGTGCTGTCGCCCAGCACCGAGGCGCTGTACACCTACCTGACCACGAGCATCGCCCAGTTGCCGGGCCTGTCCGAGGTGGAGACGATCCTGGTCATGCGGACGGTGAAACGGAGCGGCCTGCTCACCCACCCGTGACGGCAAGTGAGCAGACCGCCTGGTGATCAGGTTCGGGGGCCCCGAGGCAAGCAGCTCAGGACCCGGCGATGGCGAAGTCGGCCAGCAGCGGGTCGTGGTCGGCTTCCGTGAATGTCACCAGGGTGGGGCATACTGGTACAGGATCACGCCGCCCAGACTCCGCGGCTCATCACCTCGCTGCTGACCCCGCGCTGAAGACGCCCTCTGACAGCAGCCGCCATCCACCGTCACCGCTCGTGCCGGCCGGGAGTTTCCATGGCCTGGAGTCGCACCGCCTACCTGTTCGTCGCCGCCGATCGCGATCACCGGCATCGCCACGGCGAACGGCCGCCACCCCGGTCCACCCGGGCCCGGCCGCTCTCGGTCCGGCCGGAACTCGACGGCGAGACCGCGACCTTGTTCATCGCGGGCGACCTCGACCTGACCACCACGCCGGTGCTGGCCCGGCACCTGGACCAGGTCCTGGCCCGCCAGCCCCGGCGGCTGGTCCTCGACCTGACTCAGGTCACGTTCGTCGACGTGGCCGCGGCCCGCCTGCTCGCCGGGGCGACCCGGCCGCTGCCGGCCGCCGGTCCCCCGGTGCTCCGCCGGGCCGGGCCGGCCAGCCGCCGCATCCTCGCCCTCACCGGCCTTGACGCCCTGTGCGAGTTTGATGACTGAGGAGGAGTAGGTTCGATCCCCCGGGGCCTGCGTATCCAGATGCGGAAAGGGGCGGGGAAACAGGTGAGCGACGACAGCGACCGCCAGTTCGCCACGCTGGCCCGGCAGTATCTGGACGACCAGGGCCGGCGGCACCCGGACTTCGCCACCGAGTTGGGCGACCACCGGTTCGACAGCCACCTGTCCGTCCTGTCCGCGGACGCCCTGGCCAGCGAGCGGCAGGTCCTGGGCCGCTGGGCCGATGCGATGGCTGGGCTGGACCCGAGCCGGCTGACCGCCGAGCACCAGGTGGACGCGGCCATGATGTCCGGCCACATCGAGCGGCAGATCTTCGAGCTGGACGAGCTGCACGAGCCGACCTGGAACCCCCTGCTGGCCAATCCCGGCCGGCCCGTCTACCAGCTGCTGGCCCGGGATTTCGCTCCGCTGCACGAGCGGCTGATCTCGGTCGCGGGCCGGCTGGCCGAGGTGCCCGGCACGCTGGCCGCCGCCCGCGAGCTGCTGGGCGCCATGCCCCAGGTCCATCTGGAGACCGCGATCGGGCAGTTCGCCGGCACGATCTCACTGGTCACGGCCGTGCTCGACCGGGTCCTGGCCGACACACCCGAGGACTCGCCGGACGGAGCCGCGGTCCGGCGCGAGCTGGACCGGGTGCGGCCCGCGGCCCTGACCGCGCTGGACGAACACCGGACCTGGCTGTCAGCCCAGCTGACGGCCACCCCGGCCAACGGGTTCGCCGACCCGCGGCTCGGTGCCCAGCGGTTCGCCCGCAAACTGTCGCTGACCCTGAACGCGCAGGCCGATGCGGACGCCATCCTGGCCCGGGCCCACGCCGACCTGGACCGGGTCAGCGAGGAGATCGCGGCCGTGGCCGCGGACATCGCCGGGACCACCGCGCCCGGACGGGCCGGGGCGAGCGCGGCCGAGGGCGACCCGGTGGTCCGGCAGGTGCTCGGCCGGCTGGCCGCCGACGGGCCCGACAACCGGTCCATCCTGGCCCTCGGGCGGCAGGCGCTGACGCAGCAGACCGGGTTTGTGGCCGAGCACCAGCTGGTCACGCTGTTCGATGACCCGGTCGAGGTCATCGAGATGCCGGAGATCGACCGCGGTGTGGCCGTGGCCTACTGTGACCCGCCCGGGCCGCTGGAGCCCGCGCCGATGCCGACGTTCGTGGCCGTCTCCCCCACCCCCGCCGACTGGACGAGGGAGCGGGTCGCCTCGTTCTACCGCGAGTACAACCGGCACATGGTGCACAACCTGATGGTGCACGAGGCCATGCCCGGCCACTACCTGCAGCTGCAGCACGCGCGGCGGTTCTCCGGGTCGGGCACCGATATCCGGGCCGCGTTGCGGTCCGGATCCTTCGTGGAGGGCTGGGCGGTGTACGCCGAGCAGCTCATGGCCGACGCCGGCTACCCCGGCGAAGGCGACCCGCGGGCGGTGCGCATGCAGCAGCTCAAAATGCAGCTCCGCATGATCATCAACGCGATCCTGGACGCCCGGGTGCACGGTCACGGCATGACCGAGGCCGAGGCCATGAACCTGATGACCGGACGCGGCTACCAGGAGGAAGGCGAGGCGGCCGGCAAGTGGCGGCGGGCGCTGCTGACCTCGGCCCAGCTGTCCACCTACTACGTCGGCTACACCGAGGTTTCCGACCTCGCCGCTGACCTCCGCGCCGCCGGCCCGGCCCGATCCCCCCGCGACGTCCACGACGCCATGCTCGCCCACGGCTCCCCGCCCGTACGCCTGCTCCGGCCCCTGCTGGTGTGACGGCCCCGGCGCCGTCAGGTCCCACCGAACAAAAACCAAAATATTTTTGTGATCATCAATCCGAATCGCGGTCTCCTACGTAGTTACGGGTAAGCAACCGCTCGGCACCCAGGGGAATGATGATCTCAGCGCCGACGACGACCAGGACCGCCAGCCCGCGCGGCCAGTGGCTCCAGGTCCGCCTGCACGACGGCGTCCCGCCGTATCTGCGGTCGCTGGTGCGGCAGGTGGAGCCATTCCCGGCCGCGGTCCTGGACGGGCGCGGCCAGATCCTGGCCTGCAACCGGGGCTACGACGCGCTGTTCGGCCTGGCGTCGGTGCCGGAACCGGACCGGAACGCGATCCTGCTCTACTTCACCGATCCGCGACTGCGCCGGCAACTGCCCGAGTGGCACGTTGACGCGCCCCGGGTGGTCGGCCAGTTCCGGGCGGCCATGGCCCGGCACACCGATGACCCGGCCTGGGTCGCCCTGCTGACGCGGCTGCGCCGGGGGTCGGCGGAGTTCGACCGGCTGTGGTGCCACCCCGACGTCTGCTACCCCGGCAGCGCACCGCAGCGCTTCCTGCACCCGGTGGTCGGTGCCCTCCGCCTGGCCTCCTACCAGCTGTGGTCCGAGCCTCGCCCGGACGGCCTGGCCGTGACCGGTTACAGCCCGGCCGATGGGGCCACCGCGGCCAAGCTGACCCACCTGCAGGCTCTGGTCCGCTGACCCGTCGTCGGGCCGTCCGGCGGGGGGCGGCTCGGCCGGGTCAGTTCTTCACGAGTCGAAGGCGCTCGCGACCAGGAACTGCCACCGGTGGTCGGCGGTGCCGGTGTCGTCGAACTGGACCACCTGGGCACTGTCGGCCTGGGACATGCCGCTGACGGCCAGGACCAGGTTGCTGTTGGCGTTCTGCACCCGGAACAGGGTGCCGCCGCCGTAGCGCAACTGCCAGCGGTGGTCGGCGGTGCCGTTGTCGGTGGCCTGCACCACGTTGGCGCTGTCGGCGGTGGACATGCCGGCCACCCCCAGCACCAGGCCGCTGTTGACGTTGCGGATCCGGAACCAGCCGCCGGTGTCGGGGACGAACTCCCACCGGTGGTCGGCGGTCCCGTTGTCGTGGAACTGCACGACGTTGGCTCCGGACGCGACCGACATCTGGTCCACGCCGCAGAGCAGGCCGCTGTTGGCGTTCTGGATCTTGACCTGCCCGTCCGGGATCAGCCGCCACCGGTGATCGGCGGTGCCGTTGTCGTCGTACTGCACCACCTGCGCGCTGTCGGCGGTGGACATGTTGCTCACGCCCAGCACCTTGCCGCTGTTCTGATTCTCGATCCGGAACCAGCCGTCGCCGGTGTCGATCAGCTGCCACAGATGATCAGCGGTCCCGTTGTCATCGAACTGGACCACGTCGGCACTGTCGGCGGTGGACATGTCGCTCACGCCCAGCACCTTGCCGCTGTTCTGATTCTCGATCCGGAACGCAGCCCCGCCGGTGGACAGCCAGCCGGTGCCGCCGCTGGCCGCGGCCACCGGGAGGACGGAGATGCGCAGCCGGGCCGCGCCCATGGGGATCAGCGTGATGGTCTGCTCGGGCAGCGCCGACAGAGCCGGGCTGGCCTGCAAGGGGGTGACCACGTTCATGCAGTCGGCGTGCCAGTTGGCCAGTTGCCGGGCGGGCGCGGTCATGGTCACCGGGGCGGGCTGGGTGAACGGGTTGGCCGGGAGCGCGCCGCCGGCTGGGCTGACCGTGAGCGCGCTGGCCGGGTCCGAGCCGCTCAGGACCAGCCCGTAGTTCCACGGGGAGCCCGGCGCCACCTCGTACTCCGGCCAGGTCATCGAGCCGTTGTTCAGGGTCGGGGTGGTGCCGAACTGACGCCAGTTCTCGGTGATCTGGGTGGCGAACTGCAACGCCCCGTAGGCCACGGTCACCGCGTCGTGCTGGGCGCTCAGGGTGCTGACCGAGGCCTGCAGCGGGAAGGTGAGCGTGACCGTGTCGCCGCTGGCCCAGGCGCGGGCGATCTTCACGTAGGCCGGTCCGGCCGCCGCGCTGACCGCCTGCCCGTTGACCGCGATGGCCGGGGCCGGGCACCAGCCGGGCACCCGCACGTAGAGCGGGAAGGTCAACGACCCGGGACAGCTGAGGGTCAGCGTGACCGTGCCGCGGAACGGGTAGTCGGTGGCCTCGGTGAACGTGACCGTGGTGCCGCCCGCCACCTTGGCCGTGACCGAGCAGGGCGCGTACATGCTGGCGGCCAGGCCGTTGTCGCCGGTGGCCAGCCACAGGTTCTGGGTGAACATCGGCCAGCCCATGCCGTAGTTGTGCGGGCAGCACCGGTACTGGTCGACCCCGGGCAGGTAGGCCTGCAGGGCGAACGCGTCGTCAAACTGCCCCATGGTCTTGGGCACGTTGTCCAGCTGGACGCAGTTGGGGCTGGTGATGTAGTGGGTGCCGTGCTGGCCCGGGTCCAGCGCGGCCGGCAGCATGTTGAATGCCAGTTGCTCGCAGCGGTCGGCCCACACCGGGTCGCCCAGCACCTGGGTCAGGACCTCGCAGCTCTGCATCAGCTCGACGATGCCGCAGGTCTCCAGGCCTTGCCGGGGGTCGACCTCACCGGGCCGGCAATTCTCGTCGCCGCCGAATCCGCCCCCCGCGACTTGGCCCCAGGTGTTCATGAACTGGGCCCACGAGTTGTAGCTGCCCTGGGCGTAGGAGGAACCACCGAGCTGGCTGTAGACGGCGGGCTCGCGGAACCCCTCGGCCAGGTTGACGTTGTGCAGCGTGGGCAGGCTGGACGTCATCCAGTCGGCCGAGTTCTGGTGGATCCGGGTCAGCAGGCTGAGCAGGGACGGGTCACCGGTCCGGTTGTACAGCCAGAGGATGGAATCCATCATCTCGGCCCACCGGGTGTAGCCCCAGCCATTGCTGATCTGGCTGGTGGGCTGACCGGCCAGGTAGCCGAAGAACCGGGCCAGGAAGGGCGCCACGCTGCTGTCCCCGGAGTACTCCGCGTAGGAGGTGACGGCCCGCAGCATGGGCATGTACGGCCACGGGTCGAAGCCACCGTTCAGGGCGGTCAGCACGTTGTCCGGACCGAAGAACCCGCTGGACTGCTGGGTGGCCATGGTCCGGGTCAGCCACTGGGCGGCGGCGCTGATCGTGGTCTGGTCGCCGGTCACGTAGCCGAGGTTGGCGTACCCGCGCAGCCAGTACGGCGCCTCCTCCCAGCCGTACTGGCTGGGGGTGATCCAGCCGCAGGTGGACGGCTGCAGGAAGTGCGACACGTAGGTCATCTGGCCGTTCAGCCCGGCCAGCTGGTTCTGCAGCTGGGTGCTCAGCCAGCCGGACGGTTTGACCGCGTCCGGCGGCAGGCGCAGGAACGCGCTGGGGGTGAGGCCACTGCCGTTCGGCGGGTAGAGGCCGCCGGAACCGGTGGTGATGGCCTGGGCCGCCTGCGGCCGGAACGCCGGCCCCAGCAGGGCCGCCCCGCCGGCCACGGCCGCCGAAGCCAGGAACGTGCGCCGCGTCATCTCCACAATTTAGAACGTAAATCCACAGAACCAACCTGTCAACGTTGTCTTACGCCGGGTAGGACGCGCTTTTCTACCGTGACCGGCCAGCACCGGCCGTACCGCGGAGTGGGGCACGCTTTTTTACCGTGACCGGCCAGCACCTCGCCGTACTCCGGGTCCCGCTCCGGTGCCGGCCGCTCTCACCTGCTCCCCCGCGTCACCGCTGGGTTGCCCGCGGCTGGATCAGGCCTCAGTGGGCGCCACTGGCCAGGCATAGGGCCAAGTCAATGTACGCATTGACCCCTTTGCCGACATTCTTATGTACGTAAAGGGACCATTGCGTACATTGCCGGTCGGGCCAGGACGTGCTGGGTTGCGGTGGCCGGGTGGGCCATGAGGGCGGATGGTCCTGGCCCTGACGGTCAGCTGGGGGCTCAAAGGTAGCTTCGGTGCCCCAAGAGGGGACCCGAAGTTACCTTTGGGCCCCGTACGATCCGGGCCGGGTGTGGCGGGAGCGGCGCGGTGCGCGGCGGTGATGGGAGGACGGGATGCGCGGGCGGGGAGCGGAACGGGGACTGGAGTACGGCGAGGGGCTGGCCGGTCACGGTAAATAAGCGTTGGGCCGACGGGGCGGGCTGGGTTGGTGGGACGGGGGGCGGGAATATCCCAGTTCGGGCCCTATCGGGAGGCACGGAATGGCGTTGATGTTCCTCAATGGGGACGGGATGCGCGGGGGGCAGGCGCATCACACGATCGAAGGGGTGCCGCTGGTCGGGGAACGGCGGACCGCGGCCAAGTACCGGTTCTACTCGGTGCGGGACGAGTTCCCGGCCCTGTACCCGGCCGCGGGCGGGCCCGGGGAGGCCATTCTCGGCGAGCTGTACGACGTGCCCATGAAGGAGCTGCGGGACCTGCTGGACACCGAGCCGCCCGAGCTGGAGCTGGGCC
>DATDIH010000028.1:0-16899 GCA_036521155.1 Streptosporangiaceae bacterium
TGAGCCGCAGCCATCTCAGTCACCCCGGTCGCCTCAGTCTCGGCAGGCATCTGAGTCCCCTGAGCCCTCCTCGCCCCGGCAACCTCAGCCGACTTCCGCGTCGCAGCGGCCTTCTGCTCCACCGCAGCCCTCCGTGTCCCAGGGGCCTCCCGCACCCCAGGCCCCTTCCGACGCCCAGGCAACTCGTCCTCTTCGTGTGCGCCGCGGCTCCCGCGGGCCCCGGGACCCCCATGAGCCCCGGGAGCCTCATGAGCCCCGCGCGCCCCGTGATTCCTACGAGCCTCGGGACTCTGATGAGTCCCGTGAGCCCTGGGACTCTAATGGGTCCCGTGGGTCCCGTGAGGCTCGTGAGTCAGAGGAGCCTCGTGAGTCCGAGGGATACCGGGCTCCATCCGGCTGGTGGCACCCGTCTGATGTCGATGACTGAACGCGACGACCCTGCCCCGGCCGAGATCGACGACTTCACCAGTGACGTGCTGGACGTGGTCGACTCAATCCCGCCCGGGCACGTGATGTCCTACGGCGACATCGCTGAATACCTGGGCCGCTTCGGCCCGCGGCGGGTGGGCCGGGTCATGTCCACCCACGGCGGCGCCGTGCCCTGGTGGCGGGTTATCCACTCCGACGGCTCCATGGTGCCGGGGCACGAACGCGCCGCCCTGCGCCAGTACAAAAAGGAAGGCACCCCACTGCGTGCCTCAGCCGACGGCGCCACGTTCCGGGTGGACATGCGCCGAGCCCGCTGGCGTGGCCTGGAGGCCCCCCGCCCGGATAGCCCCGACATCCCGGACTGAACCCCCCGCGCCGAAACTCCGCAAAGCCAGTCGGTTGCGCGATTGGGTGGCGGGCGCAACCCGCGGGGCGCCTTACGGACTCCGGCCCGCGGTCCGGAAGGGGAGTGGGCTGTCGAGGGTGAGGTGGCCGCGCGGGTGGGTGAAGCGCAGCAGCCCGTCGGGGCTGCCGCTCAAGATCCAGCCCAGCTGGTGGATGAAGTAGTGGTGGTGGACGAAGCAGAGCAGGACCAGGTTCGGCAGCCGGGTCTTTCCGCGGTGTTTCCAGGGGCGGATGTGGTGGGCGGTGCACCAGATGGCGGGCAGGCCGCAGCCGGGCCAGCGGCAGCCGCGGTCGCGGGCGGTCAGGGCGCGGCGTATCGCCGGGGTCTCGGTGCGGTAGCGGCGTCCGACGTCCAGGGGGAGGCCGTCGCGCCAGCGGATCACCGAGAGTTCGGCCCGGCAGGCCAGGGCCAGGACCTGCCGGGCCGTGAGCAGGGCGCCGTGCCCGGTACGGGCGGGCCCGGTCCGTTGCTGATCCGCCTCACCGGCGCTGGGTTGACGGGGGCCACTGATCGCGGACTCACCGGGTGTGGCTGATGCGTCGAGGAGGACGGTGATGTGCGGCATCGCCCCGTGGCGGCTCTCGGCCCGGCCGGAGTCCAGGGCGGCCTGGCAGGCGGCGGTCAGGCCATCCATCCGCCGCTGAGCGGCGGTCCGGGAATCCTCGGCGCCCCCGGGTGGGCCGAACGCCTCAGCCGCGGTCTTGATGATCTCCAGCGAGAGCGTGTCGCCGCAGGCGCCGCTGATGGTGCCCACGTCGTCCAGCGTCAGGCCGAAGCTGAGGTACCGGCGCTCGAACCGTTTGCGCTGGCGCTCCTCCACCGCATCCGGGTCGGCCCGGTAGGTCAGGTCCTCACCCAGACGACGCAGCTCGCGAGGGTCGAGGGCGGATCCCGCGGTACGCGAGCCGGGCAGTCCGGTGGTGGCGGCGGTCAGCATCTCCTGCTCGGCCGCGGCGGCGACCGCTTCGTCGCTGATCTGGCTCGCGGCCCGGCTGATGACGTGGGCCGCGTCGAACGAGACGCAGCCCGCCGCCACGGCCTGGCCGGTGGCCGCCAGCCGTGGCTGAGCCCGGCCCACTGCCACCAGTTCTCCGGCCCGGGCGGCCGAGCGGCCACAGCCGTGCCGCAGGAAAGCCGCCGCCGAAGAGTAGCCCGCCTCTGCGTACGCGCCGGTGCGGTCCACAATCCCGGCCAGCCGGGCCAGTTCGCCGAGCACCTGATCGGCGAAGATCGCAACCTGGCGGACCTGGGTCAGCAGGCCCAGGGCGTCACCGTCCGCGGGACCGAGGGCGGCCAGTTCAGCCAGCACCCGGTCCCGAACGGTCACGCCATCCGAAAGCATATTCGAATGATGTCATCAGGGTCTGACAAAACGGGCACCTGCACCGGCCGGCGCCGCCGGGCCACGGAAACCCCGGCAGAATGTCGGTCCCTTCTGCTGAAATTCTTAGCGATGGAAAGCACCCAGCCGTACCGTCTGGTCCGCCACCCCGCCGCGACCGGGGCCAGGCTGCAGCTCGACGACGCCCAGCAGCAGGTCGTCCGGCACACCGGCGGACCGCTGCTGGTGCTGGCTGGGCCGGGCACCGGCAAGACCGCCACCATCGTGGAGACCGTGGCTCACCGCATCGAGGCCCGGCAGGTGGACCCGGCTCGGGTGCTGGTCCTCACGTTCAGCCGCAAAGCCGCCGGTGAGCTGCGGGAACGGATCGCGGGACGGCTGCGCCGGACCATCCGTGAGCCACTGGCCTTCACCTTCCACAGCTACGCCTACGCGCTGGTGCGCCGCGAATTCCTGCTCATGGGCGAGGAACTGCCGCGGCTGCTGTCCGGGCCGGAACAACTGCTGGAGGTCCGGCGGCTGCTCCGGGGCGAGATCAGCGACGGTGGCGTCTACTGGCCGGCCCCCCTCCGGCCCGCCCTGGCCACCCGGGGCTTCGCCGAAGAACTAAGGGACTTCCTGCTGCGCGCGGCTGAGCGCGGGCTGGACGGCCGGCGGGTGGCCGCCCTGGGCCGCCAGCGCCGTCGCGAGGACTGGGTGGCGGCGGGCCGGTTCCTGGATCGGTACGCGGCCCGGTTCGACCTGGCCCCGGTGGCCGCCTACGACTACGCCGAGATCGTCCGCATCGCGGCGTCACTGCTCAGCCGGGCCTCCATCCGCCAGCGCGAGCGGGAAGCCTATGACATGGTGCTGGTCGACGAGTACCAGGACAGTGACCCGGCCCAGGAGTCGCTGCTGCAGGCCCTGGCCGGGGACGGCCGGGAGCTGATCGCGGTCGGCGACCCGGACCAGTCGATCTACGCGTTCCGCGGCGCCGACGTCCGGGCCATCACCGAGTTCCCGGTCCGCTTCCGTGCCCCCGACGGCAGCCCGGCTCCGGTGGTCGCGCTGGGCACCAGCCGACGCAGCGGCCCGGTGCTGCTGGCCGCCTCCCGCCGCGTCGCCCAGCGCCTGCCCGCCGCCCCGTCGGCGGCCCGGCCCGGCTCGGCCGCCAGCCACCGGCACCTCACCCCGCGCCCGGACGCCGAGCCGGGCGCGGTCCGCATCGTGGTGGCCGAGAGTGCCTCCCAGGAGGCCGCGCTGATCGCTGACACCTTGCGCCGGGCTCACCTGGCCGACGGGGTGAGCTGGTCGGACATGGCCATCCTGGTCCGCTCGGCCACCCGCCAGGTGCCGCTGCTGCGCCGGGCCCTGACCGCCTCCGGCGTGCCGGTGTCGGTGGCCGGTGACGAGCTGCCGCTGCCCGACGAGCCCGGCACCCGGCCGCTGCTGACCCTGCTGCGCTGCGCGCTCCGGCCTGCCACCCTGGACGAGCAGACCGCCGCCGAGCTGCTCACCGGACCCCTGGGCGGCACCGACGCTCTCGGGCTGCGCCGGCTCCGCCGCTGGCTGCGCGCCACCGCCGCCGCCGCCGAGACGGCCGCCGCCGCCGAGACGGCCGCCGCCGCCGAGGCCGCCGGCACCGAGACCGAACCCTCGGAGACCGAACCCACCGACCCAGATCGCCCCGACCCGAGCCGCCCCCTGCTGCCGCCCACCGACCTGCTGGCCGGCGCGATCCTCGACCCGCGCAACCTGACCCTGGTCCCGCCGCAGGTGGCCGAGCCCGCCGAGAAGCTGGCCCGGCTGCTCACCGTGGCTCGCGACACGATCAAGGCCGGCCGCAACGCCGAAGAAGTGTTGTGGGCGGTCTGGGAAGAATCCGGCCTGGCCGCCACCTGGCAAGCGGCCAGCGCCGCGGGTGGGGCCGCGGGCGCAGCCGCCGACCGCGATCTGGACGCGGTGCTGGCCCTGTTCGACAGCGCGGCCCGCTTCACCGACACGCTGCCGCCGGGCGCGCCGGGGCTGTTCGTCGAGAGCCTGACCGGCCAGGAGATCGCCGGTGACACCCTGGCCGAGCAGGCCACCCGGGACGAGGCCGTCCGCATCCTCACCGCCCACCGATCCAAGGGCCTGGAATGGAACCTGGTCGTGGTGGCCGGCGTCCAGGAGGAGACCTGGCCCGACCGGCGGCTGCGCGGCTCGCTGCTGGGCGTGGACGAACTGGCCGAGGCCGCCTCCGGCGCTCCCACCACCAGCGGTGCGGACGACGCCGCCGCCGCGGCCCTGGCGTCCAAGCTGCTGGCCGAGGAACGCCGCCTGTTCTACGTGGCCGTGACCCGGGCCAAGCGCAGCCTGCTGGTCACCGCGGTCGGCGGCGACGGCTCGGACACCCGGCCGTCCCGGTTCCTGGCCGAGCTGGCCGGGGACGACGTCGAGACCGAACGGGCCCTGGAGCCCGGCCACCGCTGGCTGTCGCTGGCCGCGCTCACCGCTGACCTGCGCCGGGCCGCGGCCGACCGCAGCCGCCCGCAGCCGGTCCGCGAGGCCGCCGCCGCCCAGCTGGCCCGGCTGGCCCAGGCCGGGGCCCGCGGCGCCCACCCGTCCCACTGGTACGCGCTGACCACGCTGTCCGACGACGGGCCGATCGCCAAGCCGGGCGAGCAGGTTCGGTTGTCCCCGTCGCAGGTCGAGGCGTTCACCCGCTGCGGTCTGCGCTGGCTGCTGGAGTCGGCCGCGGGAGCGGGCCGGTCCGATGTGCTGCGGCATCTGGGCACGGTGATCCACGCGGCCGCGGTGCTGGCCGCGCAGGGCGCCGACGACGCCGAGATCAGCGGCCGCATCGACGAAATCTGGCACCACCTGGACTTCGGCTCGGTCTGGTACAGCGTCAAGCAGCGGGAGCTGGCCGAGAAGATGGTCCGCCGCTTCCTGGACTGGCACGCGGCCAACCCGCGCGAGCTGGTCGCGGTCGAGCAGGCCCTCAAGGTCCAGATCGGCCCGGTGCAGATCACCGGCCGGGTCGACCGGCTGGAAAAGGACGACCAGGACCGGGCGGTGGTCGTCGACCTCAAGACCGGTGGCAGCGCACCCCGCGAGGAGGAGCTCGAGCGGCACCCGCAGCTGGGGGTGTACCAGCTGGCCGTGCTGCTGGGCGCGTTCGAACGATTCGGCCTGACCGATCCGGGCGGTGCCGAGCTGGTCCAGGTGGGCAAGGCCGGGTACACGGTCCGGGCCAAGATCCAGCCGCAGCGGGCCCTCGGGGATGACGACGAGCCCGGCTGGGCCAAAGACCTGGTGGAGACGGTGGCGGCCGGCATGGCGGGCCCGGTGTTCCAGGCTCGGGTCAACCCGGGCTGCCGGACCTGCCCGGTGGCCGGATCCTGCCCGGTCAACGACGGCGGCGGGCAGGTCGAGCCGTGATCGCCCGGTACGGTCCGGAGGACGTGGCCCGGCTGCTCGAGCTGCCCGAGCCCACCGCCGAGCAGGCCGCCGTGATCTCGGCCCCGGCCCAGCCGCTGGCGGTCATCGCGGGCGCGGGGTCCGGCAAGAGCGAGACCATGGCCGCCCGGCTGGTGTGGCTGGTGGCCAACGGGCTGGTCCGGCCGGACCGGGTGCTGGGGCTCACCTTCACCCGCAAGGCAGCCGCTGAGCTGGCCGAACGAGTCCGTTCCCGGCTGGACCGCCTGCGCCGCTCCGGCCTCGCCCCGGCCCGCCAGCCCACCGACGCCGCCACGCCGTCCGACGCCGCCACGCCGTCCGGTGGCGCCACGCCGTCCGGCGCCCCTGCGCCGCCCGCCGACCCCGACGACCCCACCGCGCTCCCGTTCGCCGGTGACCCGGTGATCAGCACCTACCACGCCTACGCGGGCCGCCTGGTCTCCGACCACGCGCTGCGCGAGGGCCTGGAGCCGTCCATGCGGCTGATCACCCCGGCCGAGTCCTGGCAGCTCGCCGCCCGCATTGTGGCCGCCTACGACGGCCCGATGCAAGACATCGGCTGGGGCCCGCCCACCGTCACCGCGGCCGTGCTGGCCCTGTCCGGTGAGCTCAGCGAGCACCTGCGGGAGCCTGCCGACGTGCGGGCCATCGGCGACTGGCTCGACCAGCGGCAGGCCGCGCTGGGCGGCAAACTGCCCGCCTACGTCAAGAAGATGCTGCAGAGCCAGCGCGCCCGCGAGCAACTGCTGCCGCTGGCGGCCAGCTACGCGACGGAGAAGGCCCGCCGCGAGGTCCTGGACCACGGCGACCAGATGGCGCTGGCGGCCCGGATCGCCTCCCGCCACCCTGAGGTCGGGCTGGCCGAGCGGGGCCGCTACCAGGTGGTGCTGCTGGACGAGTACCAGGACACCAGCCACGCCCAGCTGGTGCTGCTGCGGGCGCTGTTCAGCGGCGGGCACCCGGTCACCGCGGTCGGTGACCCGTGCCAGTCCATCTACGGCTGGCGCGGGGCCAGCGCGGGCAACCTGCGCCGCTTCTCCGAGGACTTCCCGGTCCTGCCCAAAACCCCGCGCCCGGGCGTGGCCGGCTGGCCCGCCCCGGTCAAGCTGCTGTCGACCAGCTTCCGCAACGCCGGGCGGGTGCTCGACACCGCCGCCGTGCTGCAGCAGCAGCTACGGGCCGAGGCCCCGGACGTGCCCCGGCTGCAGCCCGCCCCGGACCGCGAGGGCCGCGGCTGGGTGGCCTGCGCCCTCCTGGACACCATCGCCGGCGAAGCCGAATGGGTGGCCGGCCGGGTCAAGCGGCTGCTCATGCTGCCGCCCGGCATCGCCCCCGACGGCCAGCCGTGGCCGGACGGCAGCAAGGCCCTGGTCCAGCCGTCCGACATCGCGATCCTGTGCCGCAAGCGCTCCCAGTTCCCGGCCCTGCGCCGCGCCCTGGAGGCCAAAAACATCCCGGTCGAGGTGGTCGGGCTGGGCGGCCTGCTCACCGTGCCCGAGGTACAGGACGTGGTGGCCACGTTGCGGGTGCTGAACGACGCGGCCGGGTCGGATTCGCTGGTCCGGCTGCTGACCGGCCCGCGCTGGCGGATCGGCCCGCGCGACCTGGTGGCCCTGGGCCGCCGGGCCCGGGCCCTGGCCCGCGCCGACCAGGCCGAGGCCGAGAGCGCCACTCACCCCGAGGCGACTCGTCCCGAGGCGACCGCCCCCGCCCCCGCCCCCGCCGACGACCCCGACGCCCTGGCCGAGGCCCTGACCGACCTGACCACCGACGCGGGCAGCCTGGTCGAAGCCCTCGACGACCTCGGTGACCCGGCCGCGTACTCGCACCCGGGCTACACCCGGTTCCGGATCCTGGCCGGGGAACTGCGCACCCTGCGCGGTCAGCTCGGCCGGCCGCTGCCCGACCTGATCGGTGAGGTCGAGCGCACCCTCGGCCTGGACATCGAACTGGCCTCGCGCCCGGGTGCGGACCCGCTGACCGCCCGGGCCGACCTGGATGCCTTCACCGACGCGGCCGACGAGTTCGCGGGCTCCCGGGAGGAGCCGACCGTGGGCGCGTTCCTGGCCTACCTGGCTGCGGCCGAGACCGAAGAGTTCGGCCTGGAGACCGGCCGGGTCGGGGAAACCGACTCGGTCAAGCTGGCCACCGTGCACACATCCAAGGGTCTGCAGTGGGCCGCGGTGCTGGTGCCGGGGCTGTCGGCGGGGGAGCGGTCGCAGGTCTTCCCGGCCCGGCCGCGGCTGTCCACCCGCTGGACCGACAACCCCCGGCTGCTGCCGTTCGGCCTGCGCGGTGACTCGGCCGACCTGCCGTCGCTGCGGGACCTGGACCCGGCCTCGGTCGGCGCCTTCACCCAGCGCTGCGCCAACCGGGACCTGGCCGAGGAACGCCGGCTGATGTACGTGGCCGCGACCCGGGCCGCGTTCTGGCTGGGCTGCTCGGGCTACTGGTGGGGTGATGGGGCCAGCCTGCTCGGGCCGTCCCCCTTCCTCGACGAGGTCCGGCGCGCCTGCCAGGCCGGTACCGGCCGCATCGACGAGTGGGCCGCCCCGCCCGACGAAGACGCGGTCAACCCGGCCCTGGCCGAGCCGGCCGCCGAGAACTGGCCCGCCACCCCGGCGGGCGAGCGCTACGAGGCCGTCCGCGAGGCCGCCGAGCTGGTCACCGCGGCCATCAAGAACCCGGCCCCCGAAGCCGCCACCCCCAAAGCCGCCACCCCCGACGACGCCGCCGAAGGCGCGGCCCTCGAGGACAGCGAGCTCACTCCCGACGATCAGGCCCTGGTCGCAGCCTGGCAGCGGGACGCCGAACTGTTGCTGACCGAACGCGAACGCCGCCGCGCCGACGGCGGCCTGCGGGTCACGCTGCCCGGGCACCTGTCCGTGTCGTCGCTGGTCACACTGGCCCGGGACCCGGCCGAGCTGGCCCGCCAGGTGCGCCGTCCCATGCCGCGCCCGCCCGCCCCCTACGCCCGCCGCGGCACGGCCTTCCACCAGTGGCTGGAGGAACGCTTCGGCCAGCAGCGGCTGATCGACACCGACGACCTGTTCGGCGCCGACGAACTGCTGGGTCTGGGCGGCGACGGCGACGGCGGCGATACCAGGCCGGCCGCCCGCGCCGAAGCCGAAGCCGAGGCCGACCTGACCGCCCTGCGCGACAAGTTCGAGGCCAGCGACTGGGCCGGCCGCTGGCCGCGCGAGGTCGAGGTCCCGTTCGAGACGCTGATCGGCGACCGGCTGGTCCGCGGCCGGATCGACGCGGTGTTCGACGACGCCCCCGACGGCCTGGTCGACGTGGTCGACTGGAAGACCGGCCAGCCGCCCAAGTCCAAACCGGAAAAGCACGCGGTCGCGGTCCAGCTGGCCGCCTACCGGCTGGCCTGGGCCGCGCTGGCCGGGGTGCCGGTGGACCAGGTTCGGGCCGCCTTCCACTACGTGCGGCCCAACCGGACCGTCCGCCCGGCCGACCTGCTGGACGAGGCCGGCCTGGCCGCCCTCATCGAAGCCGTCCCCGCCGAGGCCACCCCGTGACCCCACCGCCAACCGAGCCGACCGAGCCGACCGGACCAACCGAGCCGACCGAGCCGACCGGACCAACCGATCCAGCCGGCCTGCGCACCGGACGCCTGCTGCTCCGACGCTGGCGACCCGGGGACCGGGAGCCGTTCGCGGCCATGAACGCCGACCCCGAGGTGATGGAACACTTTCCGGCCCGGCTGACCCGGGCCGAGAGCGACGCCTCCGTGGACCGGATCGAGGCCGGCTTCGACGCGCGCGGCTTCGGTCTCTGGGCCGTCGAGGTCACCGAGCCCGGCGAGCTCGAAGGCCAGTTCATCGGGTTCACCGGCCTGTCCGTGCCCCGCTTCCAGGCGCACTTCACCCCGGCGGTGGAGGTCGGCTGGCGGCTGATCCGCCCGGCCTGGGGCCACGGCTACGCCAGCGAGGCCGCCCGCCGGGCCCTGGCCGTCGGCTTCGGCGACTTCGGCCTGCCCGAGGTGGTCTCGTTCACCGCCGTGCCCAACGTCCGCTCCCAGGCCGTGATGCGCCGCATCGGCATGACCCACGACCCAGCCGACGACTTCGACCACCCGTCGCTGCCCGGCCATCGCCTCCAGCGCCACGTGCTCTACCGCATCCGCCCCCGCGACCGCCCCGCATGATCGCCAGCAGGCAGCGACCGCCCCGCCTGACGTCTCAGCCCGCAGGTCAGCCCGCAGGCGAGAACGCGCCCAACGCCCCCTGCAACGATCCGAGCGTGCCCAGCATGATCTCGAACAAGGGCCGGTCCCCGTCCTGGTCCAGCCACTCGTCCAGCGCCACGTAGAGCACGGTCACGGTGCTTTCGGCCAGCAGCGCGGCGGTGGTGGCGGTCACGCCCCGGCTGATGAAGCCGGCCCGCATGGCCGCGGCCAGGTCGGCCCGCTTACGCAAGTCGCGTTCGCCCAGCCCCGGGTCCGACCGGATGATGTCCCGGTTCAGCCGGACTTCCTCACGCCGGCCTTCGAACCGGGTATCGGCCACCGTCCGCAGGCCCTCGATGATCACGGCGGCCGGGTCGAGGGACGCGGGCGCGTCCGCGATGAGGCGGGTGGCCATGGCCGGGATTTCCGCACCGCCGAACAAGACCTCGCGCTTGTCGGCGAAGTGCCGGAAGAAGGTCCGGGTGGTGAGGCCGGCCCGGGCGGTGATCTCCGGCACCGTGGTCGCGGCGAACCCCTGCTCGGCGAACAACTCCACCGCCGCCTGCTGCAGGCGCTCGCGCGCGTCCGGCCGCCATCTGCCCATGGCCCCACTCTAAATGATGACACGACATGTCATCAGCGGGTACGGTAGTGATGGCACAGCATGTCATCACTAGGCGATAGCGAAGTCGACCAAGGAGTCGACCAAGGAGTGGTCATGGACACCGAAGTCTGGATTCTGGGTGGTACCGGCCGCAGCGGCCGCGTCATCGCCACCGAGCTCATGGCCCGCGGCCTGACCCCGGTCCTGGTCGGCCGCAACGCCACCCGCCTCGCCCAGGCCGCCCAGGCAACCGTCCAAACAGCCAGCGAAGCGACCTTCCATAGAAATATCCAGCCCCGCACCCTGGTCGCCGCCTCCATCGACGACATGGCCGCCGCCATCCGGCGCGACCAGCCCGCCGTGGTGATCAACACGGTCGGCCCGTTCGCCACCACGGCCGAGCCGATCGCGCGGGCCTGCCTGCCCCACAGCCACTACCTGGACCTGGCCAACGATGTGGCCGCCGTGACCACCGTGCTCGACCTGGACCAGCCAGCCAAGAAACACAACCGCACCCTGGTCACCGGAGCCGGCTTCGGCGTCACCGCCACCGAGAGCGTCGTCGTCACACTCATCCAGCAGCAGCCCCCAGACCGCGAGGCCCCCACCAGGGTAAGAGTGGACATGATCCCCTCCCTGGCCATCGAGGAAGGCCCCCTCGGCGAGGCCCTGGCCGCCACCATGGTCGACGGCTTCCCCGACGCCCAGGGCCGGGGCCGCTACCAGGGCCGCCGCTACACCAACGGCCACCTCACCAGCGCCCGCCTGGCCGGCGACCCGGCCCGGCTCACCCTCCCCGACGGATCGAACGTCACCACCTCGGCCATGCCGCTCGGCGAACTGGTCGCGGCGCAACGGGCCAGCGGAGCCCCCAACGTCATCTCCGCCTCCAGCGAGATCCCCTCCTCACCAGCCGTCCGCGTGATCCTGCCCGTGGCCACCGCCCTGCTGGCCATCGACCCGATCCGCGCCTTCGCCCGCCGCCGGCTGGCCCGCGTCCAGTTCAAGCCGCGCGAACGCCCGCGCCAGCACTCCTGGGCCCATGCCCGCCTCGAATGGCCCGACGGCACGGTCAGCGAGGGCTGGCTCCGCCTCGGTGACGCCCAGGCCTTCACCGGGGCCGTGCCCGCCGAAGCCGCCCGCCGCCTGCTCGACGGCCAGGGCCGTCCCGGCGCCTACACCCCGGCCGCCCTGTTCGGCCCGGCCCTGGCCGAGTCCTGCGGCGGCGTCTTCCGCACCGGCGAGGCCGGCGAGCATGGCGAGCACGGCGAGCAGGAATCCGCGCTCCCAAAACTTGGTTGAATCTAGAGATGCTCACCGACGTACTGCCCCCCACTCCTGACCCGGACGCGGTCTACAACGCGTTCGCCGACTGGTCCAAAGTCCAGGGCCTCAGCCTGTACCCGCACCAGGAAGAGGCGCTGATCGAGGTCGTTTCCGGGGCCAACGTCATCCTGAGCACCCCGACCGGGTCGGGTAAGAGCCTGGTCGCCACGGGCGCACACTTCGCGGCCCTGGCCGGCGGGCAGCGCAGCTTCTACACCGCGCCCATCAAGGCCCTGGTGTCGGAGAAGTTCTTCGCGCTGATCGACACCTTCGGTGCGTCGAACGTCGGCATGATGACCGGCGACGCCAGCGTGAACGCGTCGGCCCCGATCATCTGCTGCACGGCCGAGGTGCTGGCCAACATCGCCCTGCGCGACGGCGCCGAGGCTGACGTCGGCCAGGTCATCATGGACGAGTTCCACTTCTACGCCGACCCGGACCGGGGCTGGGCCTGGCAGGTGCCCCTGCTCGAACTGCCGCGGGCCCAGTTCGTGCTGATGTCGGCCACCCTGGGTGACGTCCGGTTCTTCGAGCAGGACCTGACCCGGCGCACCGGGCGGCCCACCGCGGTGGTGCGGTCCGACGAACGGCCGGTCCCGCTGACCTTCGAGTACGTGCTCACGCCGCTGCACGAGACCCTGAAGGAACTGCTGGAGACCCACCAGGCCCCGGTCTACGTGGTGCACTTCACCCAGGCCGCGGCCCTGGAGCAGGCCCAGGCCCTGATGAGCATCAACGTGTGCACCCGGGCCGAGAAGGACGCCATCGCCGAGACCATCGGCGGCTTCCGGTTCACCGCCGGGTTCGGCAAGACCCTGTCCCGGCTGGTCCGGCACGGCATCGGTGTGCATCACGCGGGCATGCTGCCCAAGTACCGCCGCCTGGTCGAGACGCTGGCCCAGGCCGGCCAGCTCAAGGTCATCTGCGGCACCGACACCCTCGGGGTCGGCATCAACGTGCCGATCCGCACCGTGCTGTTCACCGCGCTGTCGAAGTACGACGGGACCAGGACCCGGCTGCTGCAGGCCCGCGAGTTCCATCAGATCGCGGGCCGCGCGGGCCGGGCCGGCTACGACACCGTCGGCACCGTGGTCGTGCAGGCTCCCGAGCACGTGGTCGAGAACGAGGCCGCGCTGGCCAAGGCGGGCGACGACCCCAAGAAGCGGCGCAAGGTGGTCCGCAAGAAGCCGCCGCAGGGCTTCGTGTCCTGGGGCGAGCCCACCTTCGAGCGGCTGGTCTCGGCCGAGCCGGAGCCGCTGAAGTCCCGGTTCACGGTCAGCCACGCCATGCTGCTGAACGTCCTGAACCGGCCCGGTGACGCGTTCGCGGCCATGAAGCACCTGCTGACCGACAACCACGAGGACCGGGCGGCCCAGCGGGCGCTCATCCACCGGGCCATCCAGATCTACCGGGCCCTGCTGGCCGGCGGGGTGGTCGAGCAGCTGGCCGAGCCGGACGAGCTGGGCCGCCGGGCCCGGCTGACGGTGGACCTGCAGTTCGACTTCGCGCTCAACCAGCCGCTGTCACCGTTCGCGCTCGCCGCCATCGACCTTCTCGACATCGAGGCCCCGTCCTACCCGCTGGACGTGCTGTCGGTGATCGAGTCGACCCTGGACAATCCGCGCCAGGTGCTGTCGGCCCAGCAGCACAAGGCCCGCGGCGAGGCCATCGCGCAGATGAAGGCGGACGGCGTCGAGTACGAGACGCGGATGGAGCTGCTGGAGTCGGTGACCTACCCGCGGCCGCTGGAGGAGCTGCTGGAGCACGCCTTCGGCGTCTACCGCCAGGGGCACCCCTGGGTCGCCGACCACGAGCTGGCCCCCAAGTCCGTGGTCCGGGACATGTACGAGCAGGCGATGACGTTCACCGAGTACATCGGGCACTACGGGCTGTCCCGGTCCGAGGGCCTGGTGCTGCGCTACCTGGCCGACGCCTACAAGGCGCTGCGCCAGACCGTGCCCGAGGACGCCAAGACCGAGGAGCTCATCGACCTCGAAGAATGGCTGGGCGAGATGGTCCGCCAGGTCGACTCCAGCCTGATCGACGAGTGGGAGCGGCTGCGCAACCCGGACGCGACCATTGACGAGATCGAGCGCGCCGCCGCTGACCGGCCGCCCGCGGTCACCGGCAACGTGCGGGCGTTCCGGGTCCTGGTCCGCAACGCGCTGTTCCGCCGGGTCGAACTGGCGGCCCTGGGCCACTACGAGGAGCTGGGCGAACTCGACGCCGACAGCGGCTGGGACGCGGCCGCCTGGGAAGACGCGGTGGAGCCGTACTTCGACGAGCACGACGAGCTCGGCACCGGCGCCGACGCACGAGGCCCCGCCCTGCTCATCATCGACCAGAGCGCCGCCGAGACCGCCGGTGTCTGGAAGCTGCGCCAGATCTTCGACGACCCGGCCGGCCACCACGACTGGGGCATCAGTGCCGAGGCCGACCTCGACGCCTCCGATGAGGCGGGCACGGCCGTCCTCCGCGTCACCAGCGTCGGTCAGCTTTAAACAGATTTATTTATCGAAGGTGGGTCGGTGACTCTGATCGTCACCGATCCGCGTCCGAGGGCGGGGTGGGAGGCGCTCACCCGCACGGTCCCGGCCAGCCCGGGCCGGGACCGGACGAAGGCCCCGCCCACCCCGCCGTACTCGCCGAACGCGAACGGCTGATCTCCGATCAGATCGCCGGGCCCGTCCAGGGTCAGGGCCACGGTCCCGGTCGCGTACGGGCGCCGGTTGCCGTAGACGTCCACGGCCCGGAACGTGACCTGGGTCATGTCCCGCCCGTCGGCCACGATGGACCCGTGGGCGGCCGTCACCGCCAGCCGGTCCCGGGCCGGGTCGGCCGACATCCGGGTCCGGGCCACCAGCCGGCCGCCCAGGTACCCGTCGATCCGCAGCTCGGGCCGGTCCGCCCCGTCCACGGTCAGGTCCACGAACACCGGCGGGTGGGCCAGCGCGCCGAACCGCCGGGTGTCCGGTACCCCGGTGGCCAGGTGCCGCCCGGCCAGGTACACCTCCAGCCGGTCACAGTTGGTGGCGATCATCGCGTCCGGCCCCGGCCCGTGCGGTGGCGACAACGGCCCGAAGTCCCAGCTGAACACGGGCCGCAGCACCGGCCGGACGGCCGGGTCCACCTGGGCCTGGTAGATGGCGGCGCCCGGCTTGGCCACCCGGAAACTGTCCAGCACGCCGGGGGTCTTGAGCCGGTCCCAGATCCGCGGCCCGTCGTGGTGCATGGACGCGTAGTCGATCCCGACCCAGCCGAGCAGGCCCGCGTACCGGGCCCCGGGCCGGGCCACGGTGTCGTGGGCCTCGGCGTGCATCAGGGCCTGGCTGGCCAGCACGGTGCCCGGGTCGTTCCAGCGGAACGTGGGCACCCCGTCCAGGGCCCCGACCGCCTCGCTGACCAGGTACGGCACCCCGGGCAGGGGCGGGTCCAGGTTCGCGCTGCCTGGCCTGGCGTGGTTGTAGTCGTCGTAGCTGAACACGTCCTCGGCCCAGCCCGCCGTGCTGTGCACCCGCATGGCGCCGGTGGTCGGCCGGGAGCCGTCCAGCTGGTGGGCCAGCCGCCGGGCCCGCCGGTTCAGGCCCGGGCTGTCCGGGGTCTCGTTCAGCCGGGTGGCCCAGATGATCACGGACGGGCGGCTGCGGTCCCGGACCACCATGTCGTGCACGTTGGCCAGGACCAGCTCCTGCCAGGCGGCGCCGCCCAGCCAGCCCCAGCCCGGGGTCTCCTCCCACACCATCAGGCCCAGCTCGTCGCAGGCGTCCAGGAAGTGCCGGGACTGCGGGTAGCACGAGCAGCGCACCATGGTGCAGTTCAGCTCGGTCCGGAGCAGCTCGGCGTCCCGGCGCTGCAGCCGGGCCGGTGCGGCCAGCCCCAGGTAGGGGAACAGCTGGTGCCGGTTGAGCCCGAAGATGACCGTGCGCTCCCCGTTCAGGTAGAACCCGTCCACCGCGAACGTCGCCTCCCGGAACCCGATCCGCCGCTCGCTACGGTGGGTGGCCTGGCCGGGTACGGCCACGGTGGCCCGGGCCGTGTACAGGTGCGGGTGGTCCGGTGACCACAGCCGCACCGCGCCGAACCGGTCCAGCCGGAGCCGGGTCACGGTACGGCCCGCTCCCAGCCTGACCGGCTGCGCGGTCCGGGCCAGCACGCGGTCCCCGTCCAGCAGTTCGGCCGTGACCGTCGCCATCTGCCCGCCGGCCGGGCCCGCGGCCGGGGCCGCGGCGTCCACGGTGCACTGCACGTCCACGGCCGGCGCGGTGGTGAGGACGTCGGTGGGCCGCGCGAACAGGTCGGCCAGGTAGGCGGGCGGCACCACCCGCAGCGCGGCTTCCCGGTAGATCCCGCCCGGCTGCAGGAAGTCGATGCTGTCCGGCCCCTGGCCGGGCGCGATCGGCGGCACCGGCAGGCTCCGCGCGTCCACGATGACGGCCAGCACGTTGGGCCCGGGCGCCAGGTGCCGGGTCAGCTCCACCGACCACGGCAGATAGCCGCCCTGGTGGGACCCGATGGTGCGGCCGTTGAGCACCGCCACCGCGCTGACCATGACCGCGTCGAACTCGGCGAACGCCCGCCAGCCGGCCCGCCCCGGCCCCGCGAGCGGGTTGGTGAAGTGCCGGCGGTAGATCCACACCTTCTCCCACCGGCCCGGGTCCCACCCGCCCCAGGACAGTTCGGCCACCGAATGCGGCAGCGTCACCGGCGTGAACCTCCGGTCGTCGTAGTCCGCGGCCTCCGCCCCGGGCTGGTACTCCCCGCCGAACAGCCAGCCCGCCGAGAACGCGTCCCCCAGCGCCGGCGGTTCGGGGGCCGGGTCGCTGGCCGGGCGGGTCGGTGTCCCGGCACTACACCCCGCCACCACCGGCGCCGCCGCCAGCCCGGCCCCCGCGATCAGCCCGGCCCGCAGCACCGTCCGCCGCCCCGGCCCGCCCGGCCGACCCGTATCCCGCCCGTCCGATTGCCGCGCCATACCCGGTTGTTGCCGCTCGGGCCCAGTGCCTGTGACGGCCGCCGCGGTGAGCTGCGCCGTTGGGGAGAGCTGGTCTGGTTTGGTCACGATGGCAGGCTGCCGCCGGCCCCCGCCCCGCGTCGTCACCCGGCGGGGCCAACTCCGTGCTCATACTGACGGCCGACGGCGGGCCCGGAACCGGGTCGCGTCATACCGCGGTATGACAGCCTGCGGGGGG
>DATDIH010000029.1:0-2516 GCA_036521155.1 Streptosporangiaceae bacterium
GCCAGTTCGGCCTGGTGGCGATCTGGGTTGCGGCCAGACAACAACACGACCTTGCTGGTGGCGGTGCTGGTATGGCTGGCGGCCTGGGCCGCGTTCTGGTGGCCGCGACGGAAGCAGAGCCGGACCGTGGGGCTGATCACCATTGCCGCGATGGTGGTGGTCGGGGCGGTGCTGGGAACGTCGGCGCTGGCGCCGTGCCGGGGCGATCAGACTGGCACCTCTGTGGTGGGCGGCGTGCTGGGCCTGTTCGTGGGAAACCCGCCCACCGCCTATGGCAGCGGCAACGTCTGTCCGGGACAGGCACCGCTGGCCTTGCAGCTGGGACAGATCATCTGCCTGGGGGCGACGCTGATCGGAGTGGTGGGTGCGGCGGCGACGCTGTGGCAAGAGCCACTGGCCCGGTTGAAAGCGCGTTTCGTGAAAGACGCCACCATCTTCACGGGGCTGGATCCACTCACGATGCCGCTGCTGCGGAGGCTGGCGGAGACAGGAAGGCCGGGCCGGATCGTGGTCATCGAGCCGGACGGGAGCCATCCGCTGCTGGAGGAGGCGCGCGAAACCGGGGCGCACGTCATGGTGGGCGACCCGGCCGCCGACCGCATTCTGCGGCCCATCATCACCGGGTGGCGCGGGTGCGCGCTCAGCTATGTCTACGCCGTGCGGAGCAGCCTGCCCGAAAACGAAGCCGCGCTGGAAGCCATCACCGGCATCCTGAGCCGCCGGTACCGGCGGCCGAACCCGGAGCGGCAGCCGCACCTGGTGGTGCGGGTCGACGACCCCCGGCACGCGGATCATTGGCGGGGACTGCACAGCGGCATTTCCAGCCACTGGTTCGCGGACGCGCTCTGTCCGCATGAGTCGACGGCCACCGCACTGACTGACCGGATACTGGACACCGGCGCCCGCCATTTGCTGCTGTGCGGAGACAGCAGCCTCGCGCTCTCGACGCTGCTGGAGCTGGGGCACCGAGCCTGGGAGCAACACGAGCTCATCGACGCCGCCCACCCGTCCCTGAATGGCCAGGGACCGGCCCTCTTCCCGGTGGACCGGGTGGTGCTGCTCAATCAGCGGGCCACCGACCTGCGGCGTGAGTATCTGGCCACCTCACCACGGTCGGTCGCGGGCGCGCTGCCCCAGGTGGTGGAGCAGCCGGGGCGATGGCAGGACCAGCTCCTGCCCCTGCTGGACGGCCTGCCCGGCGAGACGGCGGCCGAGAGCGCGGTTGCCATCGTCGACGGGTTGGCCGAAGATACGATGCACGAGTCCGGGCGGGTGGCCCGGCTGCATCCCGGCATTCCGGTGTTCGTGCTGACCTCGGACGGAGCAGGCATGGGCGACGCCATCTTCGACCAGCTGCATCCGTTCCAGCGCACCTTAATGGTGGACGGCCAGGTACCGGAAGACGTCTGGACCCGGGTGGCCCGGCACTGGCACGAGTGCTATCGCCTGAGCCACCCCACGGCACCGGGCCAGCCGCCACCGCCGGCCCGCCGGTCCTGGACCGAGCTGGACGAGTTCCTGCGCCAGGACAACATCCTGCAGGTCCGGTCGATCATGACCGCGGTGGTCGGGCAGGGCCGGCGCTGGATGCCGCAGCGTTCGGTCGCAGCCGGGAGCATCATCGAGCTGAGCGACCATGAACTGGAAGAGATCACCCGGGCCGAGCACACCCGCTGGTACCAGCGGCGGCTGGCGGCGGGCTGGTCGGCGGGCGGGCCACAGCACCGCACCCGGATTTCCGGGACCGGGCGGCTGATCAACCACCGGGTGGTGCCCTGGACCGAACTGCCCGAGCAGGTGCGCCAGGAGCAGATCGACTACCTGCGGGACCAGCTGACCCGGCTGGAAGGGGTCGGCTTCGTGCCGGTCGTACCGCCCGGCGGCCCCGCGCACGCCGCCCGGTACGAGCGCGTCGGCACCGTGCGGGCCAGGAAACTGCAGACCCGGCGGACGTGGAAGCGACGGTCAGGTGACGAGCTGGCCGGGAACCCGGGTGACTGGCGGGTGCTGGACGACTCCGGGGACGAGCGGACGGTCCGGGACGCCGAGTTCATGGTCAGCCACGAGCATCTCGGCGGCGAGCGGTGGCGCCGCACCGGCACCTATCAGGCCTGGCAGGTCGATGAGGCCCAGGTACTGCAGACCATGGAAGGCCGGGCCGTGGCCCAGGCCGGGGACTGGGTGGTCGAGGGCTACGGTGGCGAGCGCTGGCCGGTCAGCGACGAGCAGTTCCGCCGCACCTACCGGCCTGCGCCGCACTAAGCCGGGCGTTCGCCTCCGTCCCCCGGCAACTGGCACTGGACCAGTTGCTCACCAAAGTGCCACCCTGGCGCGTGCGGGCACCGGCCGGCAGGGAAAGCTAGGGGACGCGACACCCGGCCCGTCCGGCGGGATCCGGTGACCCAGAATGAGCCAAAAAAGAGCCAACGAAGGAGTCCGTTATGGGCAGCACTCCGTCGCTCACCGGGATCGACCTGGCCCAGGCCGCTGAGCTGGCCGCACAGCTCCGGGTTGAT
>DATDIH010000030.1:0-7939 GCA_036521155.1 Streptosporangiaceae bacterium
CCGTCGAAGTAGGGCGGGCGGCGCACGTAGGTCGAGTGCTCGTCCCAGGCGAAGGTGTCGCTGGCCGGCACGTCCAGGCCGCGCCACCGGTCGTCGCCCTCGAACACGTCCGCGTAGTCCCGGGAGAACATCTCCGAGGCCACCGCATCCAGCACGACCTCGGCGATCTCGGCGGGCGCGGGCCAGATGTCGCGCAGGTACACCGGCTGGCCGTCCCGGCCGGTACCGATCGGGTCGTTCACCATATCGGTGTCCATCGAGCCGGTCAGCGCGTACGCCACCACCAGCGGCGGTGAGGCCAGGTAGTTCATTTTGACGTCGGGGTTGATCCGGCCTTCGAAGTTCCGGTTGCCGGACAGCACCGCGACCACGGCCAGGTCACTGTCGTTGACCGCCTGGCTGATCGCCTCCGGCAGCGGCCCGGAGTTGCCGATGCAGGTGGTGCAGCCGTACCCGACCAGGTTGAAGCCCAGCTTGTCCAGGTAGGGCAGCAGGCCGGCCCGCTCGTAGTAGTCCATGACCACCTTGGACCCGGGGGCCAGCGTGGTCTTGACCCAGGGCTTGCTGGTCAGCCCGGCTTCGACCGCCTTCTTGGCCAGCAGGGCCGCGCCCACCATGACCGACGGGTTCGACGTGTTGGTGCAGGAGGTGATGGCCGCGATCACCACCGAACCGTGGTCGATGGTGACGTCGGTGCCGTCCTCCAGCGTCACGCTGGTCGGCGTGGAGTGCAGCGGGTGCCGGTCGGCGGCCGGCTCGCCCGGGTCCTCGTCGGCGGCGGTGTCGCCGGGCTCGTCGGTGACCGGGTCCGAGGCAGGGAAGGTGTCGGCCACCCCGTCGTTGGGCTCCGGGTCAGCGACATAGTTGCTCAGCACGTCGCGGAAGCTCGTCTTGGCGTCGGACAGCGCGACCCGGTCCTGCGGGCGCTTCGGCCCGGCGATCGACGGCACCACTGTGGCCAGGTCTAGTTCGAGCTCCTCGGAGAAGACCAGCTCACGGTCGGGGTCGTGCCACAGGCCCTGCTCCTTGGCGTAGGTCTCGACCAGGGCGATCTGCGCCTCGGACCGGCCGGTCAGCCGCAGGTAGGTCAGGGTCTCGTCGTCGATCGGGAAGATCGCGCAGGTGGAGCCGAACTCCGGGCTCATGTTGCCGATCGTGGCCCGGTTGGCGACCGGGACCGCGGCCACGCCGTCCCCGTGGAACTCGACGAACTTGCCGACCACGCCGTGCTTGCGCAGCTGCTCGGTGATGGTCAGCACCAGGTCGGTGGCGGTGGCCCCGGACGGCAGCTCACCGGTCAGCCGGAACCCGACCACCTTGGGGATCAGCATGCTGATGGGCTGGCCGAGCATGGCCGCCTCGGCCTCGATGCCGCCGACGCCCCAGCCCAGGATGCCGAGGCCGTTCTGCATGGTGGTGTGGGAGTCCGTGCCCACGCAGGTGTCCGGGTAGGCGGCGGTGGTCCCGTCCTCGTCCTTGCTCATCACCACGCGGGCCAGGTACTCGATGTTGACCTGGTGCACGATGCCGGTGCCGGGCGGGACGACCTTGAAACCGTCGAATGCCGACTGGCCCCAGCGCAGGAACTGGAAGCGCTCCTTGTTCCGCTCGAACTCCAGGTCCACGTTGCGCCCGAACGAGTCCGGGCCGCCGAAGAAGTCGGCCACCACCGAGTGGTCGATGACCAGCTCGACCGGGACCAGCGGGTTGATCTTGGTCGCGTCGCCGCCGAGGGCGGCCATGCCCTCGCGCATGGCGGCCAGGTCGACCACGGCGGGCACGCCGGTCAGGTCCTGCATGATGACCCGGGCCGGGGAGAACTGGATCTCGGTGTCCGGCTCGGCCTTGGGGTCCCAGCCCGCGAGCGCGCGCACGTGGTCGGCGGTCACGTTCGACCCGTCTTCGGTGCGAAGCAGGTTCTCCAGCAAAATCTTCAGGCTGAACGGGAGGCGCTCGGCGCCCTCGACCGCGTCCAGCCGGTGGATCTCGTACTGCTTGTCCCCGACGGTGAGCGTCGCGCGGCTATTGAAGCTGTTCCCGGTCATCGTCGTGAGCCTCCTCGCCCAGTTACCGGAGCTGGCTACGTGACTACGTGCTCGCGTGGGTGCGTGCCGACGTGTCCTCGTGGCGGGACTGCTGCCCGGCTCCGGCTGCGTCATCACCTGTTTTCGAGTCTCAACCTACAGTATCTCGATATCAAGCTATCCAGCAAGGCTGGAAGTTACCGATTAGTAATGAAGACAGGTGAGCTAGGGACGCCGGGGTCTTTGGGCTCAGCTGATCAGGTGGGAGTAGACGACGATGTTGTCCAGGTACTGGCCTTTGGCCTTGTCGAACGGGCCGCCGCAGGTGATCAGGCGCAGGCCCGGGTAGCTGGTGTTGGCGTAGATGGCCTCGGCCGGGAAGGTGGCCTTGACCACCTTCTGCACACCGTCGACGGCGAACACGGCGGTGGAGCCGTCGGCCCGGACGACCTTGATCTGGTCGCCGGGGCGCAGGGTCTTGATGTTGAAGAACACCGATTCGCCGGTGTAGGAGTCGACGTGGCCGAGGATGACCGCGGTGCCGCGCTGCCCCGGCGTGACGCTGCCCTTGTACCAGCCGGCCAGGTTGTGGTTATCCAGCGGCGGCACCTGCACGCTGCCGCCGTCGGTCAGGCCCAGCGTGGTCATGGGGGCCGACACCCCGAGGGTGGGGATCTCGATCTTGGTGGGCTGGGCGGCGGCCAGCGGGGCGGCCGTGGGCGGCGCGGCCGGGACGGGCATGGCCGTGCCAACGTTGGCCGGGATGACCAGCGCGCCCGCGGGCAGGCCGGGGCTGCGGGCCAGCATCGCGTGCGTGATCAGGAACGCGCCGGCCGCCGCGATCAGCGACCCGGCCAGGGCCACGATGAGCCAGCGCCGGCTCCGGCCCGCGGGCCGGGGCAGCGGGAACTGTTCGGTGGCCATCGAGGTGGTTCACCCTGCCTTTCTCGATGCGTGGCGCGGCTGGTGACGGGTGGGTTCCCGTCACCAGCCGGTCATTTGATTGATCGAATGTTCAGACGCTGGGTGGGCTGAAACGCCGGCGCCGCAGGGCCAGCGCGGTCCCGCCGGCGCCCGCCAGCAGCAGGGCGGCACCACCGAGGATGAGCGGCAGGGAGCTACCCGGGGCCGCGCCACCACCGGTGTTCGGCGCGCCGGCGGGCACCGCGCCGTTGGCCGCGGTCCCGCTGCCGTTGGTGCTGCCGCCGTTCCCGGACGCCGGGACGGGCTGGCCGGTGGCGGTGACCGCGGCCAGCACCGAGTCGGCCGACGTCAGCTTGCAGGTCATCGTGATGGTGACCGCGATGGTGTGGCCGGAGATGGGCACGGTCGGGCCGAGAAGCGCGAAGGTGAACACCTCGGGCGCCCGCAGGCGGTACGTGCCCGGGTTGGCCAGGTAGAGGCGGCCGGTGCCGGTGAGGACCTTGCTGGTCAGGCCGACGGTCCTGCCGGTGACCAGGATGGCGCCGTGCCCGGCGCCGGTCACCGGCACCTTGGCTGCGAAGGCGGTGCCCTTGATGCCCGACCCGCCCAGGTCACCGAGCTCACTGGCGATGTTCTCGCCGCCCAGGTTGGGGGCCAGCGACACGACGTCGGTGCTGCCGGTGGTGTGCTTGCCGGTCACCGTGGCCAGGAACGGCAGCGGGCCGGAAGAACTCGGCAGCTTGCCAGCGCCGGGCACGTTGGTGCTGAAGGCGCAGGTGTAGTCCGGGCCAGCGGGCGGCGTCGGGGTGGGCGGGGCCGGCGCGGTGACCTTGATCTTCAGGGTGGCCGTCCGGCTGGCGCTGCACTTGAGCGCCGTGGCCGAATCGCCGCTGGGCTTGTTCAGGGTCAGGCTGATCTCGGCCGGGGTGGTGGCGGTGGTCACGCCGGCCGTGCTCAGCGCCAGACCCGCTGAGGCTTCGATGGCCGGGAGCTGCGTGGCCTGCGCCGCAACCGGGCCGCTGAACCCGCTGAGCACCACTTCGTGCCCGGGCAGGCCGCTCAACGGGACGACCGCGCCCAGAGCGATCGAGTTCACGGCCGGGAACTCCTGGGCGGCGGCCGCGGGCAGCGAGGCGGCCTGGGTGGCCAGGGTGACCGGCACGCTCTTGCCCTCGACCACGCTGGCCGGCACGGTCAGCGTGGCGCTGATGGTGACGTCACCCGGAGAGGGCAGGCCCGTCGCCGAGTTGAGCACCGACGTGCCGCAGGTGTAGGTGGTGGTGAAGACCTGCGGGCCAGCGGCCATGGCGGCGGCGTTCGGCAGCGCCGAGATGACCGGGCTGGCCGGGCCGGAGGCGCTGGCCGCGGTACCGAGCGCGATGAGTCCGGCGCTGGCTGCGGCGGCCAGGCCCGTCAGCCGCAGCACGGAACGGGTAAATCTGTGACGCACCGTAGTGTCCCCTGGTTTGAGATGGCCCCCCTCTCAACGGGCAGGAGCCTAGGGGAACAGCAATCGCCACATATGCGCATTCGATGGGTGATCGGGAGGCGAGATTCAACCGATTCGCCCGCGCCGCCAAGTTGGTACCGAGAAATCCGGCCACTCACGTAAACCAAATCGGTCAAACGATGGTGACCTGCGCGAACGGCATCAGCGGGGCCCGAACAGGACACGGCGCCAGAATCGGCGGGTGCCGGCCGCGCGCAGCCGGGCCCGCCACGGCAGCTTCGGTATCTGGTGGATGCAGCTGTCCGCGCCCGCGATCAGGCAGCCCGCGCAGTCGCCCCAGCAGTGCTGGCAGTGCTGCCCCCGGATGGGCTGGCCCGGGACGAGCTGGTCTGAGCCGATCTGGCCTGGGATGCGCCGGCCGTCGCGGGGCGGGGTTCCGGACACTATTCCATGATGCGCCGGCGCGGAGAGTCACCGCGCGGGGCCCGGCGAATCCGGGGCGGGCACCGGAGCACTAGGGTCAGCCAGGATGCTTGCGGCCGCCCGGCGGCCCGGGACCCATCATCGAGGAGGGCAGCTCATGCGGTTCGCGATCAAGACCCGGCCCGAGCACACGACCTGGGAACAGATCCGGGACATCTGGGTGGCGGCGGACACGATCCCGCTGTTTGAGTCGGCCTGGAACTGGGACCACTTCTACCCGCTGACCGGGGACATGGCCGGGCCGAACCTGGAGGGCTGGACCATGCTGGCCGCGCTGGCCCAGGCCACCCGGCGGATCCGGCTCGGCTGCCAGGTGACCGGCATGATCTACCGGCACCCGGCCGTGCTGGCCAACATGGCCGCGACCGTGGACATCATCTCCGACGGCCGGCTGGAACTGGGGCTGGGTGCGGGCTGGAACCAGCTGGAGTGTGACGCCTACGGCATCGACCTGCCGCCGCTGAAGGAGCGGTTCGACCGGTTCGACGAAGGCGTCGAGGCCATCGCCTGCCTGCTCAGCCTGGAGACCACCACGCTGGCGGGCCGGTACGTCAAGCTGACCGACGCCCGGTGCGAGCCCAAGCCGCGCCAGCGCCCCTATCCCCCGATCACCATTGGCGGCCGGGGCCGGACCCGGACCCTGCGCACCGCGGCCCGCTGGGCCCAGCAGTGGAACCTGCTGCCCGAGAGCGTGGACGACTGGCGTGAGCTCAAGCAGGTGCTGGTCGGGCACTGCGACCGGATCGGCCGCGACCCGAGCGAAATCACCTGCTCGGTCAACGTCCGGATCGACCCGGACCTGGGCATCGAGCCGGCCGTGGCGCTGGCGTCGGCCTACCAGGAGGCCGGGGTCGATCTGGTCATCGTCAACCTGCCGCACGGGATCAAGCCCGACCTTCTCGCCCCGCTGGCGGACGCACTGGCCCCACTGGCCTGACCACTGAGCGGGCGCAGCCGCAGCCGTGGCTCAGCCGGTGCTGGGCTGGTCGGTCTGGGTGCCGTCGCGGGGGCCCTTGCCGATACCGGTTTCCTTGAAGTACTCCGAGATCAGCTCACGCTGGCGGGTCATGAGCTCGTCGAAGTGCTTGCCCACGTTGTCGTCGCCGATGGCCTCGACCGTGAGGTAGAGGTCCTTGATCCGCTCGAGCTTCTCCTCCGAGGCCGGCCCGCGCAGGGCGCCATCCAGGGCCCGGCCGTTCAGGAGGGCGGCAACGTCGCCCGCGGCCGAGGCGGCGATCGTGGGTGTGGCCGGCCGCGGGGCGGGCGACTCCGGGCTCTCGGGAGAGTCCTCCGGGCTGGTCGGCACGAAGTCGCTCACCGTGGCCTTGCCGGGCGGCGGCTCGAACGGCCCGCGGAACGGTTCGGTCTGGGCTCCGGTGTTGGGGTCATCGGGGGCCACGTACGGCTCGGGATCGGCCGCCGCATCGTAGGCCGGGTCCAGTTCTGACGCGGCTGGCTCGGCCGGGGTGGCTGGATCGGCCGGTTCGAGCCGGTCCGGCTCGGCCGGCAGCGGTTCGGCCGGCAGTGGCTCAGCCGGGACCGGCTCGGCCCGGGTCGCCTCGGCGTTCACCGGCGCCGAGGTTCCTGAGGCCGGGGCGGCCATGAGCGGGGACTCACCGGTGGGAGCGTCGGCGACCATCGGGTCGGGCGGGCCTGGGTGGTAGGCCGGCGGCAGGTCTGGCGGAGCGGTGGCTTCGGCTGGCTCGGACGCCCGGAGCGGTTCCGGGGCCCGGATCGGCTCGGACACCCGTGGCGGTTCCGGCGCCTGGATCGGCTCGGACGCCCGGACCGGCTCCGGCGCCGGGGCGGCGGCATCGGACGCCCGGACCGGCTCCGGGGCGGGCTCGGCGGGCTCTTGCGGCGCCCGGTAGGCGAACACCTCGTCCGGCTCGCGGTAGGCGGGCGGGTCGTAGCGGGGCTCATCCGGATCCCGGTAGGCCGGGGGCGCGCTGTCGTCCGGGTACCCGGACGGTGCCGGGGTCCCGGAGTAGGCGGGCGGCTCGCTGGCCTCGGCGTAGCGGTAACCGTCATCGGCCGGGGCGTACCGGCCGTCCCGGTCGTCGTGGGCGTCGCCCGGGCGGTCCCGGTCGTCGTAGCCGTCAGCCCGGCCGTCGCGGCCGTCGTAGGCGTCATCCCGCTCGTCGTAGCCGCCGTCCTGGCGGTTCCGGCGGCCGTAGGCGTCGCCCCGGCCGTTCCGGTCGTCGTAGCCGCCGTCCCGATCGTCCCGCTGGCCGTAGCCGTCGTTCCCGTCGTCCTGGCCGTCGTAGGCGTGGCCCCGGCGGGCCCGGTCGTCGTGACCATCGGCCCGGCCATCGTAGGCATCGGCCCGGTCCGGGTAGTCCCGGTCGTAGCCGGCCCGATTGCCGTCGCCGGTCTGACCGGCGTACTCATCGGCCTGCTGGTACCGGGCCGGGCCGGCATAGCCGTCGGGCCCGGCCGGGCGCGAGTAGGCCTCCGGCCCGGCGTGGCGGCCGTAGCCGTCGTCGGACTCGGGGCCGGCCTGACGGTCGTGGCGGCTGGGCTCGTCGTAGCGGGTCCGGGGGTCGTAGGACCGGTACGCGGCCGGACGCGGCCCATAGCCCTCATCGCGGTCGTCCGGTTCCGGGTAGGCGGAAGGGGCCGGCGGCGCCGGCGGATAAGCGGCCGGGCCGGGCCCGGGATAGCCGGGGTCGCGGTAGTCCGCCGCGGGCGGCCCTCCCGGGTCGGCCGGGGCGCGACCGGGACCGGCGGCGCGGTGCCCGGGCTCGGCCGGGCCATATCCAGGCCGGTAGCCCGGCGGCGGGCGGTGGCCGGTCTGCGGGCGCGACGCGGGCGGGGGACGTCCATCGGGCTGGGGTCGTGGATCGCCCTGCGGACGTGCGCCCGGCTGCGGTCGTGCGCCCGGCTGGGGACGTAGACCGTGCTGAGGCCGCGAACCCGGCTGAGGCCGCGAACCCGGCTGAGGCCGCGGGCCGGGCTGGGGGCGGGCGCCCGGCTGGGGGCGCTGGGCAGGATGCGGGAGCGGGCCGGGCGGGCCCAAGCCGGGCCGGGAGCCGTACCCGGACGGCGGCGGGTAACC
>DATDIH010000031.1:0-18426 GCA_036521155.1 Streptosporangiaceae bacterium
GTCGGCGTCGTTCAGGGTGACCCCCGGGGGCACGATGGCGTCGATGCGGTCCAGGGTTTCGTCGTCCAGGGAGACGTCGGCGCCGGCCAGCAGGTCTTCCAGCTGGTCCATGGTCCGGGGGCCGATGATGGCCGCGGTCACCGCCGGGTGGGCCACCACGAAGGCGATGGCCAGGTGGGTCAGGGAGGTGCCGGCGTCGGCGGCCACCTTGACCAGCTCCTCGACCAGCTCCAGCTTGCGGGCGTTGCCGGGCAGCGACGGGTCGAACCGGCGCGGGATCCGCTGAGCCCGGCCGGCGTTCATGTCGATGTCGGAATCCTTGCGGAACTTGCCGGTCAGCCAGCCGCCGGCCAGCGGACTCCAGGTGATCGCGCCCATCCCGTAGCGGGCACAGGCCGGCAGCACCGCTGCCTCGACGCCGCGGGCGAAGATCGAGTAGGGCGGCTGCTCACTGCGGAACCGCTCGTGACCGCGGCGTTCGGCGACCCACTGGGCCTCCACGATCTGTTCGGCCGGGAACGTGGACGAGCCGATGGCCCGGACCTTGCCCGCCCGCACCAGGTCGGACAGGGCGGACAGGGTCTCGTCAACGTCGGTGTCGGGGTCGGGCCGGTGCATCTGGTACAGGTCGATGTAGTCGGTCTGCAGCCGCCGCAGGCTGTTGTCCACCTCGCGCACGATCCAGCGGCGCGAGTTGCCGCGCATGTTGGGGTCGTCGCCCATGCTGCTGTGGGCCTTGGTGGCCAGCACCACGTCGTCCCGCCGCCCCCGCAGGGCCTTGCCGACGATCTCCTCGGACTCACCGTGGGAGTAGACGTCGGCGGTGTCGACGAAGTTGATGCCGGCGTCCAGCGCGGCGTGGATGATCCGCACGCTGTCGTCGTGGTCGGTGTTGCCCCAGGCGCCGAACATCATCGCGCCCAGGCAGTACGGGCTGACCTTGATGCCGGTGCCGCCGAGTGTCCGCATCCGCATGCGTGCCGTCTCCTTCGCTGCTGGCTTATGCTCCCATCTTTCCCCGGCTCCCTCCGCCCCCGGCGGGCACCCACCAGTTCAAGCACCAAGCAGTATTGCAGTAATGCAGTGACGCAGTGCAGGGTGCGAATGCTCCCCCTACTTCCCGCCTGGGCGGGCGCGACGTAGCGTTTGTTTATGGACGGCGTTTCGGTCGGGGACGGGTACGCGGAGCATGTCACCGAACCAGACCTGCGGCTGATCAGCGCGGCCACCGGCCTGCCGGAAGCCGACGCCGCCCGGCTCCGGCGTAACCCGGACGCGCTGGAGCGGGTGCTGGCCGACCCGCGGGTGTTCGAGGCGATCTTCGGCGCCGAGTCGCTGGCGGCCCGGGAGGCGGTCATCGCCTCGCCGTTCCTGGCCTTCGCGACGGCCGTGCACCGGGCAACCGCCGACCTGGCCGAAGTCCGGTACGTGGCCGAACGGGCGGCGGCGCGGCAGAAGGTGCCGGTGTTCGACGCCCCGGAACTGAGGGATTTCCTGAACTCGGCGGCGCGGCGGTTGTTCCTGGCCGAGCTGCTGACCTCGTTCACCCGGGTGACCAGCGGCCGCTACCGGGTCACCGTGGGCGGCCGGGCCCGGACCCGGCGGTTCAGTGAGCTGGACCCGGTCCGGCTGGCCGGCATGCTGGACGCGGTGCCGGAGGAGTCCCGGCCCGGCGTCTACCGGCGGCTGGGCGACGTGGCGCTGTTCCTGTCCGGGGTGTTCCCCGACTACGTGGCGGGCCAGGCCTTCAGCCCGGTCAACGTGGCCCGGCTGCTGCGGGCGACCCAGGTGCCGGCCAGCGAGCGGGAACGGCTGGCGGGTGTCCCCGACCTGGAGCTGATGGAGGACCTGGGCTCCCGGTGGTACCGCTCCGCGCTGGCCCTGGCCCCGGTGCGGACCAGCGGGCTGACCGTGGTCGGCGAGGTCGCGGACCGGTTCCGGCAGGCCCGGCGGGTGCTCAACCACGTGGCCGACCGCTACCTGATCGGCGGCCCGGGCGCGAGCTGGTTCGCCGCCCCCGGGCGCTGACGCTACGGTAGGTCAGCGACCTGCTAGGGGAGGAGCGAGGATGAACCAAGTTCCCGCGTCGGGCGTGCCGGCCGACGGCTACCTGCTGGACGTCCGCGAGGACGACGAATGGACCGCCGGGCACGCGCCGGGGGCCGTGCACATCGCGCTGGGCCAGCTGGGCGGCCAGGCCGACCAGGTGCCCAAGGACCAGCCGGTGTACGTGATCTGCCGCGCGGGCAGCCGGTCGGCCCGCGCGACCCAGGTGCTGGGGGCCAACGGCTGGGACGTGACCAACGTCTCCGACGGCATGCAGGGCTGGGAAGCGGCCGGGCGCGCCATGGTCAGTGAGTCCGGAGCCCCTCCCTTCGTGGCCTGACCGGCGCATACTGGGCAGGTGAGTATTGCCCTGCAGCCGCCCACGGCCGCGGAGAAGTGCCGGGACGCGCCGCTGCTGAAGGAACCGCTGTCCGCGCCGCAGGCCGCCAGCCTGGCCACCCTGCTCAAGGCGCTGGCCGACCCGACCCGGTTGCGGCTGGTCTCGATGGTCGCCGCCCACGAGGGTGGCGAGGCCTGCGTCTGTGAGCTGACCGAACCGCTGGGGCTGACCCAGCCCACGATCTCCCATCACCTGAAGGTGCTGATCGACGCGGGCATCCTGACCCGCGACAAGCGCGGGGTGTGGGCCTACTACGCGCTGGTCCCGGGGGCCCTGGACGCGGTGGCGGCCCTGCTCACGTCGGCCTGAGCGCCGGCCTGCCGGCCTGACCGGGCCCGCTCGTGCGGCCGCCCGGCCAGCCAGGCCAGCAGGCCGAGCACGGGGAACGCCGCGGCCGTGGCCGACGCGGCGGCCCAGCCACCGTGCGCGTAGGCCTGCGAGCCCGCCGCCGATCCCACCGCGCCGCCGATGAAGTACGTGGTCATGTACACGGTGGTGAGCCGGGACCGGGCCTCCGGCAGCAGGTCGTAGATCACGCTCTGGTTGATCACGTGCGAGGCCTGCACGCAGGCGTCCATCAGCAGCACGCCGATGATGAGCAGGACCAGGCTCCAGGCGCCCAGGTGCGCGCCGCCCAGCCCGATAAAAAGGAACGACACCACGGTCAGCGCCAGCGGGATCCCGGCGACGGCCCAGCGCAGGTCCCGCCGCCGGTCCAGGAGCCGGCCGCCGAACGCGGCGGTCGCCGCCCCGGCCGCCCCGACCAGGGCGAACAGCCCGATGCCGAGCTGGGAGAAGCCGTACTGCGGCCCGGACAGCAGGAACGTGGCCGTGGTCCAGAAGCAGCCGAACGCCGCGAACCCGCAGGCGCCGATGACCGAGCGCCAGCGCAGCACCGGCTCGGACCGGGCCACGGCCAGCACGCCGCGCATCTGCTCGCGGTAGCTGACCGCCAGCTCGCGCGGGTGGTCGGGCAGGGTCAGCCGCAGCGCGATCGTGGTCAGGGCCATCGCCCCGGCCGCGGCGCCGTACACCACCCGCCAGCCGGCCACGGCCGCGATGACGCCGGAGAACGTGCGGGACAGCAGGATACCGATCAGCAGGCCGCTCATCAGCGTGCCGATCACCCGGCTGCGCTGGGCGTCCGGGGCCAGCGTGGCCGCGTACGGGACCAGCATCTGCACCACCACCGAGGTCACGCCGATGATCACGGCCAGCGCGCCCAGCACCTGCAGGTCCGGGGCCGCGGCGCTGGCCACCAGGGCCAGCGTGTCCACGGCCAGCAACCCGGTCAGCAGCGGCCGCCGCCGGGTGATGTCACCGATCGGCACGACCAGCAGCAGGCCGGCCGCGTAGCCCAGCTGAGCCGCGGTGACCAGCAGCGACGCCACGGCCTGGGACACGTGCAGCGCGCCGCCGATGGAGTGCAGCAGCGGCTGCGCGTAGTACAGGTTGGCCACCGTGACCGCGCACGTGATGGCCATCAGCCGGACCAGCGCCGGAGACAGGGTCGCCGCCGCCTGCGGGCGGGGCGCCTGCTGCTGAGCCACTGCCACATCCCTTCGTTCGCCGGGCCTCCTTGCTCACAACCGGCGGCAGCCCACGAAAATGCCCGTCTCAACTAGATAGTCAAACTAGATAGTTGGAAGGTTCGTGACTAGGCTGACCAGGACGGAAGGGCATCCGTACCGAAGGGACAGCGGTGGCGACGGACCCGGAGGGTACCCGGCAGCGGATCTTCGACGCCGCGGTCGAGGAGTTCGCCGCCCACGGCAACGCCGGGGCCCGGGTGGACCGCATCGCGGAGAAGGCCCGGGCCAACAAGGAGTCGATCTACCGGTACTTCGGCACCAAGGACGAACTGCTGCAGCGGGTGCTGGACCGCTTCCTGGACGAGCGCGGTGAGCAGTTCCTGCCCCAGTCCCGGGACATGGACGACTACGCGGCCGGGCTGTTCCGCTACTTCGCCGCCCACCCGGAGTTCCTGCGCCTGTCGCTGTGGGAGGGCCTGGAGTTCGGCGCGCCGCACGGCTCCACGGTCGAGCATCGCCGCCAGCACTACCAGGACAAGCTGGCCTCCATCGCCGAGCAGCAGCAGGCCGGGACCATCGACCCGGACCTGGATCCGCGGCACCTGCTGGTCGTGATCCTCGGCGTGGCCAACTACTGGCACGTGCTGCCGCAGCTGGTCCGGATCATCTTCGGCGAGGAACCGGACGCGGCCACGCTGGAGCGGCACGAGCAGTTCGTGGCCGAAGCCGTCCGCCGCATCGTCGCGGTCCCCACCCAAAACCCCTGATTGGAGAGCACGTGAAGTACGTCAATCTCGGTTCCACCGGGCTCCGGGTGTCGCGAATCTGCCTGGGGATGATGAGCTACGGCAACGACAGCGACCGGGCCTGGGCCCTGAACGAGGACGACGCCGAGCCGATCGTGCGGGCCGCCGCCGACGCCGGCGTGACCTTCTACGACACCGCCGACGTCTACTCGGCCGGGGCCAGCGAGGTGGCCACCGGCCGGTTGCTGGGCAAGCTGTTCAGCCGGGACGAGGTGGTCATCGCGACCAAGGTGTTCAACCCGGTCGGACCGGGCAGCGACAAGCCGGGCCGGAACGAGAACACGCACGGCCTGTCGCGCAAGCACGTCATGGCCGGGATCGACAACTCGCTGCGGCGGCTGGACCTGGACTACGTGGACCTGTACCAGATCCACCGCTGGGACTACAGCACGCCGATCGAGGAGACCATGGAGGCCCTGCACGACGTGGTCAAGGCCGGGAAGGCCCGCTACATCGGCGCCAGCAGCATGTTCGCCTGGCAGTTCGCCAAGGCCCAGCGGGTCGCCGAGCGCAACGGCTGGACCCCGTTCGTGTCCATGCAGAACCACTACAACCTCCTCTACCGGGAGGAGGAGCGGGAGATGATCCCGCAGTGCATCGACCAGGGCGTGGGGGTCATCCCGTGGAGCCCGCTGGCCCGCGGCCTGCTGGCCGGGAGCCGGACCCGGGACGGGCAGCAGCACACCACCCGCTCGGGGTCCGACCCGTTCATCGACAACCTCTACGTCGAAGCCGACTTCGACCTGGTCGACCGGGTTCGTGCGGTGGCCCAGCGGCGCGGTCTGCCACCGGCCCAGGTCGCGCTGGCCTGGCTGCTGCACCGGCCCGGCGTGACCGCGCCGATCGTGGGCGCGACCAAGCTCAGCCACCTGGAGGACGCGATCGCCGCCGAGCAGGTGGAGCTGAGCGACGAGGAGATCACCCAGCTGGAGGAGCTGTACGTGCCGCACGTGGTGGCCGGGCACCGCTGATCACCGGCTGCGGGCCGGGCGGGTCGCCGGGCCCGGCTCGCGGCCTCAGCCGGTGGTGACGGCCAGCACCAGCGGCAGCACCGCCGGCGCCCCGGCCTGGCGGAGCAGCCGGGCCGCGACCGTCATGGTCCAGCCGGACTCGATGCGGTCGTCGATGAGCAGCACCGGGCCGCCCGCGGCGGCCACGGCCGGGCCCAGCGGCTCCGGCACGGTGAGGGCCCCCCACACCGTGCGCAGCCGCTGCGCGCTGTTGTGCCGCCGTGGCCCGGGACCGCCGCCCGAGTAGGCCAGCGAGCCCAGGTAGGGCAGCCGGCCGATGTCGGCCAGGGCCTTACCCAGGCTCTCGACCAGCAGCGGCCGGGAATTGGAGGGCAGGGTCACCACCGCCACCGGCCGGTCCGGCCAGTCCCAGGCGGCCAGCACCTTGATCAGCGCCCCGGTCAGATCGGTGCCGGCCGGCTCGTCGGGGGCGCCGTCGGCCAGCAGCGCCCGCAGCCGGGGGCCCCAGCCCGTGTCGGTCAGGCGGCCCAGGGCCCGGCCCGGGTCGGCGATCAGGTCCGGCGGGATCTTGCCGGACGCGGCCACCCCGAGGTCCTTCATGCCGGTCGGCCACATCTTGCGCGGGGCCACGGTCACACCCGGGCGCAGCAGCCGCTCCCGGGCGTTGGCCGCCCCGTCCTCGGTCACCGCGGACGTCCAGGGCCGGCCGGTGCAGTTGTCGCAGCGCCCGCAGGGCCCGGCGGCGGGGTCGTCCAGCTCGCGGCGGAGAAATTCCAGCCGGCACCCGGTGGCGGCGGCGTAGGCCAGCATGGCCTGCTGCTCGCGGCCCCGTTCGGCCGCCACCCGCTCATAGCGCTCGGCGTCGTACTGCCAGGGCTGGCCGGTGGACTGCCAGCCGCCGCTGACCCGGTGCACCGCGCCGTCCACGTCGAGCACCTTGAGCATCATCTCCAGCCGGCCGCGGCTCAGGTCGACCCGGGTCTCCAGCGCGCCCGGCGACAGCGGCCGCTCGGTGTCGTCCAGCACGGCCAGGGTGTCGCGGACCACCCGCTCGGGCGGGAAGGCCAGCGACGCGAAGTAGGCCCAGATGTCCCGGTCCTCCCGGCCCGGCAGCAGCACCACCTCGGCCCGGGGCACGCCGCGGCCGGCCCGGCCGATCTGCTGGTAGTAGGCCACCGGGGAGGCGGGCGCGCCCAGGTGCACCACGAACCCGAGGTCGGGCTTGTCGAACCCCATGCCCAGGGCGCTGGTGGCCACGATGGCCTTGATCCGGTTGGACAGCAGGTCATCCTCGGCCGCGATCCGCTGGTCCGGGTCGTCCTGGCCGCTGTAGGCGGCCACCGGCACGCCCCGGTCGGCCAGGAACGCCGCGGTCTCATGGGCGGCGGCCACGGTGAGGGTGTAGATGATGCCGGACCCCGGCAGCTCGTCCAGGTGCTCGGCCAGCCAGGCCAGCCGCTGGTGCGCGGTGGGCAACTGGACCACGGACAGGTGCAGGCTCTCCCGGTCCAGCGGCCCGCGCAGCACCAGCGTCTCGTCCTGGGTCCCGGTCCCGAGCTGCTCGGCCACGTCCCTGGTCACCCGGGCATTGGCCGTGGCCGTGGTGGCCAGCACCGGGACGCCGGCCGGCAGCGTGCCCAGCACGGTACGCAGCCGCCGGTAGTCGGGCCGGAAGTCGTGGCCCCAGTCGGAGATGCAGTGCGCCTCGTCGATGACCAGCATCCCGGCCGTGGCCGCCAGCTGCGGCAGCACCCGGTCCCGGAAGGACGGGTTGTTCAGCCGCTCCGGGCTGACCAGCAGCACGTCCACCGCGCCGGTCCCGATCTCGGCGTAGGTCTGCTCCCAGTCGTCCGGGTTGGCCGAGTTGATCGTCCGGGCCCGGATCCCGGCCCGGCCCGCGGCCTCGATCTGGTTGCGCATCAGCGCCAGCAAGGGCGAGACGATCACCGTGGGCCCGGCCCCGCGGGCCCGCAGCAGCGCGGTGGCCAGAAAGTACACCGCCGACTTGCCCCAGCCGGTGCGCTGCACGACCAGCGCCCGGCGCCCCTGGACCAGCGCGCTGATCGCGGTCCACTGGTCCTCGCGCAGCCGGGCGGCCGGGCCGGCCAGCGCCTGCAGGGCCTGCTCGGCGTCGGCCCGGAGCTGGGTGTCGGTTGCTTCGGCCATGCCTTCATTGCTACCAGGCGCCACCGTCATTACCGCGAGTCCGACGGAAATCCCGATTTCGGACCCTGCCGTCGGGGAAGATCGCACCTATGACTGCTCCAGGTCTTCAGGGCGCCGCTCTCCCCAGCGTCGCTCTCCAGGGCGCCGCGGTTCTCGCGCTGCACTGGCAGGTCAACGTGATCAAGCCGGAAGGGTTCTTCGGCGGGATGCTCGCCGAGCCGGTGGCGCGCAGCGGCGTGATCGGCCGCGCCGCCGAGTTCCACGCCGCCGCCCGCGACGCCGGGGCCCAGCTGGTGTTCACCCGGTTCACGGTGCCGGAAAAAGGCAGCTCCCTGGTCCGCAACACGGCCTTCATGCGCTCGGTGGGCGACGCGCAGGAATCGTTCCGCCCGGACGCGGCCGGGGCCCAGATCATCCCGGAAATGGCCGGCCTGGCTCAGGACGCGCACGTGTCCGACAACCAGAAGCTGTCCGGGCTGGCCGGCAACGACGTGGTGCGCTGGCTGCTGGACCGCTCGCTCAGCACGGTGTTCATCACCGGTGTGGCCACCAACCTGACCGTCGAGCAGACGGCCCGGCACGGCACCGACCTTGGCCTGACCGTCTACGTGATCAGCGACTGCGTGACCGCCGCCGACCAGGCTACGCACGAGGCGTCCCTGGCCAACCTGGAACTCACCACGGCGGGCTGCGTCACCGCTGATCAGGCCCTGGCCAAGATCAAGGGTTGACCGCGTCAGGGGACCCGCTCGCGGACCTCGCGCTGCAGGCGGTCGCACACCACGGGCCACTCCGGGCGCAGGATCGAGTAGTAGGCGGTGTCCCGGATGCTGCCGTCCGAGGCCGGGCTGTGCGCGCGCCGGACACCCTCGAAGGTGGCGCCGAGCCGCTCGATGGCCGCGCGCGAGGCCTGGTTGCGGGCGTCGGTCTTGAGCGTGACCCGGAGCACGTTCCACACGTCGAACGCGTGCCGCAGCATCAGCAGCTTGCACTCGGCGTTGATCCCGGTGCGCTGGGCCGCGGGCGCCAGCCAGGTGCTGCCGATCTCGGCCACCACCGGCGGCTGCCCGTCGGTGGGCACCGGCCCCCGGCCGACCCCGGGCGGCCACGGTGGCGGCCAGCGGAACACCTCCAGGTCGAGGAACCGGGTGCAGCCGACGATGCGGTGGCCCAGCCGGCGGCGGACCGCGAACGGCACGCTGCGGCCCGCGTCCCGGTCGGCCAGGGCGGCCTGCACGTAGCGTTCGGCATCGTCCCGGCCGTCCGGCACCCAGGTGTAACCGAAGCTGTCCCGGGCCCCGGACGCCGCCTCGGCCAGCCCGTCGGTGTGGCCCAGGCCCAGCGGCTCCAGCCGGACCCCGGCGCCCTCCAGGAAGAACGGGCTAAGCATCGCGGCCCACCCAGCGCGGTCTCATCTCCCAGGGCGTCCAGGGCCGCATCCACGTCCTGCTCGGTGGTGTAGATGTGGCAGGCCAGCCGGGTCCGGCCCGCCCGGGCGCTGGCCCGGATACCGGCCCGGGCCAGTTTGGCTTCGGCGCCCGGGATGTCCGCCGAGACGATCGCGCTGTCGCCGGGCGGCAGGCCCAGCCCGGCCCGGAGCCGGTTGGCCAGCCGGACGTCGTGCTCGTGGATCACCGGGACTCCGATCTGCTCGATCACCTCCAGCGCGGGCGCGGTGCCGACCCACGACACCCAGGCCGGCGAGGTGTCGAAGCGCCGGGCGCCGCTGGCCAGGTCCATGGGCGGCCCGTAGTAGCTGCTGGCCCGGTCGTCCCCGGCGTACCAGCCCGCGGACCGCGGCTGCATCCGCTCCCGCAGGTCCGGGCGCACGTAAAGGAACGACGATCCCCGCGGCGACATCAGCCACTTGTAGGCGTGGGCGACCAGGGCGTCGAAGGCGGTGGCGTCGACCGGCAGCCAGCCGCAGGCCTGGGTCGCGTCCGCCACCACCAGCGCCCCGTGCTGGCGGGCGGCCGCGGTGATCTCGGCGGCCGGCGCCAGCTGGCCGGACGCCGACTGGACCAGGCTGAATGCCACCAGCGTGGTCCGGCCGTCGATGGCCCCGGCCAGCCGGTCCAGCGGCACCGGAACGACTTCCACCCCGTGGGCGGCCCGGACCAGCCAGGGGAACAGGTTGGAGCTGAACTCGCCCTCCGGCACCACGACCCGGGCCCCGGCGGTCAGGACCGTCGCGACCGAGCCCAGCAGCTCGGAGACGGTGGCCCCGATGGCGACATCGGCCGCGGGCACGCTGACCAGCCGGGCGAAGCGCTCCCGGGACTGGTCCACGCTGCGGTCCCACGGCTCCCAGCTGGTCCGGCCGGTCCGCCACTCGTCCAGCATGGCCTGGACCGCCGCGAACGCCGGGCGGGGCGGCAGGCCGTAGCTGGCCGTGTTCAGGAACCCGGGCTCAGGGTCCCAGAGCGCGGAGTTCTCCTGGCCGGGGTTTTCTGGTTCAGGCCGCATCGGGCCACGCTGCCTGTTCGCGCGAGCACCACCAGCTCGACCGGCCGCCCACCGTGCCGTGCAGATCCCCGGGCGAGTGCGGGCGGCTTGCGTTCGTGTCGGCGTCGTCGACCGCGACGATGCGCCGGTGCAGCGCCCGGTCGGCGATCAGCCGCCGGGCGGTCTCGACCTCGGGTAGTTCGGGCACGCACCCGTTCTACCCTCCCCGGCTCGCGGGCCGTGGGGCGGCCCGCCCCTGAGGTGCCCCCTATGGGGGGTTTCGCCAGGTTATGACTGGTTTACATGCATAGCTGACCGATGGTTTTGATCGTATAGTTCTGCTGTGGTGACGTGCGCACATTGCGGTGCGTCGCTGGGGGCGGACGACAGATTTTGTGGTGATTGTGGTACGGCCCTGGTGGGGTGCCCGTCATGCGGTGAACCGGCCGTGGCCGGTAAGCGTTTCTGCCGTGCCTGCGGTACTGCCCTGGCCGATCCGGCGCCGGCCGGGACCACCAGCCCGGCCGTGGCGTCCGCAAGCCCCGGCATCCCGGGACCCGTCGCGCAGCGCCGGGTCTGTTCGGTGTTGTTCTGTGACCTGGTCGGGTTCACGCCGCTGTCCCAGGCGCGTGATTCCGAAGAGGTCAGGGAACTGCTGTCGCGCTATTTCGCGGTGGCCCGGACGATCGTGTCCCGCTACGGCGGCGTGGTGGAGAAGTTCATCGGCGACGCGGTCATGGCCGTGTGGGGGACACCGGTGGCGACCGAAGGCGACGCGGAGCGGGCCGTGCGCGCCGGGCTGGATCTGGTGGGCGCGGTAACCGATCTGGGCGCGACCGCGGCCATCCCCGGCCTGGCCGCCCGGGCCGGGATCGTTACCGGGGAGGTCGCCGTCACCCTCGGCGCGGTCGGTGAGGGCATGGTGGCCGGCGACGCGGTCAACACCGCCGCCCGGGTCCAGGCCACGGCCGAGCCCGGGCAGATCCTGGTCGACGGGGCGACCCAGCGGCTGGCCGGCCGGGCGGTGGACTTCCGCGACGCGGGGTCGCATCAGCTGAAGGGCAAGAGCGGGCCGGAGCCGCTGTGGCGGGCGACCCGGGTGCTGGCCGGAGTAGGTGGCACCCAGCGGTTCGACGGCCTGGAAGCCCCGCTGACCGGCCGGGACGCCGAGCTGCGGACGATACGGGAACTCTTCCACGCCACCGCGGAACGCCGGACGCCCCGGCTGGTCCTGGTCGCGGGTCCGGCCGGGGTGGGCAAATCCCGGCTGGGCTGGGAGTTCGAGAAGTACATCGACGGGCTGGCCGCCGACGTCTGGTGGCACCGGGGCCGCTGCCTCTCCTACGGGGAGGGGGTCGCGTTCTGGGCCCTGGCCGGGATCGTCCGGCAGCGGCTCGGCATCGCCGAGGAGGACCCGGCCGAGGTCGCCGCGGAGAAGCTGGCCGCCGGGCTGGACCGGTTCCTGCCCGATCCGGGTGAGCGGGGCTACGTCGGGGCCCGGCTGGGGCGCCTGCTGGGTGTGGACGTGGCCGGTGACGACGGGCTGACCCTGGGCCGGGAGGAACTGTTCGCGGGCTGGCGGCTGTTCATCGAGCGGCTGGCCGCGTCGGGCCCGGTCGTGCTGCTGGTCGAGGACGCCCAGTACGCCGACACGGGGCTGCTGGACTTCCTGGACCATCTCGTGGACTGGGTTCGTGACCTGCCGGTCTTCCTGCTGGTGTTCGCCCGGCCGGAACTGGGCCAGGGGCGGCCCACGCTCGGCGCGGGCCGGAACCGGACGACCCTGACGCTGGACCCCCTCGACGCGGTGTCGATGGACGGTCTGGTGGACGCGCTCGTCCCCGGTATGCCGACCGCGGCGCGGGCCGCGGTCACCGGGCACGCCCAGGGCATCCCGCTGTTCGCGGTGGAGACGATCCGCGCGCTGATCGACCGGGACATCGTGCAGCCCGCAGGCGGGGTGTACCGGCTGACCGGCGACATCGGTGACCTGTCGGTCCCGGACAGCCTGCACGCCCTGCTGGCCGCCCGGCTGGACGCCCTGCCGCCCGATTCCCGCAGGCTGGCGGCCGACGCGGCCGTGCTCGGGGCCAGTTTCCCGGCCGAGGCCCTGATCGCGGTGTCAGAGCAGGACGAGCCGACGGTCCGGGTCGGCTTGGCCGAGTTGCTGCGCCGCGAGGTCCTGGTGGTGTCGGCGGATCCGCTGTCCCCGGAACGGGGCAGCTACCAGTTCGCTCAGCAGATGCTCAGGCAGGTGGCCTACGACACCCTGTCCCGCCGGGACCGCAAGACCCGGCACCTGGCGGTGGCCGCACATCTGCGAGCCACCTTCTCCGGCCAGGGTGAGGAAGTCGCCGGCGTCATCGCCCGCCACTTCCTGGATGCCATCAAGGCCCTGCCCGACGACCCGGACACGCCCCAGATCCGGCGCGATGCCGTCAGCGCCCTCATCCGGGCGGCCGAGCGGGCCGACCGCACCGGGGCCCTGGCCCGCGGCGCCACCGCGTACGCCGCCGCCGCTCAGCTGATCCACGACCATCCGGACGACCTGCAGACGGGTGAGCCCGACGCCGGAAGGCTGTGGGAGAAGGCGGCCAACAGCGCGACCGAGGCGTCCGACTGGGATGCGGCCGCCGAGTACAGCCGGCTGGCCCGCGAGCATCATCTGCGGCACGGCGATCCCCGGTCGGCCGCCCGGGCCCAGGTCGCCGCGGGGAACGCGCTGCGGTACCGCGGATCCTTCGCCAAGGCGCGAGAGGAGCTCAACTCGGCCCTGGCCGTGCTCCGCGACGACCCCGACGGTGACACGGTGGAAGCGCTGCTCGCCCTGGGCGGCCTGGAAGCGTACGCGGGCTCGCCCGAAGGCGATCAGCTCACCACCGAGGCCCTGTACCTGGGCCAGGCCCTCGGCGTCAGCGGCCGCCAGCTGATCGGCCTGTTCACCCACCGCGGCATCTTCCACGGCACGGTAGGCCGGCGCCCGCAGGCGGCGGCGTATTTCCGGGAGGCGGCGCTGCTCTCAGCGCAGACGTCGGACATGGTCAGCCAGGGCCGGGCCCTGCTCAACCTGTCCGACGCGCTGACGGCCACCGATCCCGCCGCGGGCGCCGAAGCCGCGCAGCAGGCGGCCGACTGTCTGCGCCGGGCCGGCAGCCGGAACATGCTGACCTTCGCCATTGCCAACCTGATCGGCGCCTGGCTGATGATCGGTGACTGGGACGCCGCCGGCCGTGCCCTGCAGCAGGCGGTGGACGACGACGGGCTGGCCGACGTGGAGATGCTGTCCTGTTTCCAGGGCCAGCTGGCCGGAATCCAGGGCGACGTGGACACCGCCGATCGCATCCTGAGCACGCTCACCGACCTGCCCGCGACTGACGACCCCCAGGACAAGGCCGCGGTCTTCCTGGCCGCGGGCTTCACCGCCGCCGCCCGGGGGGAAGTCGCCGAATCCCTCCGCCAGGCCCGGCGCATTCTGGATTTCGTCGACGTGCTCGGCATCAGCGCGGACATGGTTCGCTGGGCCTGGCCGCTCGCGGTCCGGTCGGCGCACGAGCTGAAGGATGCGGCCGCCGTCAGCGAGCTGCTCGACATCCTGGGCGCCCAGCCGCCCGGCTACCTGGCGCCGATGCTGCAAGCCGAGCGCGATCTCGCCCGCGTCCGCCTGGCGGCCAGCGACGGCAACGACGTGACCTCCTCGTTCACCCAGGTGGTGGCGCTGCTACGGGAGAAGAGCACGCCGTACCACCTGGCCCACGGCCTACTCGATCAGGCCGAGTATCTGATCGGGCGGGGTGATGCGGACAGTGCCGCGGACGCGATCGGGGAGGTGCGCGAGATCGCTGACCGGCTGCGCTGCCGGCCGCTGGCCGACCGGGCGGCCCGGATCGAGGCCCGGTCCTCTGCGGCCCCGTCATCTCCGGCGCGGGTGGCCCAATGACGGAGACGACGGGGACGCCGGAGGAAACCGGTGACCCGTTCGGGCCGCCACCCCAACCGGCCGAGTCTGCCGCCGTCGTGAGGGCGGCCCGCAGTGGCCGGTACCGGGACGCCCTGCGTTCTCGTGATCTCCGGCTCCTGGTCGTTTCGTTCCTGATCGACCAGATCGGCAGCTGGTCCTACGCCGTGGTGCTCTCGGTCTACATCTTCGACCGGACTCACTCCACGCAGTGGCTGGCCGTGGCCGGCATCTGCCGCTGGGGCCCGAACCTTCTGCTGGCCAGCTACGCCGGCGTGATCGCCGACCGCTACCAGCGGACCACCGTGATGATCGTGTCGGCGCTGCTCAGTGCGGTTCTGATGACGGGTATGGCCGTGGCCGTCGGGACCAGCGCGCCGATCGCCTACCTCCTGGTCATCATCGCCCTGTCGTCGATTGCCCTGTCTCCCTACCGGCCCGCCGCGGGCGCGCTGACCCCCGAGATCGTCGGCGAGCGGGACCTCACCGCCGCCAACTCGATCTTCGCCGGCCTGGAGAACCTGGTCGTGGTGGTGGGCCCCGGCATCGGCGGCCTGCTGCTGCTGACTGGCCGTCCGGTCATCGGGGTCGCGATCAACGCGGCCAGCTTCGCGGTGGCCGCGGTCATCGTGGCGCGGCTCAAGGTCCGGTCGAAGGGCAGCGGCGCCGAGGACGGCAATGCCTGGCAGCAGTTCACCACCGGCCTGAAGGCGCTCGTCTCGCAGCCGGTCGCGCTGGCCATCATCCTGCTCGCCTCCCTCGACACCGCGGTGTACGGGGCCAGCACCGTCCTGTACGTGCCCCTGTCGGAGCACCTGGGCACCGGGCCCAACGGCTACAGCTACCTGCTGGCCGGGTCGGCGCTCGGCGGCGTGCTGGGTGTGGCCCTGGCCAACAAGCTGAGCGGCGCGGGCCGGCTGGCCCCGGTCATCATGGGCAGCATCTGCCTGCAGGCGCTTCCGTTCCTGCTCACGGTGCCGGTGCACTCGCCCGCCCTGGCCGCCGTCCTGCAGGTCCTGTCGGGGGTGGGCATGGTCATCGTGGACGTGCTGGCCATCACCAGCCTGCAGCGCGACCTGCCCGGTGACGTTCTCAGCCGGGTACTGGGAGTCTTCGACACTCTGGCCCTGGGGGCCATCCTGCTGGCCAGCCTGCTCATGGGCATCCTGCTGGCGCACGCAACGATCACGGTCGCGCTGATCGTCGTCGGAGCCGGAGTCCCGGTGATCGCCCTGTTCGGGATGCCCACGCTGCTCCGGGCCGACCGGACCTCGGCCGCCGTCGCCAAACAGCTGCGTCCCGTCGTGGACCTGCTGTCCCAGCTCGACCTGCTGGCCGGCGCGGAGCGCAGCACTCTCGAACGGCTGGCGGCCGCGTGCGGGCGGGCCATCCTCCCCGCCGGGGACGTCGTCATCCGGGAAGGCGATCCGGCCGATGCACTGTACGTCCTGGCCCGCGGCGAACTGGCGATCCAGTCCACTGGCGAGGATGGTCGGCCACGCCTGCTGCCCCCGGTGACGGCACCCGGCTACGTCGGGGAACTCGGCCTGCTGCACGGCATCCCCCGCACCGCCACCGTCATCACCAGCCAGGAGTCCTGGCTGGTGCGGATTGATGGCGAGGCCTTCCTGTCCGCGGTGCAGGCCGACCGCCCGAGTTCCGCGCTGCTGGTCCTGGCCGGGGCACGGATGGCCCGGACCCCCCGGCCGGTGCCGCTACCGCCGGGGTGGACCCCGCTGGAGTCATCGTGAGGAGCATTGGTCATGGCCGGAGCGGGTGACCAGCACGGTGCAGTGAGCCCGGACGGTCTGCTGCGGGAGATCGGATCCCTGGCCACCGCGCTGGGACCGGCGATCCGCCCGGCCGGTACTGACGAACTGCTGCGGGCGCTGACCGAGACCGCGCGGCAGCTGTTCGGTGCGGCCGCCTGCTCACTGGCCCTGCTCAGCGACGACGAATCCGAGCTCGTCTACACGACCGCGGCCGGCCGCGGCGCGGACGACGTCAGCGGCATGCGCATCCCGGCCTCGCAGGGCATCGCCGGCTGGGTGGTGCAGTCCGGCCAGCCGATCGCGGTCAGCGATCTGGGCGGCGATCCACGCTTCTCCCGGCCGGCCGCCGAGAAGACCGGTTACGTCCCGCAGGCCATGCTGGCCGTGCCGGTGGAGACCCCGCAGCGCATGCTGGGCGTGATCAGCCTGCTCGACCGGGACACCCGGCGTCCCGGCGCTGAGCAGGACATGGCCCTGCTCGCGCTGTTCGCCGATCAGGCGGCGCTGGCCCTGGCCAGCGTGGCCAGCTTCCAGAACCTGGGCCGGGTGCTGCTCACGGCGATGTCCGGCGCCGCGACCGGCCGCGACCTGGTCGACGCCCTCGATCAGGCGGCCGGCCAACTGCCCGCCGCCGACGCGGACCTCACGCGGCTCGCGGCCGAATTCGCCTCCCTCGCCCGCCGGGGCGCCGCCGAGCGCCAACTGGCCCTCGCGGTGTTGCGCGATGTCCGCGCGTACTCGGAAAGGCGGCCGCCACGGACTCGCTGAGACCCGCCTGGAGCGATGCGTTCGCTCCCGGCCAGTTGCGGCCGGTCCCCCGGATCGGGCTGCCCATCGACAAGGAGTGGGCGTGGGGCGGGGCCACCGGGGCCGGGGTCACCGTGGCCGTGGTCGACAGCGGCATCGACGCCGGTCACCCGGCCGTCGGAACGGTCGACCGGGCCATCGCGCTGCAGTGGGACCCCGATGCCGCCGACGTCGTGAGCGACGAGGGCCCGCACGACGATCTCTTCGGCCATGGGACCGCGTGTGCCGGGCTCATCCGCCAGGCCGCCCCGGACGTGAGCCTGTGGTCGGTCCGGGTGCTCGGCCGCAGGCTCACCGGCAAGGGGCTGGTCTTCGCGGCCGGCCTCCGCTGGGCCATCGCCCAGGGCGCGCAGGTGATCAACCTGTCGCTGAGCACCGGGCGCGACGACTATTTCGGGCTGTTCCATGAGATCGCCGACGAGGCGGCCTTCGCGGGGGTGGTGCTGGTGTGCGCGGCCAACAACCTGCCGGCCCGGACCTATCCGGCCGAGTTCTCCTCGGTTGTCTCCGTGGCCGCGCACGACGGCCACGATCCGTTCAGCTTCGACGCCAACCCGGCCCCGCCCGCCGATTTCGGGGCCCCCGGCATCGACGTCAGCGTGCCGTGGCTTTCGGGCGGGACGATCACCTCGACCGGCAACTCCTTCGCGGCGGCCTGCATGACCGGCCTGGCCGCCCGGCTGCTGAGCAAGCATTCGCAGCTGACCCCGTACGAGGTGAAGACCGTGCTCCGCGCGGTCGCCAGTAACGCCACGGGGCCCGCGGACACCGAGGCGCCGGAGGCCGGCCGTGACCGATGAGATCGACGAGGTGCTGCGGCGGACCAGCCTGCTGGGCCTGGTGCCGGACGTCGACCGCAAGGCCCTGGCCGCGGCCTCCCGGATCCGGGCCTTCGGGCGCGGCCAGGTGGTGTTCACCGCTGGTGATCCCGGCGACACCCTGGTGGTCGTGGTCTCGGGCCGGGTCAAAGTGGTCCTGCACTCCGCCGACGGCGGTGAGCTGACGCTGACCATGGTCGGTCCCGGCGAGGTTCTGGGTGACATCAGCGTGGCCGACGGCGGACCCCGGTCCACCGACGCCGAGACGCTGGCGGACAGCCGGCTGCTGCTGGTCCCGCAGGACGCCGTGCGTGAGGTCTGCGCCCGCGTCCCGGCCGCGGCCAACGCACTGACCGGATCGCTGGCGGCCACGCTCCGGCGGCTGACCGAATCAGCCTCTGACCTGGTCTTCCTGGATCTACCGCGCCGGGTCGCCAAGTCCCTGCTCAGCCAGCCGCGGGGGCGTGGCGGGATCATCGAGCCCTCGCTGAGCCAGGAGGAACTGGCGCACCAGGCGGCCGGGACCCGGCAGAGCGTCAACGCCGCCCTGCGCGGCTTCGAGCGCCGCGGCTGGATCGAGGTCCGCGGCCGGGCGGTCCTGGTGAAGGAGCCGGCCGCCCTGGACCGTTTCGCCGGCCCGTAGGCCAGCGGGCCGCCCCGCCCACCGCTGAGGCGCCAGTTCAGCCGGCCTCCGGCGGCTGAACTGGC
>DATDIH010000032.1:0-4798 GCA_036521155.1 Streptosporangiaceae bacterium
GCGACGGCCTCAGCGTGGCAGACGACCAGGGTGCGGCCGGCCCGGACCACCTCGCCGGTCATGACGAATCGCTGCCCGGCCGCCGGGGCCATCAGGTTGGTGGTGAACGACACGGTGAGCACGGCCGCGCTGGGCGGCATCGTGCTGAACGCCGCGTACCCGCAGGCGGTGTCGAGCACGGCAGTCACCGCCCCGGCGTGCAGGAAGCCGTGCTGCTGGGTGAACCGGTCGTCGTGATTCAGGGCCAGCTCGACCCGCCCGCGTTCGACCGCGGTCAGCTCGACGCCGAGTGTGGCCATCATCCCCTGGCGTTCGAAGCTGGCCCGGACGCGAGCCTCCATCGCTTCCGCCGGCTCGGCCCCATTTTGGCCAGCCCCATCTTGGCCAGCCCCCTCTTGGCCAGCCCCATCTTGGCCAGCCCCCTCTTGGCCAGCCCCCTCTTGGCCAGCACTGTTCTGGCTGCTCCTGGTGTCCTGCACCCGCCGAGTGTCTCAGTCCTCGGTTGATGTGCCAGCATGCCGTGGTGAGCGATGTGAGCCGGTTCGGGGATGGCAGCGCGGGGGACGCAGACTACGCCGCCATCGGCACCTCCTACTCGGACTACCGGCGCCCGGACCCGCGAATCGCGGCCCTGATCGGCCGGGCCCGGGGCCCGGCCCGGACCGTGCTCAACGTCGGCGCCGGGGCGGGCTCCTACGAGCCGTCCGGCCGGGAGGTCACCGCGGTCGAGCCGTCCGCGTCCATGCGGGCCCAGCGGCCGCCCGGCCTGGCCCCGGCCGTCGATGCCACCGCCGAGGATCTGCCGTTCGCCGACGGCTCGTTCGACGCGGCCATGACCACGTTCAGCGTTCATCAGTGGAGCGACCTGGGCGCGGGCCTGCGCGAGGTGCGCCGGGTCACCCGCGGCCCGGTGGTGGTGCTGACCTGCGACCCGGATCTGCTGACCCGGTTCTGGCTGACCGGGTACGCCCCCGAGGTCATCGACACCGAGGCCCGGCGCTACCCGTCCACCGCCGCCCTGGCCGACGGCCTGGGCGACGGCCGGGGCGGCTCGGTCGCCGTGGCCACGGTGCCGATCCCGCTCGACTGCACCGACGGCTTCAACGAGGCCTATTACGGCCGGCCCGAGGCCCTGCTCGACCCGGCGGCCCGGCGGTCCTGCTCGGCCTGGAGCTTCGTGGGCAAAGAAGTCCACGAGCGCTTCTCCCGGGACCTGCGCGGCGACCTGGCCGACGGGACCTGGGATCGCCGCCACGGTCAGCTGCGCCGCCAGCCCACCTTCGACGGCTCGCTGATCCTGGTCACCTCGGCCCCCTGATCAGAACAGGGTGGCCGGGCCGACCGGCTCAGGCTCCGGTAGCGGGGCGAGGCCGGGCACCCGGGCCCGCACCTCAGCGTGGAACCGGCGGGCCAGCTCCGGGGCCTGCACGTTGTCCGGCGTGTGAATGAACACGGTCGGCGAGCGTCCCTCGGCCAGCCAGCCGGTCACCACCCCGAGCCAGGGCTGCCAGCCCGCCACGGTCTCGTCCGGGTCGTCCCGGCCCAGGTAGCGGAGCACGGGCCGGTCGGTCAGGGCCCGGGTCCGGCGGGGCACCCGTGGCTTCTTGGTCCAGGCCTCCCGTTCGGTGTCGGTGGCGGGCGGCCGCTCGAACAGCACGGTGGTGTCGAACGGCACCCATTCGGCGTCGATCGTGGCCAGGACCCGCTCCAGCTCCCGCTCCCAGCGCGGGTCGGCGAAGAAGGCGCGGTGCCGCACCTCGACCGCGTACCGGTACCGGCGCGGCAGGCGGCGCATGAACCCGGCCAGCGCGCCGAGATCGGTGGGGGCAAACGACGGCGGCAGCTGGATCCACAGCGTGTGGGCCCGCGGGCCGAGGGGCTCGATGGCGGCCAGGAAGGCGCGCATCGGGCCGGCCACGTCGCCGTCGAGGTGCTGCTCGTGGGTGACCGGCCGGGGCAGTTTGAGCACGAACCGGAAGCCGGGGTCGGTCTGGGCGGCCCAGGACCGCACCGTGTCCTCCGGCGGCGTGGCGTAGAAGGTGGTGTTGCCTTCGACCGCGTTGCACCAGGTCGCGTAGGCGCGCAGCCGGTCCCGTGGGCCCAGCCCGCGCGGCAGGTACCGGTCCTGCCAGGGCGGGTACTGCCACATCGCGCAGCCGACGTGCAGTTCCATGGGCCCGAGGGTACTGGGGCGTTAGCATGAACCGGTCATGTCACCATCGGCCACCACTCCACCGGGCCGCGCGCCGCACCGCCGGAACGAGCAGGCCCGGCTGGCGGTGCTGCATGCCGCCGACGACCTGCTGGCCGAACGCGGCTTTGCCGGCCTCACCATCGAGGGGATCGCGGCCCGGGCCGGGGTGGCCAAGCAGACCATCTACCGCTGGTGGCCGTCCAAGGTCGACGTGCTGCTGGACACGCTGATCGACGACTCGCAGGAGAACCTGGCCGTCCCGGACACCGGCTCGGCCGTCGAGGACACCCGCCGCTACCTGCGCGCCCTGGCCCGGTTCATCACCGAGGACCCGGCCGGGAAGGTGCTGCTGGCGCTGATCGGTGAGGCCCAGCACGACGCGGAGATGGCCCAGGTCTTCCACGCCCGCTACCTCGATCCGCAGCGGGAGGCCGAGCGGGCCATGCTGGCCCGCGGGGTGGCCTCGGGTGAGCTGGCCGACGGCCTGGACCTGGACCGCGCCCTCGACGCGCTGCTGGGCCCGCTGTTCTACCGGGCCATGCTGACCGGCGGCCCGATCTCCTCCGTCGTCACCGACCAGCTGGTCGCCGACGTTCTGGGTGCCGCGGCAGCACGACCGCGGTGATGACCAGCTTGCTCGGGGGCTCCCCCGGGTCACCGGTTGAAGCCGACGAGCCGGGGTAGCGGCGTTCGATATTTATTCGAAGGTTTTCTGCGCGAGTTCCCACCCGGCGCGGAGCAGCAACGGCAGGAGTCCAGATCATGAAGTTCGCGCGGTCCGAGGACGACCTGGCCGGCGAGGTGGCCGTGGTGACCGGGGCGTCCCGGGGACTGGGCCTGCTGCTGGCCACCGAGCTGGCCCGGCGCGGCTGCCGCCTGCTGATCTGCGCGCGGGACCAGGCCGAACTGGATGAGGCCGCCACCCGGCTACGGACCCTCGGTGCCGAAGTAGCCACCGTGGCTTGCGACGTCGCCGACGGGGAATCCGCAGCGCGCCTGGTCGAGGCGGCCCAGGAGCAGTACGGGCGGCTGGACATCGTCATCAGCAACGCCGGCGTCATCCGGGTCGGCCCGGTGGAATCGGCCACGGCCGCCGACTTCGAGGACGCCGTGGCCATCATGGCCCTGGCCCCAGCCCGGCTGGCCCTGGCCGCGCTGCCCGTCATGCGGGCCCAGGGACACGGCCGGATCGTCACCATCACCTCCCTCGGCGGCAAGGTCGCCGTGCCGCACCTGCTGCCGTACAGCACGGCCAAGTTCGCCGCGGTCGGTTTCTCCGAGGGACTGCGGGCCGAGCTGGGCCGCGGGCCGGTGACCGTGACTACCGTGGTGCCGGGTCTGATGCGGACCGGTTCGCACGTGAACGCGGAATTCGCGGGACGGCGGGACAAGGAGTACACCTGGTTCAGCCTCGGGGCCAGCCTGCCGGTGATCTCGATGGACGCCGAGCGGGCGGCCCGGCAGATCGTGGCCGGTGTGGCGCAGCGGCGGCCGGAGATCTTCCTCACCCCGGCCGGTCAGGTGGTGAGCCGGGCGGCCGGCCTGGCCCCGGAAGTGACCACAGCCGTCCTGCACGCGGTGCAGAACCTGATCCTGCCCGACCCCGACGGCGAACCCGTGCCCGTGCCCGGCCGCCGCCTGCACCCGGCGTTGCCCGAACCGGTGTTCGGGGCGCTGACCTCGCTGGGCCGGACCGCGGCGGCCCGGTTCAACGAGCTCAGGGCCGCCCGCCGTTAAGGCTGCAGAACGACCTTGATGCAGCCGTCAGCCTTGTCGCGGAACATCTCGTACCCGTGCGGAGCGTCCTCCAGGGGCAGGTGATGGGTGGCGAAGCCGAGCAGCCCGAGCGGGTCGCTGGGGTCGGTCACCACCGGCATCAGGTCGTCGATCCAGCGGCGCACGTGAGCCTGGCCCATGCGGAGCTGGATGCCGCGGTCGAACATTTCCATCATCGGCATCGGATCGACCTCACCGCCGTAGACCCCGCTGACCGAGACCGTGCCCCCGCGCCGCACCGCCTTGACCGCGGTGTGCAGCGCGTCGAGCCGGTCCAGCGCGGCCTTGTCGGTCACCTTGATCGCCGCCGCGTCGGGTAGCAGGCCGGTGGCCTTCTGCGCCAGTTCGGTGAGCCTGCCCGAACGGGGCTCGTCGTGGCCGTGCGCTTCCATCCCGACCGCGTCGATCACGGCGTCCGGCCCCCGGTCGTCCACCAGATCGACCAGCGCGGCGGCGGTGTTGTCCAGCGCTTCCGGGTCCAGGGTCTCGACGCCGAACCGGCCGGCCGCTGCGCGCCGCTCCGGCACCGGGTCCACCCCGATCACCCGGGGCACGCCCTGGTGCCGGGCGAGCCGGGCGGCCAGCTGCCCGACGGGCCCCAGGCCCAGCACGGCCAGGGTCCCGCCCACGGGGACGTCGGCGTAGGCCACGGCCTGCCAGGCGGTGGGCAGGATGTCGGACAGGTACAGGTACTGCTCGTCCGGGACGCCGTCCGGGATCTTGATCGGCCCGAACTGGGCCTGCGGGACCCGCAGGTACTGGGCCTGGCCGCCGGGCACCGACCCGTACAGCGAGGTGTAGCCGAACAGGGCCGCGCCCTTGCCCTGG
>DATDIH010000033.1:0-4901 GCA_036521155.1 Streptosporangiaceae bacterium
CGCAACGAATTCCTGGCCTACCGCGTCCTGCATCCTGGTGACGGCCCCGACCTGGCCGTGCTGCTCAACGTCTCGGGCGAGCCGGCCACCGCCGATCTGCACGGCCGCCCGGCCCAGTACCTGCTCGGCAGCGACGACGCCACGGCCGCCGAGGGTGCCGCCGTCTCCGGCACGGTCCCCGGGCACGGCTGGGCCATCCTCGAACTGGCCCGCGAGGCCCCGCCATTTCCTGATCAATAAAGAATTACGTGTGCACTTTTATTATGGCCGACGCCGTCACCGGTGATGGGCGCCTGGCCGGGCTGGCCGATGATGAGCTGATCGGTGTGCTGCGGGCCTGGCGCCGCCTGGAGTCCTGGTCCAGTGCGGGCACCCTGCGTCCTGCACTGGACCACCCCCGCCGGGCGGCACTACACCGTGGGCCCGGACGCCGACCCCTGGGACTGAGCCATGCCGAGTGTGGCCGCCCGCTGGGCGAACCCGCCGGAATCCCTCAGCCGACCACCTCAGGACTCCAACGGTGTGAATTCCGGCTGGTCCAGCAGACGCAGCCAGCTGCCGTCTGGCTGCCGCCGCACCACCTGGGCTCGTGCGCCCGCGCCGTCCTTGGCCACCGTCGCGGTCAGGGCGATATCCCCGCTGACCAGCGTGGGCAGTGGATCCTCCGGCTCGAAGTGCGGAGCCTGGGCCAGCACTCGCTCCCACAGCGCCTGGATGGCCGCGCGGCCCACGGTCTGGCCGCCGGGCGGGTAGGCCATCACCGCGTTCTCCTCGTACAGCGCCGCGATCCCAGCCGCGTCTCCGCGGTTCGCGGCCGCCACGAACAAGCTGGTCAGATCCTCGGGTTTCACTGCCTTAGTCATCGGAAACGGTCCTCCTCATCGCGCGGGTCCGTGCCCGCCTTGCGGTCTCATCTCAGACTGAATTACGGTGAGCTAGAAGTCCAACAAATAGTTTTTCTAGAGATCAGAACTAAGGATTATGGAGCTACGTCAGCTTGAATACCTGGTCGCGGTGGCGGAAGAAGCGAACTTCACCCGCGCCGCCGACCATGTGCATGTCAGCCAGTCCGGCATCAGTGCCCAGATTCGGCAGCTCGAGCGGGACCTGGGTGCGGCCCTGTTCGACCGCTCGGGCCGAACGGCCACGCTGACCGCGGCCGGGGAGGCGGCCATTGGCCACGCGCGGGCCGTGCTGGCCTCGGCGGCCGCCCTGCGGCAGGCGGTGGACGAGGTCAATGGCTTGGTCCGCGGCCGGCTCACGGTCGGCATGGTGACCGCATGCACGGTGACGGCCCTGTTCGATGCGCTGTCCGCCTTCCACCAGGCCTATCCGGCCATTGAGGTCACGCTGACCGAGGATCACTCCGATCGCCTCATCGATCAGGTGCGGACCGGCGCCGCCGACCTGGCTCTGATCGGTGCCGCGGGCGATCTGCCGGAGGGGATCAACGGCATCACCGTGATCAGTGAGAACCTGGTGGCCGCAGTGCCGCCCGGGCATCCACTGGCGGCCCGTTCCACGGTCAGCCTGGCCGAGCTGGCCGGGTATCCCGTGGTCAGTATGTCGGTGGGTACGGGCGTTCGCGCCGTGTATGACCAGGCCTGCGCTTCGGCCGGGCTGCGGCCCAGTATCGCGTTTCAGGCCAGCGCACCGTCCGCCGTCGCCGACCTGGCCGGTCGCGGTCTGGGGGTCGCGATCTTCTCCGCCACCATGGCCACCTTCTACACCGACCGGCTCATCGCAGTGCCGCTCACCGGGGTGGCCACACCGAGTCTGCTCGCTCTGATCTGGAGGACGGCACCCAGCCCTGCGCTCCGGGAATTCGTGGCTTGTGCCTGTGACGCTTTCGGCATGCCGGAAGCCCGCCCCGAAATGGAGCGGGCTTCCGTTATCAGCTGACCGGGAACGCCGAATTACCGCGACTGCTTCAGATCAGTCCGGACCTGGTCGGCGATCTCGTGAATCTTCTGCTCGGTCTGCTCGAGTGAGGCTTCAGCTTTGGCCGTCCGCTCGGCGGCCCGGCGTTCCCGCCAGGTCGGCTTGTGGTCAACCGTAGTGGGCCTCGGTCGCTTGAACAGGCGCACGATTCATCTCTCCTTCCGCACCGCCGCGCGGTGGCGACCAACGGATACCCGGCTAAATGCGGTCTAACCGTCCATGTACGTAACACGCGCATAAACACATTTATGCGCCGATTTATAAACCGTCGCATCGCCAATTAGGTCCAGAAAAAGCCGTTCACGGCCTGTTTTTTCGCGTGAGCGTCTAGTTACTATGCGTGGGTGCGTATGCGGCGCGGATGTCGCTGTCCGCACTGTCATCGGGGGTTTACCGGGGTGGACCTTGCTGCACCAGTTGCGCAGGTGGCCGCCGCCCGTCACGGGGCAGGCCGCCTGGCCGCACGTGCCCTGGTACTGGCCGGCTGCTGCCTCGGCCTGATGGCCGCATTCTGGCTGCTCTCCGGGTCGAACGCCCACGCTTCGACCGCCGGTCGCGCCACTCCCGCCACCTCAACCCCGAGTTCTGGCGGCGGCGGCCTGCTCGGCGCGGTGACCAGCACCGCCGCTAACACGGTGACTGGCACGGTCGGCACGGTGGCGAACACGGTCAACGGCGCGCCTGGCGCGGCCTCTCAAGCCGTGGCCCCGGCCACGTCCACGGTGTCGCACGCCACCGCTCCGGTCACGTCCACGGTGACCAACGCCGCCGGTTCCGCCACCTCAGCCGCCTCCAACGCCGGCACCTCCAGCGCAGGCACCGCTAAATCGGGTGCCTCCAGCCCGGCCACCTCCGGCGCAGCCACCTCGCACGAAACCACGTCATCCACGGGCACCACGCCCGTCACTAAGACCACGTCGGCCTCAGGCCACACAGTGACCACGGCCCCGTCGGTCACCCACTCCGGTACATCGGACTCCGGGGGCAGATCCGGCGGATCGGGCTCTTCCGTCACTGGTTCGTCCACCTCCTCGGCGTCAACCGCGGTGTCCCCGGCGATGTCGCCGCTGAGCCAGCTCACCGCCCCGGTAACCAAGGCCCTCGGCCAGGCCCTCCTTCCGCTCACCACGACGACGGCCAATTCGCTCGCCCCGCTGACCGGCCCAGCCTCGCCCACCCTCACCGCACTCGGCACCACCACCGTTGGTGGCGTCGTGGCTCCCGCGCCCAGCGACCTCGCGCCCCTGACCCACGCCCTCGGCCCGCTGGCCCAGGCGCTGGCCCCGGTGACCGGTAGCCTCACCCCGCTCATCGCCCCGCTCGCCCCGGTGGTTGGATCGCTCACGCCCGTCATCAGCATCCTGACCCCGGTCACCAGCCCGATCCTGTCGTCGCTGTCCCCGGTCCTAGCCCCGTTGTCTCCCGGCCTGAACCCGGTCACCGCTCCGCTGACCCCGCTTCTTCCCGGTCTGCCCACCGGCACCAGTGGCACAGGCGGCTCAGGCACCGGCACGACCGGCAGCCCGGGTTCCGGTGGCGGTGCCCCCACTGCTGGTGGCTCCGGCACCGCGACAGGCCCCGACCCCGGCGCTGGCTCTGGCGTCGGCACGGGCACAGGCGCGGGCGCAAGCACCGGCTCTGGCGCTGGCTTTGGCTCTGGCGCTGGCGCGGGTTCTGGCACCGTGCCGCTCCCTGGCACCGCCGGCCACTTCGCCACCGTGACACCCACGGCTCACACGAGCCTCACCGCCGCGGCCGGCCAGGTCAGCGCCAGCGTCAGCGCCGTCAGCATCGCGGTGCTGGGCTTCGGCCCGGCCGTCCCGGCCGGCTTCACCTCCATGGCGGCGGTGCTGGCCCTGGGCGGCCCGCTGGCCGCCCTGGCCACCGCCACCACCGGTGGTACCGCCGGTGGCGGTCCTGGTGTTCCCGCCACCCCGGCTCCGGCCACCCCGGCTGGCCCGGCCGCCCCGGCGGGTGCGGGCGGCGGCCCGGCCGGGCCGGACGGGCACCTGGTCCCGTCCCCGTCCGCGGCCACCCTGGTCATGGTCCTGATCATCCCGGCCGGCCTGCTGCTGGCCCTGGCCCGCCGCCAGGCCGCCCTCCCGGCCGCGCCGGCCCGCCGCGGCCCGCACCGCCCCGGATAGATCCCCGCCCCGGCCCTGCCCAGTCCCGTTCTGGTGCTGGGTGCGGGCTGATGCCGCGCCCCGCCCGTTCCTGGCCAGGGCGCTGGGCCCATCCCCGCCCCCGCGGCCCCCGTTCCCGCTGGCCGCGGCCCGGATGCGCCCTTTCAGGTCATCACCGGTGAAGGGAAACCACACGTCATGAACATCATCCAGCGCGGCCTGATCCTGGCCGCCGGCGCGGGCGGGATGTTCCTGCTCAGCCACACCGCCGCCCACGCGGCCCAATCACCACCGGGCACCAGCCCACCCCCAGCGGTCACCACCATGACCGCCGCCCGCACCACCACCCCCGCCAGCACCAGCACCAGCGGCGGCGGGATCAATGTGGGGGTGTGCGCCCTGGGCACCTGCACCCCGGCGGGCACCACCGGCACCAGCGCGCATGGCCCCGCCAGCAGCAGCGGCGTGCACGCCCACGTGTGCCTGGCCGCCACCTGCACCACCCCCAGCGGGGGCGGGGGTGGCACCACCAGCGGGACCAGTACCACCGGCACCGGCTCCAGTACCGGCGCGGGCACGAACCCCACCACGGGCTCTAGCCCCGGCACGAGTTCGAGTTCCGGTTCGGGGTCGGGGTCGGGTTCGGGGTCGGGGATCACCGTGGGGGTGTGCGCCCTGGCCACCTGCACCAGCCCCAGCACCGGAACCAGCAGCAGCAGCAGCGCTGGCTCCGGCGGCCCGGGCTCCGGCGCCACCAGCTCGGGCAGTTCCAGCTCGGGCACCACGGCTGGATCCAGCACCGGCGCCACCAGTAGCGGCGGCGTCAACGTCGGGGTC
>DATDIH010000034.1:0-10363 GCA_036521155.1 Streptosporangiaceae bacterium
GTCGCCGCGAATACCGGCATCACGATCCGGGTCATTCCATTTCAGGCTGACGCACACATCGGCCTAGTTGGGCCGTTCACCCTGATGGAGTTCGATGGCGGGTTGCCCGATCTCCTCTACCTCGACTCGGGGCAAGGCGAACTTGCCACGATCAGCGTTAACGATCCGCTTGTTTCCGAATATGCGGACAGGTTTGAGACGCTCCTCAATTTTTCATTGCCGGAAGCTCAGTCGATCGAGCTCATACGAGCTGCGGCTGAACAGATGCTCTAAGCCAGTGCCGACGAGTCAAGCGCATCACAGCACCGAGGGTTATATCCAGTGGCTGCCAAGCAGTCAGGACGGGACTTCGTACGACTATTCCTGGGCTTCGATCAGCTTTCGCAGGTCGGGCCAGGTTTGGGCGAAGGCGGGGAGGAGGGGGTAACCGTCGACCTCTTCGATGGGGACCCAGCGGAGTTCGGCGGTTTCCCAGGTGGCCCAGCCGTGGCCGATCCGTACCGGGGCATCTGAGGCCAGGGGGACGGCGAAGGTGGTGTAAGACCAGCCGCTGACGCACGCGTACTCGTGGCTGTCGGCGGCCAGGGCCCCGTTGAGGTCCAGGCCGGGGACCTCTTCGGAAGCCTCGCGGACGGCGGCTTCCCAGGGGGTCTCGTCTTCGTCGATGGCGCCGCCGATGGTGGACCAGGTGCCGCCTTGGTGGGTGCCTTCGCTGCGGAGGGCCAGCAGGACGCGGATGCCGGACGGGGTGACGGTGAAGGGGAGCAGGCCGGCCGCGCCGCGCACTCCCCAGTGACGCCCGTGCACCGGGCACCTCAGCCATCCGCTCATCTGTTAGAGCGTAGTTGTCCGGAATGACTAGGCTTCATGTCCATGGCTGACAGCACTGAGGCTGCGGACGCCGAGTCGGAGGGCGCGCCGCCGGAAATCGATGTGACCAAGCCGCATCCGGCGCGGATGTACGACTACTTCCTCGGCGGCAAGGACAACTTTGCCGCCGACCGGGCCATAGCGACCCAGGTGCTGGACAGCTGGGGAAGCGTGCGCACGGCGGTGCGGGAGAACCGGGCCTTCCTGGGCCGGGCCGTGAAGTACCTGGCCGGCGAGGCGGGTATCAGCCAGTTCCTGGATCTCGGCACCGGGCTGCCCAGCGCCAACAATGTGCACGAGGTGGCGCAGGCCATCAATCCCGAAGCCCGCGTGGTGTACGCGGACAACGATCCGATCGTGCTCGCGCACGCCCGCGCCCTGCTGGCCAGCGGGCCGCGGGGGGTCACCGCCTACCTGGATGCCGACGTCCGCAATCCCGATACCATCCTGGCCAACCCGATCGTCCGGGACACCCTCGACTTCGGCATGCCGATCGCGCTCATGCTGGTCGCGGTGCTGCACTTCCTCCCGGACGAGGATGACCCGCGCCAGATCGTGCAGACGCTGGTCGACGCGCTGCCGCCAGGTAGCTATCTGGTGGCCTCGCACGCCACGGCCGAGCACAATCCGGAAGGCCTGTCCGGGGCGGGCCGTGCCTACAGCCAGGGCGGCATGCGGGGGGCCATCCGGAACTCGGACGAGTTCGGAGAGCTGGCCTTCGACGGCCTGGAGTTGGTCGACCCCGGAGTGGTGCTGGTCTCCGAATGGCGCCCGGAGGAGCCGATCCGGCCGATGCCATCCGAGGTCAACACCTACGGCGGGGTGGCCAGAAAGCCTTGAGCGCCTGTTGCCAGGGCCATGAGCAAATAGGGTGCTGGAGGCGCACGGCATACGACCGGGCGCGAACCGAACGGGAGGGCAGGGCGTGAGGCGGACGGCTGGCGTGATGGCCAGAGCCTGCGCCGCCGGCGCCATCGGCGTTCCCTTGGCCGCGGGTCTGCAGGCCTGTGCCGCGCCGTCGGACCCGGCTCCCGTGACCCCGGCATCAGTTCCGGCCATCACGGGTCCTACCAGCACGGCCAGCCCCACTAGCCCAAGCGCTACCAAAGCGCCGGCGTCGGCCACTCCGCACCAGGATCCCTTCGGTACTACGGCCACGTCGTACGTGTCGGACCGCAGTGACACCGTGACCGCCGCCGTATACGACGTCACGACCGGCCAGACCTGGACGTTTGGCAGCACCAAGCCGCAGGCCGAGGCCAGCATCGTCAAGCTCAACATCCTCGAGACGCTGTACGCCCAGCACCGCACCGGCTCGGGCCAGCTCTCGGCCAGCGACACGTCGCTGGCCGAGGGCATGATGGAAGACAGCGACAACGACTCCGCGACCAGCCTCTGGGACGCGGTGGGCGGCTCGCCGGAGATCGCGTCGTTCAACACCTCGGCCGGGCTGACCCACACCGAGCCCTCTTCGTGCGTGCAGTGCCCCGACTTTCCCTGGCCGGGGTGGGGCCTGAGCACGACCACCCCGACCGACCAGCTGGCGCTGCTGCGGGAGCTGATCAAACCCAGCTCCCTGCTGACCGACGCACAGCGGGACTCGGCTTTGCAGCTGATGGAGAACGTCGCGCCGTCCCAGCGCTGGGGCGTGAGCGGCGGTGTGCCGTCCGAGGCCAGGGTGGCGCTGAAGGACGGCTGGCTGCCCCTGAACGAAGACAACACCAACTGGCAGATCAACAGCATCGGCTGGGTCTCTGGCAGCGGCCGCGACTATCTGATGGCGGTGCTCACCACCGGCAACCCGAGCGAGCAGTACGGCATCGACACCATCAATCAGCTGTCCACCCTGGTCTGGCAGCACCTGGGCTGACCAGCCGCAGCCAGCCGGCCGGTCAGCGCCGGCCGATCAGGGCCGACCGGTCAGAGCTGGCCGGTCGAGTACCGGGTCAGGTTGTACTTGGCCGCGACCTGGTTCCACTGGCCGACGAACGCGGCCTTGAAGTTGGTGGCCTGGACGTCGGGGGTGTTGGACGCCGAGAAGCTGGCGTCGTTGTGGTCCTCCTTCTTGCAACCCTTGGACGCCTCGTCCTGAGCCCACCGGCCCAGGTCCTGGTCGACGGTGGCGGACGCCTGCCAGGCTCCGGTGAGGTTCCGCAGCATGGCCGGCGACAGCATGGCGCGCCCGGGCAGCTGGGCCAGTTGCCGCAGCAGCCGCTGCCGGCCGGCCGCCGCGTTCTGGAACGCCTGCGGCGCCTGGGCCAGACCGGACGTGCACTGGTTGACGGCACCGACGGCGCGCACGATCGTGTCCCGGTCGGCGACGCTCTGCGCGAGCAGCGTGGCCAGGGTGGTGGCCGCGGCCTTCTGCGTCGCTGGCGCGGCAGCCCCGCTGGACTGGGTGGGCTTCTGGCTGGCGGGCGGCTGGCCGGCCGCGGCCGACGACCCGCCACCCAGGCCGTGCATGGCGTGCACGATCAGCAGCGCGGGCACCACCAGCACCGCCGCGACCAGCACGAATAGGCCGATGACCAGCGGCCGGCGCTGCCGCGGCCGGTCGTTGCCGGAGCGCGCGTCGGTGATCGACGGTAGGGCCGCAGACCCCTGCTGCCATTGCGGGTTGAAGCCGACGTCGTCCATCCAGCCGCTGCCGAACTGCGCGGTGTTCCCCGGATCCGGGGGCGGCGGCGCGGGCGGCCCGGCCGGAAGCGGGGGCGTCGACGGCCCAGCCGGCAGCGCATACTGGGCCGAAGCCGGATAGGGCGTGCCCGGCGGCGGTGGCGTGGGGCGGCCCGGCGGCGGATAGGACGGAGCGGTCGGCGGGTATGCGGGGCCGGTCAGCGTGGCCGAGGAGTCCACGGCCGAGGGGGGAGCCGACGGCAGGGGCGGGGCCGGCCGCGGGGGCGACGGGGCCGCTGGCGGCGAGGCGGAGTAGGAAGCGGGCGCCGGTGGCGGATAGGACGGGCTCTCGACCGAAGGTGGCGCGTAAGCGGCAGAAGTCTGAGTCGGCGTCGCCGGCACCGGTGGCGGAGGGTACGCGGGGCCAGTGGGTGGCGCGGCGAAGCTGGGCGGCGCCGCGAAGCTCGGCGGGCCCGGGAAACCTTCCGTACGGGACGGCGCCAGCCGGCCCGGGTGGCTCAGGTCCGCCGGGTACCCGGCGTCCTGGGACGACGCCTGGTAGCCGTCGTCAGCGGGGATCGGGTCGCTGTCGACAGAAGTGTCCACCGGAGAGGACGCCTCCGGCCACCCCGACGGCGGGCGAGGCAACGGCGGACCCGGCCGCGCATCGGTACCGCGGCTGGGCATGTCGATCTCGCGAGACACTGCACCCGGCTGAGCGACAGCGGCGGCTCCCACCTCGGCCGGGTCCGTGGCGTGCCCACACTCACCACAGAAACGGGTGCCGGCTCTCAGCCCGCTCCCGCACTGGACGCAAAATCGCGGGTTACCCCCCATGCGTCTCCTGACTCACTCGGCAGCATGTCTCGCCTGCCCAGGCTGGCCGCGGGCAAGATGAAGGCGCCGCTGCCTCCCGCTGCCGGTGCGGACTCCGCTCGGGCGTGCCAGGCCAGCATATTTCGTGAACCCTCGGCCGAGAGGGCTAATGCGCCCGTTCGGGGACAGACGTGACGGTCGGTCACGGGCAGCCAAGCCCGTTATCGTGACATTTCGGACGTAGCGACGTAAATGCCCGGATGACCGGCTTATCAGGCTGGCAAAAGCACAGGAACCCAGCCTTGTCCAGTCCGCAGCCTGGACGTACGCTCATCTACAGTCCTGTTGTCGCGATGCGGGCCCTGCCGTGGTCGCGACGGATCAGCGGAGGTCAGGCGAGTGGCCAGGTTCAGGTCGCGCGTGGCTCCTCGACCCGTCATGATCAGGGCAAGACGCCTTCAAGCGCCAAATTTTTCGCCAGTAAACCCGTGGATATGTACTCCACGGGTACTCGCTCCGCGTCATTTAAAGGACAGCGAGGAGAAGACGTGAACGTGAAAAGGGCCGTGGCCACCGCCGCAGGTGTCCTCGGGGCACTCCTGCTCGCGGGAGTAGTGGGCCTTGGCCACTTCGCCGGCCACTCGAGCGGCGCAGGTACCCAGGCTCGGGCGGCCGTGATTCATGCGGCGCCGGTGAAGGCCAACCTGACCGCTCTCATCTACGGCGATAGCGTCGACGCCCCCGCCACCAGCAGCAGCACCTCGTCCAGCACGCCGAGCTACGTGGACGACAGTTCGTCGTACACCAGCACCTACGGCGACGACGGGTCGGCCACGCCGGCCTCGAGTGATGACACCACCACGATCTACGGCGACGGCAGTAGCAGCATCTACGGCGACGGCTCAAGCGACATCTATGGTGACGGCTCAAGCGACATCTACGGTGACGGCGGCAACATCTACGGGGACAGCAGCCCCAGCACCGCCACCTACATCTACGGCGACTGACTCGAATCGGTAGGTCAGCCCCGGCAGGCCCGTACGGGCGGGCCAGGTCGGCCGGAAGGTCAGCGGGCCTTGCGCAGCTCGGTAGCGGCGGTGTGGGCCTCTTCCAGGGCGGCCGTCATCATGTCCGCGGCCTGACCAGCCGCATTGAGTGCTTCCATCACCTCGGTGACCGACAGGTCCGGGTCAGCCCCTGATCCGTGCTGGACCTGGCCGTCCTCCTGGGCGGCGACCAGGAACCGGGCCAGTTGCTCGCACAGCTGCGGCAGCCCCTGGCCCATCAGGCCCAGGCTGGCGATGATGTCGCGAACCTCGTCTGGGCTGCCGAGCTCGCCGCCGCCGTACGTCAGGTGATTGAGCGCGCGAATGGCTTCGGCAATCTGACTGGCGATCTCGCGCGGCGTCATCGTGCTGGCCAGTTCGGTCACTGGCCTGCCCCCAGCGGGCGCGGGGCCGGAACCTGTTCGGGCATCTGTCTCCTCGGGGGTACGCGGGCGGGGGGCCCACGCGGTCCGTACTGGCAGGCAATCAACCGAAACCGCTCACCAGTACGATACGTGATGATCGGGGCCGGGCTACGCCGGTTGTGCCGGCGACTTCCTCGGCGCCGCACACTTACGCTACCCGCGTTGCGGCCCAGATCAACATGCCCCGGCTCAACCGCGCCCGGCGGGCAGCAGCAGAAACCGCCCGGCCGCCGCCGCAGCAGCACCCCTGTTACCAGCCCAGCAGGGTCTCTTGTGCCTAGCCGACGGCTGTTGTCTCATGGGGGCATTGGACCCGGTCAAGGGAGATGGGTACACATGACAGTCACGATCGACCGCAGCGTTCAGGACTTCACCACCACGCCCCGCAAGCTCTTCATTGACGGCGAGTGGGTGGAAGCCGCCTCGGGAAGGACATTCGACACCCCCAACCCGGCCACGGGCCAGACGCTGGCCAAGGTGGCCGAGGGTGACGCCGAGGACATCAACCGGGCGGTCCGCGCCGCGCGGCGCGCATTCGAAGAGGGGCCCTGGGGCCGGATGACCGCGTCCGACCGCGGCCGCATCATCTGGAAGATCGGTGACCTGATCCTCCAGCACGCCGACGAGCTGGCTCAGCTCGAATCCCTCGACAACGGCAAGCCGGTCGCGGTGGCCAGGGCCGCCGACGTGCCGCTGGCCGCCGACCTGTTCCACTACATGGCCGGCTGGGCGACCAAGATCGAGGGCAACACCATCAACATCTCGGTGCCCTACATGCCGGGCGCCAACTTCCACTCGTACACGCTCCGCGAGCCGCTCGGCGTGGTCGGGCAGATCATCCCGTGGAACTTCCCGCTGCTGATGGCGGCCTGGAAGCTCGGACCGGCCCTGACCACCGGCAACTGCGTCGTACTCAAGCCGGCCGAGCAGACCCCGCTCACCGCGCTGCGGCTGGCCGAGCTGATCGCCGAGGCCGGCGTGCCGAACGGCGTGGTCAACGTGGTTCCGGGCTTCGGCGAGACGGCTGGGGCGGCCCTGGCCGCCCACAGCGACGTGGACAAGGTGGCGTTCACCGGATCCACCGAGGTCGGCAAGCTGATCGTCCAGGCCGCCGGGGCCAGCAACCTGAAGAAGCTGACCCTGGAACTGGGTGGCAAGAGCCCGAACATCGTCTTCGACGACGCCGACACCAGCGCGGTCGAGGGCGCGGCCAACGCGATCTTCTTCAACCACGGCCAGTGCTGCGTCGCGGGTTCCCGGCTGTTCGTGCAGCAGGACCGGTTCGACGAAGTGGTGGACGGGGTGGCCGAGATCGCCAAGTCCATCAAGCTCGGATCGGGCCTGGAATCCGACACCCAGATGGGCCCGCTGGTCTCGGACGAGCAGTTGCGCCGGGTCACCGGCTTCCTGGAGTCCGGGCAGTCCGACGGTGCGACCTACCTAACCGGGGGCGGCCGCTTCGGCGAACAGGGCTACTTCGTCGAGCCCACCGTCATCACCAACACCCGCCCGGACATGAAGATCGTCCGTGAGGAAATCTTCGGCCCGGTCGTGGTGGCGGCCCCGTTCCAGAGCATCGACGAGATCGCTGCCCAGGCCAACGACTCCGACTACGGCCTCGGGGCCGGCATCTGGACCAAGGACATCTCCAAGGCGCACGCGCTGGCCAAGAAGCTGCGGGCGGGCACGGTCTGGATCAACTGCTACAACGTGTTCGACGCCGCGCTGCCGTTCGGCGGCTACAAGCAGTCCGGCTGGGGCCGTGAGATGGGCCACGAGGCCTTGGAGGCCTACACCGAGGTCAAGGCGGTGACCGCACAGCTGGGATGATTCGTTGATCAGCTGACGGGGACCGGCTCCGCGCCGGTCCCCGTCACGCGTCCGGCGCGGTCCGGGCGGCCGCGGCCCGCTGGGCCAGGCCGTCCACGTAGAGATCGACCAGCATCTCGAACTGCACATCGTTGTCCCACTGGGCGAAGTGCGGGGCGGACGCGACGATGTTCGGGAACTGGTCCGCCGGCAGCGAGGACAGGTAGCCGCTGACCGCGCTGGGTGAGGGCGCGGCCGCGTGGTCCTCCGCGCCGGACACCGGCTCGGCCATCTCGTCCATGGTGAACCCGTTGACCAGGGCGAACAGCAGCAGATAGCCGGACACGGCCAGGTCGTCCGGCACACCACCGGCCCGCAGGACGCCCACCACCTGCTCGGTGTAGCGCAACGCGTGTGGCCCCATGGGGATTCGGCCCATCGAAATGGCCACCAGGTCCCGGTGCCGCAGGATCGTGGCCCGCTGGCTCAGCGCGATCTGTTTGAGCTGCTCCTTCCAGCGGTCACCCTGCGGGGGCGGCACGTCCATCTCGCCGATGATCTGGTCGAACACCAGATCCAGCAGGCCGTCCTTGTTGCCGACGTGCCAGTAGAGCGAGGCGGGACCGGTGTTCAGCGCGTCCGCCACCCGCCGCATGCTCAGCCCTTCGAGGCCGTCGCCGTCCAGGATCTTGATCGCGGCATCGGTGATCGCCTCAGCGGTGATCGGATCCCGGCGGGCCCGGCTGGACCGTCGCCGGGACCGCTGCCAGGGCGGCTCTGGAACTTCGCTCGTCACACGAACAGCGTACTACCAACGAACACACTAGACACGAACGCGTGACCATGCTAGAACAGTGTTCGACGAACGATGTTCCAGGAACGACGTTCGATTAAAGATCGACGTTCCACGAGGGGAGTTGGCATGGAGACGCGAGCGCCGGCCCAGGTTAAGGGACCGGCTACCACCGGGGGCCACCCGCGCCGCTGGTTCGCCGCGGCCGCGATGATGACCGCGGTACTGATGGACATGATCGACGTGACGATCGTCAACGTGGCCCTGCCCACGATCCGGCACGATCTGGGCGCCAGCGCGACCCAGCTCGAGTGGGTGGTATCCGCGTACATGCTGGCCTTCGCGGCGGTGCTGATCACCGCGGGCAGCCTCGGCGACCTGTTCGGCCGCAAGCGGCTGTTCCTGGCCGGGATCGCGATCTTCGGGCTGGCCAGCTTGGGGGCAGGCCTGTCCGGGAACGCCGCGGAGCTGATCGCCGCCCGGGTGGTCCAGGGCGCGGCCGCAGCGGTGATGACCCCGCAACTGCTGGCTACGTTCCGGACCATGTTCGCCGGGCGCGAGCGGGGTCAGGCCTTCGGTATCTACGGGGCGGTACTGGGGCTCGCCTCGGCCGTGGGCCTGATCCTGGGCGGGCTTCTCACCAGCGCCGACCTGTTCGGCTGGGGCTGGCGCTCGGTGTTCTTCGTCAACATCCCAATCGCGCTGGCCGCGCTGGCCGGATCGTTCCGGGCCATGCCCGAGACCCGGGAGCGCTCGGGCGGCCGGATCGACGTCACTGGAGCCGTCCTGCTCACCGCGGCCCTGGTCGCCATCACCTACCCGCTGCTGGAAGGGCGCAGCCTGGGCTGGCCCGCCTGGTCCTGGGCGCTGCTGGCCGCGGGCGTGGCGGCCCTGGTCCTGCTGGGCCTGATCGAGGGCCGCCGCCAGCACCACCGGGTCGCGCCGCTGCTGCGCACCAAGCTGTTCCGGGTCCCGGCCTTCACCACCGGCCTGATCGTCCAGTTCGCGTTCGCGGCCGGGATCCAGGGGTTTTTCCTGATCTTCACGCTGTGGGTACAGGCCGGCCAGCATTACTCGCCGCTGCGAGCCGGGCTGACCGCGGTGGCCTTCAGCGTGGGAAGCTTCGTGCTGGCCCCGCAAGCGGTCCCGCTGGCCGAGCGGTTCGGCCGGCTGGTGCTGGCGCTGGGCGGCCTGCTGTTCGCGGCCGGCATCGTCGGGGTCGTCGCCGGAGCCCACCACGTAGGTGCCGGCACTAACCCGTGGCCGCTGGTACCCGGCCTGGTGGTGGCCGGCATGGGCCTGTCCCTGCTGGTCATCCCGCTGGTCAACGTGGTCCTGGCCGCGGTGCCGGCCGAGGCCGCGGGTGGGGCGTCCGGCCTGTTCAGCACGGCCCAGCAGCTCGGCGGGGCGATCGGGGTCGCGGTGGCCGGGACGATCTTCTTCGGCGACCTGGCCCGGGGCTCGTTCCAGGCCGCGTTCGAGCACACCGCTCCGTACGCCGCCGGGGCGCTGCTGATCTGCGCGATCTTCTCGCTCACCCTGCCGAAGACGGCGGTCGCCGACGAGGGTGCGTGAGCCGGGTCTGCCCAGCGGGCCCCGTGGCAGCTACGCCGCGGGGCCCGTCGCCTTGTCCACGGTCAGGCGGACGATGACCCGGACCGCGCCGGGGCGGTCCGGGTCCGGATCGCGGCCGTCGTACTCCCACGACAGCTGGGTGTCGAAGCTCCGGCCGACGTCGGGGGTCATCGACACCCGGCCCCGCAGCTCGACGTAGTTCTCCGGATCGGCCGAGTCGATCACCGACACGCTGACCCGGGGGTCGCGCAGCATGTTGCGGTGTTTCCGGCGCCCCTCCACGGTGGAGAACAGCACGTCGCCGCCCTCGCGGCCGACCCACATGACCGAGGTCTGCGGGCCGCCGTCCGGGTTGACCGTGGCCAGCACCGCGTAGTTCCGGCCGTCGACCAGCGCCCGGGCCGCCTCGCTGA
>DATDIH010000035.1:0-2031 GCA_036521155.1 Streptosporangiaceae bacterium
CAGCGGCGGCGCCGATTCCTGCAGCTTGGTCAGGGTGGCCCGGTACGGCCCGGCGATCTCCGGCGGCAGTGCGGCCTCGAAAATGGACAGCGCCTGCCCGAGCTTCATCGCGCCGCCCTTGAGCTCACCCAGGACGCGGAAAATCTGCTCGGCCGTGCGCTGCTGGATCTCCGCGGCCACGATCTCGGCGGGCCGGCCGCCCAGCCGCTTGCCCAGGCCCAGTGCGGTCCGGCCGGCCAGGCCGGCGGGGAGGGTGGCCAGTTTGGCGGTCCGGGTCAGGGCACGCCGCGGGAGATCGTTCACCCTCCCATTCTGGGTCAGGATGCCCGGCGCCTGCTACAGCGGCACTGCCGATGCGGGATCCAGCTGTGCCGCCGCCACTGCCAGTCAGGCAGCACGAGCTCCAGTGTGCCGTTGATCACCGCGGTGGCCGGGCCCGCCCGGTCGAGGAAGCCCAGGGCCTGCGCGGTCGCCTGGGCGGCCACCGCCGCGGCCAGCACGGCCGCGCACGCGGCGGGCTGCGGGGTCCGCCCGGAGATCTGGGCGAGGATGAGCGGCCAGGCCGGGTCACGGTCGGCCCGGGCCAAGTCCACGCAGCTCAGGCAGGCGGTCTGGCCCGGGATGACCAGCGGCCCGACCACGCCGATGGCTTCCGATGCGGCCGCGGTCAGGTGCACGACACCCCCGGCCATCAGGGAACCCGGTAACTCGGGCAGGTAACCGTCGACGAGCACGGCCAGGTCTGGGCGGCACGCGTGTTCCCGGGTGTCCCGGCCCGCCCCGGCGCGCCTGTCAGCCGCCCGGTGGGCTTCACCGGCCCGGTGGGCTTCAGCGGCCGGGTGGCCGTCAGCCGCCGGGTGGCCGAGCCGGACCCGGCCCGTCGGCGGCCAGGACGAGAGCCGCGGCCCGGTGGCCGGAGGCTCAGCCGCCGCGCCCGTGCAGCTGACCCGGCCCACCCCGGACGCGGTCAGCAGGCTGGCCAGCCCTGAGGCGACCAGGCCGGTTCCGTGCACCAGGACCGACGCGGCCTGCCTGCGGGCCAGCACCAGGGCGCCGCCGTCGGTGTGGCCGTGGGCCAGAGACACGGTGGCCAGCTCCCGGGCCAGCCGGTCCCGCGGGCCGTCCGGCAGGGCCCGCACCGTGGCCGCCGGAAAGTCATGCAGCGCCCCGGCCGCGGCTAACAGGCCGATAACCCGCTCGGCCGCCTGGCGGCTGATGCCCAGCTCGTGCGCTGCGGCCAGGACCTGCCCCAGATCCCTGCTCCCGTCGAGCAGGTTGATCAGGGTCTGCGCGCCGCGCATCCCGCGCAGGGCAATGGCCCGCCTCGGGTCGATGCCAATCTGCAGGGTGTCCGGGTCGCGCCAGACCATCAGGAGTCCTGCCTTGATCGCCGGCCTCATGCTGCTGAGCCTGTCACCGCCGTCTGACATTTCCCGCTCCAGCCCGGCCCGCCACCCTCACGCGGCAGGTCACCCAGCCGCCCGCCGGCGCGGCTCAGCCGCGCCGCCCGCCGGGCACCCCGGGTCCCATGATCCTGGTCAATCACTGCGGCAGATCGACACCATTTGCCCACGATCATGAAACGCGAGGCGCTGAACGGCGGGACCGTCCATGATCACGGTCAATAAGGGGCGCCACGGGGTCAGATATTGACCGTCGATCATGGAAATCGGGAGCGTGCGGCTGGGGCCGGCCCAGCACACCATGGTCCCGGCCATCGCTGCGGCAGAGCAACGCCGATTGACCAGGACCATGGGAGTTCCGTGGCTGGCCGGGCCCGCGATCGCGGGAGTCCCCCGGGTACGGCAGCGAGTCAGCACTGCCCGCGGGTCGTTCGCCCCCTTCCCCGGGAGTGACGGCGGCCCGCCACCCGGGGGACCCGTGCCGGCGAGGCTAGGCGGGGCGGGGCCGCCCCGTCAAAGCCGCCTGTGGACCGGCCTGTGGGTTTCCTGGGGACACCCCGGAGCGCCGCTGTGGATACAGCGGGGGATGGCGGTGAATTCCCGGGCCACAACCCGCCGCCGGCGTCCC
>DATDIH010000036.1:0-2064 GCA_036521155.1 Streptosporangiaceae bacterium
CCGACCTGTTCGACGCCGCGACGATCGAGCGGATGGCCGGGCACCTGCAGGTGCTGCTGGCCGCGATCGCCGCCGACCCCGGCCGGCCGGCCGGCGCGCTGCCCCTGCTGACCCCGGCCGAGCGGGAACAGGTGCTGACCAGATGGAACGACACCGCGCGGCCGGTGCCTGCCGCCACGCTGGATGACCTGTTCACCGCCCAGGCCAGGCGGACACCGCACGCCCCCGCGGTGACCTGGGACGGCGGGCAGCTGACCTACGCCGAGCTGGACACGGCCGCCAACCGGCTAGCCCACCTGCTGATCCGCCGCGGCGCCGGACCCGAACAGGTGGTGGCCCTGGCACTGCCGCGGTCCGCGGAGATCATCGTGGCGGAGCTGGCCGTAGCCAAGACCGGCGCAGCGTTCCTGCCGGTTGACCCGGCCTACCCCCCGGACCGGATCGCGTTCATGCTGGCCGACGCCCGGCCGGTGCTCACCGTGACCCGCCGCGACCTGGCCGCGGCCCTGCCCGCACCAGACCCCGCCACCGTCCTGGTGGCCGACGACCCCGACACCGCGGCCACGCTGAACCAGATGCCCGGCCACGTCCCGGCCGACGCCGACCGGACAGCACCCCTGCACCTGGCCCACCCGGCCTACGTGATCTACACCTCCGGCTCCACCGGGCAGCCCAAGGGCGTCGTCGTCTCACACACCGGGCTGGCCAGCTTCGCCACCGCCGAGGCCGAGCACTACCAGGTAGGGCCCGGCGACCGCGTGCTCCAGGTGTCCTCACCGAGCTTCGACGCCGCGGTGCTGGAACTGTGCATGTCGCTCCTGGCCGGGGCAGCGCTGGCAGTACCGCCAGAAGGGCCGCTGGCCGGCGGCCAGCTGGCCGACGTGCTGGCCCGCCAGCACATCACGCACGCGCTGATCACCCCGGTAGCACTGGCCACCATCCCCGCCGACGCCGCCCACGGCCTGCCCGACTTCCGCACCCTCATCGTCGGCGGCGAGGCCTGCCCCGCCGCCCTGGCCAGCCGGTGGGCACCCGGCCGCCGGATGATCAACTCCTACGGCCCCACCGAATCCACCGTCGTGGCAACCTGGAGCGGCCCGCTCTCCCCCGGCCACCCCACCATCCCGATCGGCCGCCCGCTGGACAACACCCAGGTCTACGTGCTCGACCCCGGCCTGCGCCCGGTCCCACCGGGCATCAGCGGCCAGCTGCACCTGGCTGGGGCAGGACTGGCACGGGGCTACCTCAACCAGCCCGGCCTGACCGCCCAGAAGTTCATCGCCTGCCCCTACGGCCCCCCAGGCAGCCGCATGTATGCCACCGGCGACCTGGCCCGCTGGACCAGCGACGGGCAGCTCGAATTCACCGGCCGCGCCGACCAGCAAGTCAAAATCCGCGGCTTCCGCATCGAACCCGGCGAGATCGAGACCGCCCTGCGCCACCACCCCGCCATCACCGACGCCGCCGTCATCGCCCGCCACGACAACGGCCGCAAACAACTCGCCGCCTACCTGGTCCCCACCCCCGCCACCACCACCCCGGCCCCCAGCGACCTGCGCACCCACCTGGCCGCCACCCTGCCCGACTACATGATCCCCGCCACCTTCACCACCCTGAACGCCCTCCCCCTGACCCGCAACGGCAAACTCGACCGCCCCGCCCTGCCCACCCCCGAACGCGACACCACCACCACCGGCTACGCCCCCCCACGCACCCCCGCCGAACACGCCATCGCCACCATCTGGGCCGACATCCTCGGCCACGACCACATCGGCATCCACGACAACTTCTTCGAACTCGGCGGCGACTCCATCCTGTCCATCCAGATCGTCTCCCGCGCCCGCCAAGCCGGGCTCAGCCTGCTGCCCCGCGACCTGTTCCGCCATCCGACCATCGCCGCGCTGGCAGCAGAGGCCCCGCAAACCACCGTGGCAGTAGCTGGTCAGGGGCCGGTGAGCGGGGTGGTGCCGCTGACCCCGGTGCAGCAGTGGTTCCTGGAGCCCGGGCCGGCCCAGCCCGAGCACTTCGATCAGTGGATGGCGCTGGAGCTGGCCAGTCTCCCCG
>DATDIH010000037.1:0-2501 GCA_036521155.1 Streptosporangiaceae bacterium
GCACGGGCCGGGTGTTGTTCACCTCCTCGGTGGCCAGCCAGCTGCCCGGCCCCTACTACGCCACCTACGCCGCATCCAAGGCGTTCATCCAGTCTTTCGCGCACGCCCTGCGCAACGAACTGGCGGACACCGGGGTCACCGTGACCGCGCTGCTGCCCGGCCCGACTGACACCGGGTTCTTCGGCCGGGCCCATATGGACGGCACCCCCGTCGGCTCGTCGGCCAAGGATGACCCGGCCGCAGTGGCCAGGGACGGCTTCGAAGCGCTGATGGCGGACAAGGGCCAGGTGGTGGCCGGGTCGCTGAAGAACAAGATCCAGACGGCCGGGGCCAGGCTCATGCCCGACCAGCTACGGGCGGCCGTCCACGCCCGGATGACCAGGCCCAAGGAGCGCTAGACATGCGCATGAAGTTCCCACTCGCCGCCGTAGCCGCCTCCGTCGCGGTGGCGGCCCTCGGGCGCCGGCCGCGGTCCGAGGACGACCTGCGCGGCGAGGTGGCCGTGGTGACGGGTGCGTCCCGCGGGCTGGGCCTGCTGCTGGCCACCGAACTGGCCCGGCGCGGCTGTCGTCTGCTGATCTGCGCCCGCGGGCGGGAAGACCTGGACCGGGCGGCCAGCCAGCTGCGGACCATCGGTGCCGAGGTCGACACGCTGGCCTGCGACCTGGCCCAGGCGGAGTCGGCCCTGCAATTGGTGGACCGGGCCCGGGACCGGTACGGGCGGCTGGACATCCTGGTCAGCAACGCGGGCATCATCCGGGTCGGGCCGGTGGAATCCACCAAGCCTGCCGACTACGAGGAGGCGCTGGCCATCATGGCCCTGGCGCCCGCCCGGCTGGCCCTGGCCGCGCTGCCGCTGATGCGGTCCCAGGGGCACGGCCGGATCGTCACCATCACCTCGCTCGGCGGCAAGCTGGCCGTGCCGCACCTGATGCCCTACAGCATGGCCAAGTTCGCGGCGGTGGGGTTCTCCGACGGGCTACGGGCCGAGCTGGGCCGCGGCCCGGTGACCGTGACCACGGTGGTGCCGGGCCTCATGCGCACCGGCTCGCACGTGAACGCGCAGTTCGCCGGGCGCCGCGACCAGGAGTTCACCTGGTTCTCGCTCGGGGCCAGCCTGCCGCTGGTGTCGATGGACGCCGAGCGCGCGGCCCGGCAGATCGTGGCCGGGGTGGCCCAGCGGCGGGCCGAGGTCTTCCTCACCCCGGCCGGGCAGGTGGCGGGCCGGCTGGCCGGGGTGGCGCCCGGGCTGACCACGGCCGTGCTGCACGCGACCCAGCAGTTGCTGCTGCCCGCGCCGGACGGCGACGGGACCGCCGTACCCGGCCACCGGCTGCGCCCGGCCCTGTCCGAGCCGGTGTTCGGCGCGCTGACCCGGATGGGCCAGCGCGCCTCGGCCCGGTTCAACGAGCTCAGGGCCGCAGGACGACCTTGAGGCAGCCTTCGGCCTTGTCGCGGAAGATCTCGTAGCCGCGCGGCGCGTCCGCCAGCGGCAGGCGATGGGTGGCCAGGCCCCGCAGCCCGAGCGGGTCGCTCTCGTCGCTGACCATCGGCATCAGGTCGTCGATCCACCGCTTCACGTGGGCCTGGCCCATGCGCAGCTGAATACCGCGGTCGAACATCTCCATCATCGGCATCGGGTCGACCTCGCCGCCGTACACGCCGCTGACCGACACCGTGCCGCCCCGGCGGACCGCCTTGACCGCGGTGTGCAGGGCGTCCAGGCGGTCCACCGCCGCCTGGTCGGAGAACTTGCTGGCCGCCGCGTCGGGCAGCAGGCCAGTGGCCTTCTGGGCCAGCTCGGTGAGCCGGGTCGACCGGGGCTCGTCGTAGCCGTGGGCCTCCATGCCGACCGCGTCGATCACCGCGTCCGGCCCGCGCCCGTCCACCAGCTCGATCAGGGCGGCCGAGGTGTCCTCCAGCTCGGCCGGGTCCAGGGTCTCCACCCCGAACCGCTGGGCCGCGCCGCGCCGTTCCGGCACCGGGTCCACGCCGATGACCCGGGGCACCCCGAGCTGGCGGGCGATCCGGGCCGCCAGCTGCCCGACCGGCCCCAGGCCGAGCACGGCCAGCGAGCCGCCGTCGGGCACGTCGGCGTAGGCCACGGCCTGGTAGGCGGTGGGCAGGATGTCGGACAGGTACAGGTACTGCTCGTCGGGAGCGTCGTCCGGGATCTTGATCGGCCCGAACTGGGCCTGCGGCACCCGCAGGTACTGGGCCTGGCCGCCGGGCACCGAGCCGTACAGCGAGGTGTAGCCGAACAGGGCCGCGCCCTTGCCCTGGGCCCGGACCTGGGTCGTCTCGCACTGTGCGAACAGGCCGCGGTCACACATCCAGCAGTGGCCACAGGAGATGTTGAACGGCACCACCACCCGGTCCCCGGCCCGCAGGTGGGTGATATCGGCCCCGGCCTCTTCCACGACGCCCATTGCCTCGTGGCCGAGCACGTCGCCCGGGGCCAGGAACGGCCCGAGCACGCCGTACAGGTGCAGATCCGACCC
>DATDIH010000038.1:0-3486 GCA_036521155.1 Streptosporangiaceae bacterium
GGATGTGCTGTGGTTCGGCCGGGGTCTACAACCTGCTGCAACCGGAGGCGGCCGGTGAGCTGGGCCAGCGCAAGGCCCAGTCGGTGCTGAGCACCGGCGCCGAGCTGCTCATCACGGCCAACCCCGGCTGCTCCCTGCAGATCGCCTCCGCCCTGGAAGCCCAGGGCGAAATCATCGCCATCGCCCACACCGCCGAGATCCTGGACGCGTCGATCCGGGGTGTTCCGGCTCCGGGGCCGGCCTAGGCCGGCCCCGGGTCCTAACGTCCGTCTCAGGCGTCACTGCAGTCCCGGCGGCCTACGCAACGGGTTCGTCGGTGACATCCCATTGCGCCAGCGGGCGGCCGTCGGCACGCCACTGGTGCTGGCCGGCCGGAATCCTGGGCCAGCCCTCAGGGGAGTCTTCCCATGGCTCTTGGCGCCCGAACACGGTGCGGTCGAGCAGGCTGTAGGACCAGAAGCCCGCTTCGTTGCCACGGTCGGTTGTCCAGTAGGTCTCGTAGACGCGGTCGTTATCGTTACGCACGTAGCAGCCGAGCCAGCCGAAGTCCCGGCCGGCCAGCAGCCCGGCGCCCGCGTCGCGCGCCGAGTACCACGGTGCTGTGTAGCCCATGAAGTCCGCGTATGGCCGGCTCTCCTCGTAGCTGCCCTCACAGAGGTAGGCCAGCGTCACGTCCCGGGCGTGCAGGTGTGCCAGCGGACCTTGTGCCTGGGATGCAAAGTAGGTGCAGCCGATGCACTGCCCCTCCCACGGTTCGCCGTCGTGCCACATGTGGAAGTAGGCGACGAGCATTCGCCGCCCCTCGAAGACGTCCACAAACGGAGTCTTGCCTTCCGCGCCGGCCACGGTGACGGACGCTGGAATCTCGATCATCGGCAGTCGGCGGCGTTCGGCCGCGATCGTGTCGCCCTCGCGGGTGTGTGCCTTCTCCTTGGCCAGCAGCCTGGCGTGGGCGGCCTCGTACTCGTCGCGGCTGGTGACGGGCGGCAGCGCGGAGACTGCCAGCGGCTCGGTGGGCAGGTGGCGCACTATCGCTCCTTCTTTCGGCCGGGCTTGGCCCGGCACTGGCTTCGCCTCACGTCCAGCGCCTGAACTGGGCTCCTGGAACCTAGACGAGGCACGGAACGCGAACTCATCGGCGGAGCCGAGGTCTAGTAATCACCAGCCCGCCTCAGGTGGAGTACCAGGCCAGCGTTCGCTGGAGGAGCTGTGTGGGGATCCGGGTGCTGAGGCGGCGGAGGCGGGTCAGCGGGCGGGGACCTGCCAGAGGGTGGGCTGCTCGGTGGTCGAAGTGGCCGTGTAGCCGACTCCGGTGAGGGCCGAGCCGCTCGCGGCCAGGCCGGTGATCTGCTGGAAGCCGGAGCCGGACAGCCCGGTGCCGGGTGGGGTCTGGGTGCGCCAGGTGTCACCGTTGGCCGACGTCCAGACGGCGACGTCGCGGTGGCCGCCGGGGCCGTAGGTGCCGACGGCGGTGAAGCCGCCGGACATCGCGGTCACCGCGGTGACCGTGGCCACGCTGTCCGGCGAGTGGAGCTCGACCGGGAGCCAGGTCTTGCCGTCGTCGTGGGAAACCTCGGCCAAGGCGGCGCGGTCGCCGGAGGCCCAGATCTCCTGGCCGAACGCGACCACGGTGTGGCCATTGATGGCGACCCGGGACAGCTCAGCCTGGGCGGCGGTGCCCGGGATCTTGAGGCGGTGGGCGGTCCAGTGCCGCCCGTCGGCCGAGGTCCACACGGCCGGGTCGATGCCCTGGCTGCCGACCGCGACGAAACGGCTGGTCCCGGCGGCCACACCGAGCAGCTGGCCCGGGTCCGCGGCGGCCGCGCCGGACGCGGCCCCGGCCGCGCGGGTCCAGGTGCGCAGGTCGCGCGATGACCAGGCGACCGGGAACGTGCCCGCGGTGGTGGTGACGCTGCCCACGATGACGTAGCCGGACCCGTTGGCCGCGGCCTGGGCGGTGGCCAGGCCGGACCGGGTCAGCCCGGCCACCCGGTCCGGGCGCCAGGTGCGGCCATCGGGCGAGGACGCCAGCACCGGGTAGGGCGTGGTCCCGGCCAGGGCGTTCCCGGTGGCCAGCCAGCCGGCCGGGCCATCGGCCACGCTGTCCAGTTCCTGGGTGCCGTCGACGGCGGGCGGCTCGCCGGGGGCCGTGGCCCAGGTGCCGCGGGTGAACGAACCGCGGCCCGACCGCGACCAGACGGCCAGCGTGCCGCCGGACTCCCCCACCGCGACCTGGGTCTGGCCGGCCTGCCGACCGGAGTTGGCCACCGCGTTGACCCCGGTCGGGGTGATGGTGGCCCCGGCGATGCGGCCGAAGTTGATGACCCGGAAGGCGTGGCCGGGCGCGGCCACGGCCAGGTACGGCCGCTGGGCTACCGGGGTGCCGGTGGTGCCGGTGGCGATCTGCACGCCGCTGGTGGTGACCGTGGTGCCGGTGGTGGTCTCCGGGGCAGGACCGAACGAGGTGGCGGCCTTCCAGTGGCTGCCGTCGGCGCTGGTGTACCCGTACAGGAAGCCGGCCGGGCCCTGGCCGAGCACCGCGAACCCGCCGGACCCGCCCTTGACCGTGCTGATCTTTACGCCGTTGGCCGCGGTCAGGGAGGCCACGTAGTGCCAGCTCAGGCCGTTGGGCGAGGCGTAGACGATCCCGGCGGGCCGGGCCTGCTGGCTGGGACCACTGGGCGCGGTGCCGGGACGGACGGCGACGAACCCCTGGCCGGTCGCGGCCAGGCCGGCCAGCCCCGGGCTGGCGCCGTGACCGGCCGGCACCGACCCGGGCCGCCAGGTGCGGCCGCCGTCGGTACTCAGCCAGGTCACGGTGGTGCGCGGGCCGGCTTCCTGCGACCAGCGCGAGATCTGCCCGGACAGCACGATGTCGGGGCCGTGGGCGGCCGCCCCGGTGATACTGACGATGCCCCCGTCGTGGACCGGCAGCCCCGCCTGGGCGGCGGTGACCCGGGTCCAGTGGTGGCCGTCGCGCGACGTCCAGATCACCCCGGTGGCTTCGGCGGTGTTCTGGCCCGCGGCCAGCCAGCCGCTGGCGGTCCGGGTCAGCAAGGTCACCTGGTCGCCGGAGTCGGTGGGAGTGATGCCGGTGGTGGCGGCCAGCGTCCAGGACTGGGCGTCCTGGCTGGTCCAGATGGCGTGCGGGCCGACCGCGAGCCAGCCGCCGGGGCCGCCGGCCAGGAGCTGCGCGGGATGCCCGGGGGCCGGGTCGCCGCCGTGGGCGCCGCGGACCGCCGCCAGCTGCCAGGTGTTGCCGGCGTCGGTGGAGACGAAGAACTGGCCACGGGTCAGGACACCGCCGGCCTGGCTGCCCACCGCCACCACGGTGTTGCCCACGCTGGCCACCCGGGTCAGGGTCTGGAACACTCCCTGGCCGGACGGGCCCGGGCTGGCCTGGAACTGGGTGCTCGCCGCCTGGGCCGCGGGGTAGCTGCGCGGGCTCAGTTCGTGCGGGCGGAACCGGGTGTACCCGGCCCAGGC
>DATDIH010000039.1:0-7652 GCA_036521155.1 Streptosporangiaceae bacterium
CCGGTACGTGGCGGCCAGTTCCCGCATCCGGGTGTGGCCACCGTCCATGGCGGCGCCCGCGGGCAGGTAGCGCTTGGGGAACTTGGCGATGCTGGTGTAGTTGGTGTCGCACACGTTGGCCAGCGGCGACTCCACCGCCTGGGTAACCAGCTGGTAGGCGTCCAGCGGGTCCAGCCCGTGCTCGGCCGCGATCCAGGTCACCATGTCGTGCTGGGCGATCCGGAACGCGTCCTCCAGCGGCCGGGCCGACCCGGCCGACATGATGTGGGTGTCCGACTCCAGCCGCGGCCACGGGCACGGCCGCCCCTTGATCAGGTCCACCGCGATCACCGTGTCCATCGCGGTCTCGACCGCGACCCCGCAGGTCTCGCCCTCGCCTTGGCGGGCGTGCCCGTCGCCCAGCGACAGCAGGGCCCCGGGCACGTTGACCCCCAGGTAGCAGGTCACCCCGGCCCGCATCTCCGGGGTGTCCATGTTGCCGCCGAACGCGTCCGGCACCAGCGCGCTGCGGGCCTCCAGGTTGGCCGGGGCCACCCCCACCGTCCCGTGCATCGGGTCCATCGGCAGGTCGACGGTGTACTCGCCCCGCCGGGCGGTGAACCGGCAGGTCCGGGCGGCCCGGTCCAGCTGCCAGATCCACACCAGCTCCGGCAGCGGGTCGTTCAGCAGGGCGGTCAGGTGCGTCCCGGTCAGCGCCCCGAACAACGGCACGGTGGTCGACGCCGCCCAGTCCCGGGCCGGTTCGATCGAGATGAAGTGCACCGCCACCGTGTCCCCGGGCTCGGCGCCTTCGATGTAGAACGGCCCGGTCTGCGGGTTCAGGTACGGGAACTCACACACCTGCGAGACCAGATCGTTCTCCCCGCGCACCCGCCCGCCGAAGCAGTCCTCGGTGAACACCTCCAGCACCGCGGGTGTCCGGATCCGCCGGACCGGCTCCACCCCGCCGAAGGTCCAGGCGTACTGTCCCGCCTCCGGCCGGAAGCTGATGACCTCCAGATCGCTCATGCTGCGGTCTCCTCGCCCTCGACGTGATGCGCGGCCCGGTGCGTACCGCGAATATAAGGCTTGTACCCGGACCCGGAGCCAGCGAGGTGGACATGACCGACACGGCGGCACGGTGGCCGGGCCTGAACACCCCGGCCCGGTTCGTCGCCACCGACGTCCATTACCTGAGCGACTCACAGGCCCGGGCGGCCGCGGTGGGCGCCCATGACGAAACCTTCGACCAGATCGCCTGGACCCGGACCGCGATGGTGACTCCAAGCGCGCCCTACCGCCCCGGCGAGTTCTTCCGCCGCGAACTGCCCGCGCTCAAGGCCGTCGTCCCCACCGAGGACCTGGCGCTGATCATCGTCGACGGCTACGTCGACCTGGATCCCGCGGGCCGCCCAGGTCTGGGCGCGCACGTCCACGCCGAGTACGGCGTCCCGGTCATCGGCGTGGCCAAGACGGCCTTCCGCACCGCCACCCACGCCGCCCAGGTGCTGCGCGGCCAGTCCCGGAAGCCCCTCTACGTCACCGCCGCCGGGATCAGCGTCGCCGATGCCGCCCGCTTGGTGTCCGGAATGGCGGGAAAATTTCGGCTGCCCGACGCGCTCAAACTCACCGACCGCCTCGCCCGTGGGGACCGGCCATGACATTCCGCGAGCCATGCGATGGCCGCCGCGGCTGACCAGCCAGGCGGCCATACTGCGCCGGATTCAGGCGGGTTGCGGGGCGGCGGGGATCTCGGCGGCGAGTTTCTCGCCATCGTCGCGGGTCGGCCGGGGGAATATCAGCTTCAGGCCCATGTCCTGGCCTTCGACGGCTAGCTGAACCGTGAGCGTGAGGAAGCCCTTCTTGACGTCGGCCACCGTGGTGGACTGCCGGGGAATGTCCATCAGCACGGAACGCCCGGGCTTGCCGGAGGGCGTGTCGCCGTTGAAGAACAACAGCCGATCCTGCGTCATCGCGATGTACCTGCGCCGCGGCCGGACGCTGACCGCCAGCAGGCCGCCGGAGGCGACGGCGGTCGCTGCGGCCGTGGCGACCCGCCGTTTCACCGACACCGCCCCCACGCTGGCGTAGGAGGCCAGCTGTACCTGCTCGTCTGGCCGGAGGTGGGGTCCCGCCACCTCGTGGACCTGCTGCGTCCGTTTTTCTTTCAGCACCGTTAGGCCTTTCCGGTCGCAATCCTGTGCCCAGTCATCTGCGGCGCCGTCGTCCACCCGAGTCCCTGAACCCGAGCGCCGAAGAGGTCGTCGGATCTGCAGACCGGGGTCAATGCCGTATTGAGACCGGGGTGGGCGGCGTATCCAGTCGCCAGAACCTACCGCCGAGATGACTGGACCCGGCCCGCCCGGGGCTCAGGCTTCGATCTCGGCGTCGTCCAGGTGGACCAGCCCGACCTCGGTGACCCGCTGCGGGTGGCGCCGGTACAGATAGATCAGGTACAGCACCCCCACCACCATCCACCCGGCCACCCCCGGCCCCATGTACGACGCGGGCGCGGCCAGCGGGGTCACGAACGAGAAGGCCTTGATGCCGGCCGCGGCCAGCCAGGCGGGAACGAACGCCGCGATTCCCAGCACCGGGATGACCAGGTGCAGCAGCACGTTGAAGCCCTGTCCCGTGGTCCGGCGCCGGCGCCAGAAGAAGCCGATGCAGGCCGCGTTGATAATGATGTAGATGGCGGCCAGCACGATGACCAGCGCCGTGCCCACCATCGAGAACGCGGTCACCGGGTCATAGCCCAGGCCCAGCCCGAGCGTCACCGCCACCGTCACGAGGAACGTCACCACGATCGCCGTCACCGGCGAGTGGTGCCGGTGGTGGACCCGGGCCAGGAAGTGCGGGAACGCGCCGATCCGGCCCATGGCGTAGGCGGTGCGGCTGGACACGTTCACCCCGGCGTTGGCGTTGGCGATGGTCGAGTTGACGATGGCCAGGAACACGAAGAACCAGAAGATCCCGTACAGAGTCCGGGCGATGCCCTCCCAGGACGCCGCGCCCGAGGAGGTGAAGCCCTCGAACCGGCCCGGCCCGTAGGCCACGTCCACGGCGTAGGTGGTGAAGATGTACAGCGCGCCGATGCCCAGGGTGGCGATCAGCACCGCGCGCTGGATCGTGCGGCGCGGGTTTCGGGCCTCTTCGGCCAGGGGCGCGGCGCCTTCGAACCCGCCGAAGGCCAGCACGGTGAACACCGACCCGGCGAACACGCCGGTGAGACCGTGGTACTTGGCCGGGGTGTGCGAGGTGCCAAAGACCGACCAGGTGTTGTGCGAGCCCGCGTGGACGACCAGGAACACGGCCAGGACCACGAACACCGCGATCTCGAACGCGCCCAGCACCGTGCCCAGCCGGGCCGAGGTCCGTACCCCGTAGAAGCCGGCCGCGAGCACGATCACCGCGCCCGCCAGCGCCCACGGCCACCACAGATTGGCTGGGTAGCTGTGCCACTCGGAGTTGATGGTGGATGCCGTGGTGAAGCCGAGCTGGAGCAGCACCAGCGGCGAGATCAGCAGCCCGACCAGGACGTAACCCCAGGCGACCAGGAACCCGACCGCCGGGTGCAGGCCGCGGGCGGCGTAGGTGGCCACCGAGCCGGCCGCGGGCAGCTCGCGGGCCAGCGCGCCGACGCACGATGCCGACAGCAAGCACGCGATCAGCGCGAACAGCACGGCCAGGGGCAAAGCTCCGCCCGCGTAAGCCGCACCGGCCGGGATCGACGCGGCGATGGCGGCGCCCGGGGCCATGTCGGTGATGCTCTGGAACAGCACCTCGCGCAGCCCGATCGCGTCCCGCCGCAACCCGGGCGGCTGCGCCACTTGAGGCTCACTCATCACAAACCTCCCACGACGGGATGTATGTCGATGATGATCTCATGCCGCGCAGAGACATCACAGATCTAACGTGTTCACACGCTCCCGCGAGCCTTCCGCCGCCTCCCGGGCCGCGGTCCGGGTGAGCCAGGCCAGCCGGACCGACCGCCCCGCCTTCTGCAACGCCAGCGCCAGGCACACCAGCAGGCCCGCGGCCACCCCGTCCAGCCAGTAGTGGTTGGCCGTGATCACCACGATCAGCGTGGTCAGCACCGGGTAGAGCACCGCCAGCCAGCGCCAGCGGCTTCGCGAAGCCCCCACCACCGCGACCGCCACGATGACGGCCCAGCCCACGTGGATCGACGGCATGGCCGAGAGCTGGTCGGCGTTGAATCCGGCGACCGCCCCGTACACCGACTGCCCGTACCGGACCGCGGTGTCCACCAGCCCGGTGCCGCCGAGCATGCGCGGCGGCGCCACCGGAACGAACTGGATGATCAGCGCGGCCGCGGTGAACAGCACCACGGTCGTGCGGACGTGCCGGTAGCGGTCGCGGTGCCAGATGAACAGCCAGGCCAAGGTGATGAGCAGCACCGTGAAGTGCAGAGCCGCGTAGTACAGGTTGGCGAACTGGATGATCAGCGGGTGCGGCAGGAACACCCGCTGCAGCGCGGTCTCGCTGGGCAGGTGCAGCCAGCGTTCCGCGTGCCACAGCCATCGTCCCCGGGGCAGCCCGCCGTCCGGCGACATGAACGTGAACGAACCCGCGTACTGCCACAGCGCGAACAGGGCGGCCAGCAGAGCGGTCTCCCCGGTGAACCGCCCGATCGCGACCACGCGGGCACGCCGGGTGCTGACGAGCACCGCCGCCACCGCCGCGAGTACGGCGGCCGCGAGCGCGGCCTGCCTCCAAGTGAGTTCCAGATGCGGCAGCACCCACCCATTGTGCTACCCGGCGGACGCCAGGTGTTCACGGGGCGGAGGGGTTACCGCAGGAACTCAGATGCTCCCGTTGTTCCGGCTCAGGTAGGCCGGGTTCATTTCCTGGCGGGGCAGGTACACCTCGCCGGTGACGTCGGCGCCGAGCCGCACCCGGTCACCGTCGACGAGCCGCACCTCGGTGCCCGGGGTGGCCCGGTCCTCGTTGACGAACGTCCCGTTGGTGGAGCCCTCGTCCCGGATCGCGGCCCGTCCAGAGTCGTCCACGGTCACGGTGGCGTGCCGCCGGGACACGTTGTCGAACCGGGCGAACGCCGCCGCCACCAGGGACTGCGCCGGGTCCCGGCCCAGCATCAGCGAGGTCCCAGCCGGGATCTCCACGTTGCCGGTCGGGAACGCGATGCGCAGCACCACGGGGGAGATCCGCCGCTGGCCGGTCCGCGGCAGCGGCGCCCGGCACTCCAGGCACCACAGGTCGGACGGGTCCGGAACCCGCGCGCCGCAGTTCGGGCAGGCCGACGCGTCCTCGTTGCCCGCGCCCGGCATGTACCGCTGCGAGACGGTGGGCGTCGGCAGGTCCTCCTCCGCCTGCTCCGCGCGTGGCAGGTTTGCCCCGCACCGAAAGCAGATCAAGTCCTCTGGCTGCACCCGGACAGCACAGTTGGGACAGGTCAGGATAGCCATATCGTCCTCCGCGACGGCCCAGAGACGCCCCTTGCCTGGCGTCCTGGCTGGTCTGGATCTCCTCTGCCGAGCACGCTCCCGGACCGGCAGTCCGGCCCGAGGGGGCAGGTGCGGAGGGGGACGCGCCTCCTTACCTTACCTGTCACCGCCCGGCTCGCTAGCTGAGTGGCGAAGACTGCTGCGAAGTAGCCGTCGCGGCCTGCGCGGTGCCGTCTTCCGCCGAAGCTTCACTTTTATTCGAATGACCGCGAATGAGGCGGCTGACCTCGGTGCGGAGCTGCACAAACTCGGGCAGTTCCTTGGTGGTGATCTGGTCTCGCGGCGCGGGCAGGGTCACCTTCAGATCGGCCAGGATGCGGCCGGGCCCGGGTGTGAGCACGATCACCCGGTCGCCCACGTACACGCTCTCGTCGATGTCGTGGGTGACGAGCAGGATCGTGATCCCGCGCTCGCGGCGCACCTGCAGCGTCAGGTCCTCCAGGTCCTCTCGGGTCTGCGCGTCCACCGACCCGAACGGCTCGTCCATCAGCAGCAGGGCCGGGTCACCGGCCAGCGCCCGCGCGATCGCCACCCGCTGCTGCATGCCCCCGGACAGCTGCCACGGGTACTTCTCACCCACCCCGGGCAGGCCGATCTGGGCCAGCGACTCGTCGGCCTTGGCCCGGCGGGCCTTGCGGCCGCGCTCGGTCCGGCGCAGCGGCAGCGCCACGTTGTCCTGCACGGTCAGCCACGGATACAGCGAACGGCTGTAGTCCTGGAACACCACCGACAGCCGGTCCGGCACCCCCTCCACCGGAGCGCCGCTCAGCTCGACCGTGCCCTGGGTCGGCGGCAGCAACCCGGCGATGCACCGCAGCAGGGTGGACTTACCGCAGCCGGACGGCCCGACGATGCTGACCAGTTCGCCCTCGGAGACGCTCAGCCGTACGTCCTTGATGGCCACGTGAGCGGTGGGCCCCTGGCCGTAGGTGCGCGTCACATCGGTTACTTCAAGCACGTCAATTCCGCATCCTTCGTCGGCCACCTAGGCACCACGGTGCCATGGGAGCCGTGGTGTTTTCCACATAATCCGGGCGCTTTCCGGCCGCCCCGCCGGGTAGGTACCGGCCATGCGCGTGATCACGCTGGAAGAGCATTTCTGGACCGATGCCCTGACCGACGCCTTGACCGAGGCCAACCGGGCCGCCCTGGCCATGCCCCGGCTCGGCGCGCTGGCCGACGACCTCCGTGACCTCGGGGAACGCCGACTGGCCGACATGGACGCGGCCGGGATCGACGTCCAGGTGCTGTCGGTGGCGCCCCCGGCCGCCCAGGTGCTCGAACCGGGCCCGGCCGTGCGGCTGGCCCGCGCGGCCAACGACCAGCTGGCCGAGGCGGTCGGGCAGCACCCGGACCGGTTCGCGGGCTTCGCCACGCTGCCCACCCCGGACCCGGACGCGGCCGCCGCCGAGCTGGAGCGGACCGTGACCGAACACGGCTTCAAGGGCGCGATGATCAACGGGCACACCGACGGCCGGTTCCTGGACGACGAGAAGTTCTGGCCGATCTTCGAACGGGCCGAGGCGCTCGGCGTCCCCGTCTACCTGCACCCGACCTATCCCACGGCCCAGGCTATGGAGGTGTACTACCAGGGGTTCGACGATCAGGTCAGCGCGACCCTGGCCACCTCGGGCTGGGGCTGGCACGCCGAGACCGGCCTGCACGTGCTGCGGATCATCCTGGGTGGCGTCTTCGACCGGTTCCCCGGCCTCCAGATGATCATCGGCCACATGGGCGAGGCGCTCCCGTTCTTGCTCGCGCGCTCATCGCGGGTGTTGCGCCAGCAGGCGGGTCTCACGCGCCCACTCGAGGACTACATGGCCGCGAACTGCCACTTCACGACCAGCGGGATGTTCACCTACCCGCCCTTGACCTGCCTGCTCGAGGTGGTCGGCGCCGACCGCGTGATGTTCTCGGTCGACTACCCATACAGCAGCAATGCGGAAGGCCGCGAGTTCGTGCTGGGCGCGCCGATCAGCGAGGCGGACCGGGAGAAGGTCGGGTTCGCGAACGCGGCGCGACTGCTCGGGCTAGGGTCCTGAACCTATCAGGATCATCGTCGCGGGAAGCAACGACTGCAGGAGGTTGATCGATGGCGACAGAGGCTGTAGAGGCGAGCAACAGAACGATCGCGCGAGCCGCGGCGAACGCCGCGGAGCAGCACGGTGATCGGGTCGCGGTCCGCTT
>DATDIH010000040.1:0-21715 GCA_036521155.1 Streptosporangiaceae bacterium
CCACCAGAACCACCAGGACCACCAGGCCCAAGGCGTTCAGCGCCGAGGAGCGGGCCGCGATGAAGGACCGCGCCCGTGAGGCCAAGGCCAGCCCGGCCGACGGCGAGAGCGACGTGCTGGCCAAGATCGCCGACATGAAGGACCTGGACCGCGTTCTGGCCGAGCGGATCCACGCCATCGTCCAGGCCGCTGCCCCCGGCCTCGCGCCCCGGACGTACTACGGGATGCCCGCCTACGCCAAGGACGGCAAGGTCGTCTGCTTTTTCCAGCCCGCGCAGAAGTTCAAGAGCCGGTACGCGACCCTCGGCTTCCAGGACACAGCTCACCTCGACGACGGTGCCATGTGGCCGACCGTCTACGCCCTGGCCGAGCTGACCCCCGAGGTCGAGGACCGCATCACCGCCCTGGTGAAGCAGGCGGTGAGCTGACCCCAGGATCCGCCTCCGGCTCTGGCGCCGTCTCCGGAACGGTCTCTATTGCCGGCCCGGCGGCCCCCGGCGTGGGCGCCGCTTCTGCCTCAGCAGCCCCACCCACCTCAGCAGACCCATTCGCCTCAGGAGTCACCTCGGCCGGCGGAGTAGCGACCGTCTCCGGCGCCCTCTCCACGGCGGCCTCCTCCACCGCCACCTCTTCCACCGCGACCGGCTTCGGCTCGGCACCAGCGACCGGCAGCGGCTCGGTGCTCCCCTCCAGCTGCAGGTGCGGCACGATCGGCTCCAGCCAGCGCGGCATCCACCAGGCGCGCTCGCCCAGCAGCGCCATCACCGAGGGCACCAGCATCATCCGCACCAGCGAGGCGTCGATCAGCACGGCGAAGGCCATGCCGATGGACAGCATCTTGACCGTGGGGTCGGTGTCGAGCACGAAGCTGGCGAACACCACCACCATGATCGCGGCCGCGGTGGTGATGACCCGGGCGGTGCTGCCGATGCCGATGGCCACGCTGCGGTGCGCGTCGCGGGTGGCCACCCAGGCTTCGTGCACCCGGGACAGCAGGAACACCTCGTAGTCCATGGACAGGCCGAACACGATGGCGAACACCAGCATCGGCACGTAGGCCGGGACCGGCAGCGTGGTGTGCAAGCCGATCAGGCTGGAGCCCCAGCCCCACTGGAAGATGGCCACGATGACCCCGTAGGCCGCCCCGATCGACAACAGGTTGAACACCGCCGCCTTGACCGCGATCACCACCGACCGGAACGCCACCGTCAGCAGCACGAAGGCGATGGCCACCACGGTCAGGATCAGCCACGGGATCCGGCTCGTGATGCGCTCGCTGAAGTCCACCGTCCCGGCCGTGGTCCCGGTGACGTAGGTGGTCACCTTCGATTTGGGCAGCACGGTGTCGCGCAGCTGGTGGACCAGCTGCTCGGTCTGGGTCGCCTGCGGCCGGGTGGTCGGGATCACGCTGAACGAGGCAACGGTCCCGGCCGAGTTGACCTGCGCCGGGCTGACCGAAGCCACCCCCGAGGTGCTCTTCACGTTCTGCTGCATGGTGCTCAGCAGCTGCTGGGTCTGCTGCGACGACTCCTTGGGCAGCTTGACCACCACGACCAGTGGCCCGTTGACCCCGACCCCGAAGCCCTGGGAGATGAGGTCGTAGGCCTGCCGGTTGCTCTCCGAGGTGGGGTTGGTGCCGTTGTCGGGCTGGCCGAGGGTGATGGAGAACAGCGGGATCGACAGCACGACCAGGATCAGGACGCTGGCGATGGCCCACGGCCAGGGCCGGTCGCTGACCTTCTTGCCCCAGCGGGCGAACGCGCTGTGCTCATGCTTGTCGTGGGTGGCCGAGGCGGTCTGGGCCGCCTGCTCCCGCGCGCTCAGCCCGGCCCGCCGGGCCCGGAACCGCGCGCTCAGCGAGCGCACGTTGGTCCGGGCCACACCCATGAACGCGGGCACCAGGGTAAGCGCGGCCAGCATGGTCAGGGCGACCACGATGGCAGCGGCCAGGCCGAGCGACCCGACGAACGCGACCCCGGACACGTACAGGCCGAGGATGGACACCACCACCGTGCCGCCCGCGACCACGATGGCCGCGCCCGAGGTCCCGGCCGAGTGGGCCACCGAGGTGACCACGTCCATGCCGGTGTCCAGCTGTTCCCGGTGCCGGGCCACCAGGAACAGGCCGTAGTCGATCGCGACGCCCAGGCCGAGCAGGGTGGCGATGGTCGGGGCCGTGGTCGGGAACGTCATCGCCGAGGCCAGCACGCCCAGCAGCGACAGGCCGGCCAGCACGCTGAAGATGGCCGAGACCAGGGGGATCGCCGCCGCGATCAGGGAACCGAACATGAACAGCAGCAGCACCAGCGCGCAGCTCAGCCCGATGATCTCGGAGGTCAGGTCGTGGCTGGCCTGCCCGATCTGGCCGGCGCCGGCGCCGTAGGCGATCTGCAGGCCCGCGTCCTTGGCCGGGGCTACCGCCTTGTTCAGCTGATCCAGGTACGTGGTGTCCAGGGAGTTCGGGTTCACGCTCCAGGACACGTTGCTGTAGGCGATCGTGCCGTCCTTGGACACCAGGCCGGAGTTGGCCGACGCGAACGGGCTGACCGCCTTGATCACGTGTGGCAGCTTGCTCACGTTGGTCACCGACTGGTTGACCGCGGTCTGCTGGGCCGCCACCGTGCCGCTCTTGGCGTGGAACACGATCTGCCCGGCGTACCCGCTCTGCTGCGGGAACGAGCTGCTCAGGGTGTCCTTGCCGATCGCTGAGCTGGTCCCGGCCACGGTGTAGTTGTTGACGTACTCGCCGTTGGTGGCGTGATGGGCGGCGAGCAGGCCGCCCAGGATGATCACCCAGCCGATGATCACGATCCACCAGTGGCGTGCGGAGAACGCGCCAACGCGTTCCAGCAGCATGTTCATGAGCCCCCCAGCCCTAAGCCTGATTGTCAGGATGCGGTGGGAGAGGCCCGGATGTCCCTAGGGAAAGACCCTAGTCCGGCAGTACCACCGGCCGGGCCACCGGAGCCTGCGCCGCCCCGAGAGCCGCCCGGTGAGCCGCCCGGTGGCCTGTGGTCAGCTGCCGCCGGGACCGGATGTGCAGCTTGGTGAAGATGACGCTCAGGTGGTACTCGATGGTCTTGACGCTCACGAACAGCTCGGCCGCGGCCTCGCGGTTGGTCATGCCCGAGGCCACCAGCCGGGCCACCACCTGCTCACGGGCGGTCAGCGCGTCCAGGTTCGGCTGGCTCTCCTGGTCCCCGGCCGGGACTGGCACCAGCACCCCGCAGGCGCGCAAGCCCTGATCGCACACCTCGGTCAGCGCGGCCGCGCCCAGCCCGGCGAACACCATGCGGGCCGTGAGCAGGGCCGTCCCGGCCGGCCGGCGTTTCTTCTCGCCCAGCAGGAACCGGCCGTGGTCCAGGGCCAGCAACCCGTGGCCCAGGCGCCGCGAACCCGCCCCCGGCCCGGCCACCTCCAACCGCGCCGCAACCCCCGCCGCCTCGAACGTGGCCGCCGCCCGGTCCGGCTGGCCGGCCCGCTGCCAGGCCAGCGCCTCGAGCCGGGCCCGGTCGGCCCGGATCACGCCGCCCCACGCCGTCTGCGGGCTGGCGGCCAGCAGCACCCGGGCCCGGTCCGGCTGGTCTTCGTTCAGGCAGGCCTCGGCCAGCCGGTAACGCCACAGGGCCAGGTTGGGGTAGCGGGAGGCGGTGCCGAAGTCCCCGCGTTCCAGCGGGCCCAGCGCGGTGATCACCCCGGCCCAGTCCGAGCGGGCCCAGGCCACGTGCGCGTAAGCCAGCGCCGTGCAGGCCAGGGCCTCCATGGACGGTGACAGCCCGGCCGCCTCCTGGGCCGCGGCCGCGTGGTCGGCGGCGGTCTCGGCCTCGCCCCGGGCCGCGTACAGGTAGGCGGCCACGCAGTGGGCGTAGGACAGGAACCAGGTGTGGTCGAGGTCCCGGCCGAGTGAGATGGCCACCTCGACGTGGGTCGCGGCCGCGTCCCAGTCGCCGCGCCGGAACTCGGCCTCGGCCAGGGCGGCGTAGGCGTTGGTCAGCCCGATGATGGTCACCCCCGAGCGGTGCCAGCGCAGCACGGCCCGCAGGTCCTCGATCGCCCCCGGGAAGTCGCCCGCCCAGTTCCGGACCACCCCCCGCACGGTCAGCAGTTCGGCGTCGAACCCGCTGGGCTCGGGCTTGCGGGCCGAGCAGCCGGCCAGCAGTCCGAGGGACCGGCTGATCCGGCCCGTCTTGGCGTAGCTCCAGGCCAGGGCCTGGCGGGCCAGGGCGTCGGCGTCCGGCACGGGCCCGGCCGCCACCCGGCCCCGCTCGGCCCACTTCAGCGCGGCCTCGTCGTCGCCCAGCGAGGCGTAGACCATGGCCAGGGCGGCGGTGGTGTGCCCGTACAGGGCGGGCTGGCCGGCCGGGGTGATGGTGCCGGCCAGCGAACGCAGCTCGGCCGCGGCGTGCTCCAGCCAGCCCTGGGCCACGGCCAGGATGGCCTGGACGTACTGCCGGTCCGGCCCGGGCGGGCGGGCGGCGACCGCCTCGGCGTGCTCGAAGGCGGCCTGTACGTCGCCGGTCCAGATCAGCAGCCGGACCGCGCCGAACAGGCTCTGCTCGCCCCGGCTCTGGTCGCTGTCCACCTTGGCCGCCCAGGCCAGGTACTGCGCGGCCTGGCGTGGTGCCCCCGTGGTCTGGCTGGCCGTGGCCGCCTCGATCAGCTCCGCGGCCAGTTCGCCGTCGAACCCGCCGGCCGTGGCCGCGACCCGGTGGGCGAACGAGGCCGGGGCCGGTACCAGCCCGGCCGCGGCCAGGTGCAGCCGGCGGCGGTCGCCCGGTGGCAGGTCCTCGTACACCGCCGCCCGGACCAGCGGGTGGGCGAAAGACAGCTCATCCCGGGCCCGGCCCGGCGGGAAGTCCAGCAGCCGTGCCCGCACCGCCGCGTCGGCCGCGCTGCTGCCGTCGGCCAGGCCCGCCATGGCGCTGGCCACCCGGGCCGGGGCTCGCGTGCCCAGCACGGCCGCGGCCCGGACCAGGTCCCGGGCGGGGGCGGGCAGCCGCCCCAGCCGGCTCAGCACCGCCGCCGCGTAGGCGGCCGGGGCCGGCAGGTGGGTGGCGTCCCCGGCGAAGGCGTCGGCGGGCAGCTCGGCCAGCAGGGCCAGCAGATAGAGGGGGTTACCCGCGGTGTGCTCCTGGAGCCGGGCCCCGGATTCCGCGGTCAGGTCCCAGCGGTTGGCCGCGGCCAGCGTCACCACCTCGGCCGGGCTCAGGCCACCCAGCCGCAGGTGGCGCACGCGGTCGCCGTCGGCCAGCAGCCGGGCCCAGCTGCCGCCCAGCTGGTCCAGCCGGCCCCGCCGGGCCGCCAGCAGGACCAGGACCGGGTCGGTGCGCAGCCGCCGCAGGCCGAACAGCAGGGCCTCGGCCGACGTGCGGTCGGCCCAGTGCAGGTCGTCGACGACCAGGATGACCAGCGGCGCCTGTTCCTCCAGGGCCCCGATCCCGGCCAGCAGCGCGGCCCCCAGGCTCAGCCCGTCCTGACCGCCCGGCTCGGGCCCAGCCGTTCCAGGCCGGGCGGCCAGCAACTGCCGGACCAGCCCGCCGTCCAGGCCGCTCTCGGCCGGGTCGCCGCTGGCCCACACCACCGCCGCGTCCGGGGCCATCCGCGCGCACCGGTGCAGCAGCGCGGTCTTGCCGATGCCGGCTTCGCCTTCGACAACCAGGATCCGGGGCTGCCCGGCCCGCGCCGCGGCCAGGGCTTCGCCCGCCGCCGCCAGCTCGCCGTCCCGGCCGACGAACCCGCCGTGCTCGTCGTCACCCACCGGCTCCCCCCGGGGCCTTGACTCGTGACCAGCTACTTTACCGCCACGAGCCCGGCCGACCCAGGATCAGCCGACCCAGGATCAGCCGCGGAGGACTTCGCCGTCGTCGATGTGCCGCGGCCCGGTGAGGCTCACGTCGCCTTCGGCCACGACCCCGGCGCCGAACGTCACGTCACCTTCGACCCGGAGACGGCGGCAGCGCCGCAGCGACGGCGGGCCGGACGGGAACCGCTTGTCGAAGTCCGGCAGCAGGCGGTAGTAATCCTTGTCCAGCGACACCACCGGCCCGACCCCCTCGTAGTCCGGCTTCATCTCGCCGTCGGCGGTGAGTTCGTAGGCGTCGGAGCGCACCACCAGCAGGTCGTCGGTGGTCTTGACGGGGGCGAACCGGGTCCGCGGGACCTGGACCGCCTGCGCCCCGGCCATCGAGCCGATCGCCGCGCCCATGGCCGACTCGAGCTGGATCACCGGGGTGCTGGCCGAGTCGCGCGGGTCCACGGTCTTGCGGTTGACGATCAGCGGCAGTTCCGGCGCCGCCTGGTCGCTGGCCTGCAGGTCCGCCAGGGCGCGCAGGTCGATCCAGACGTTGTTGGTGTTGTACCAGCGCCAGCGTTCGACGTCGCTGAACGAGTCGTCGCCGTCGGGGACCTGGGCCGTCTCCCTCAGCACGATGTGGCCCTGGTAGGAGGCGAGGTGGCCGCCCTTGCGGTCGGCGGGGGTGCCCCGGGTGGCCTCCAGCGCGAACGGCACCTGCTCGGCCGCGAACCAGGCCGCGATCCGGACGTCGGCGATGGCTCCGAGGTTGTCGGAGTTGGACACGAACGCGTACCGCAGCCCGGCGTCGAGCAGCGTGTCCAGCGTGCCGGTGGCCTCCAGCGCGGGGTAGATGTCGCCGTGCCCGGGCGGGCACCATTCCAGCTCCGGGTCGTCCGGCCATTCCACCGGGAAGTGGTCGTCGGCGCGGATCTTGGGCTCCCGGCCCTGCAGGAAGTCCAGGGGCAGGCCCGGCAGTTCCAGCCCGCGCCGGCGCAGCAGGTCCACCGAGGGCCCCCGGGTGATCGCCGAGTTCATCAGCAGCAGCGGCAGCCGGACGCCATCGTGCCGCTGGCGCAGCGCCAGCACCTGGGTGGCGATGACGTCGAGGAAGGTCATGTCCGCCTTGACCTCGATCAGCGACTTGGGGCCGGACAGGCCCATGCTCGTGCCCAGGCCGCCGTTGAGCTTGACGATGACCACCTGGTCGAGCACCTCGCGAGCGCGGTCGGCCGGGGGCTCGGGCAGCTCGTCCAGGCTGGGCAGGTCGGCCAGCGGCTCCAGCTCAGCGCTGGGCAGCAGCCCGCTCTGCCGCTCGTTCAGCTGGTGCAGACGCCGGCGCAGGGTGGCCAGTTCGGCGCCACGCACCCCTCCCGCCTCGGCTTTGGCCAGCACGGCGTCGACGGAAGCGGTCGTGTTCACGCCCAGATTCTCCCCTGATCAGATACGGCCTCGACGGCGCTCCGATGATAGTGGCAACGTGTGCTTGCGCACACGGCGGCACCGTCACCGGCGGTGAGGGTGAGCCGGGGCTCAGCCGGTGGGCTGGCCCGCGCCCGCGTCGGCCATCAGCTGCCGCAGCCGGGCCAGGCTGGCCGCCAGCTGATCGAGGCCCCGGGCCCCGAGCGGATCGGCCAGCCAGGTCTGCAGCCCGGCTTCCACCGTCGGCGTGACCGCGTCCAGCAGCCGCCGCCCGGCCGGGGTCAGCGCCAGCAACGAGGAGCGCCGGTTGGCCGGGTTGGGCCGCCGGCTCACCCACCCCGCCGCCTCCAGCCGGTCCACGGCCTTGCTGGTGGCCCCGACCGTGATCGCGATGTCCAGGGCCAGATCGTTGACCCGGCAGTCGTCCCGCCCGCCGATGATCCGCAGGAACTCGAACTGCCCCATGCTCAGCCCGTGCCCGGCCTTCAGCCGTTCCCCGAGCGCGTTGTACAGCCGCGTCTCGTACCGCACCAGGTCCGCGAACACCTGCGTCAGCTCCGTCATCCGCCTCCCTCTCACCCAGCCCCCACCCGTCCATCACTCCAGCCCCCGGCTCCACGTGGGCCTCCCCCAGACCCCACCGCCCCGGCTTCTATTGACTCCCCGTCCGCCACTCCAGCGCCGACTCCCACAGGAGTTTCCTGGACCTCCTCCACCCCACCTTCGATAAAGAATTCTTGAGAAGGTTATTCCGAGGAATATTTTTATATCGAAGGTCTTTCCTCTGAGTAGTCAGCACACCTGAGCTTAGCCAGGAGGACACCATGAGTCAGCAGCAGCGCACCGCCGTGGACACCCAGCTCCGGTCGGCCGGGCTGGACACCAGCCGCCCGATCGCGGAGCAGCGCGAGTCGTTCGCGGCCCTGATGGCCGGGCCGGCGCCGTCCGGGGTCAGCCTGGCCGGCACCACGCTGGGCGGCCGCCCGGCCCTGGAACTCACTCCCGACGGCGACCGCGCCGGCGGGACGATCCTCTACTTCCACGGCGGGTCCTGGGTGGTCGGCTCGCCGGCCACGGCCCAGGACCTGACCGCCGCTCTGGTCCGGCGGACCAGGAGCCGCGCGGTCTCGCTGGATTACCGGCTCGCGCCCGAGCACCCGTTCCCGGCCGCCATCGAGGACGGGGTGGCCGCCTACCGCGACCTGCTGGACCAGGGCGTGCCCGCGGACCAGATCATCCTGTCCGGTGACTCGGCCGGCGGCGGCCTGTCCGTGAACACCGCCCTGGCCGCCCGGGACGCGGGCCTGCCCCGGGCTGCCGGGATAGTGGCGTTCTCACCGGGGCTGGACGCCACCCGCAGCGGGGACAGCATGACCACCAAGGAGGGCGTGGACCCGCTGTTCACCAGGGCCGCGCTGGACCACCTCACCCCGCTCTACCTGGCCGGGCAGGACCCCCGCCAGCCGCTGCTCAGCCCGGCGGTGTACGCCGACCTGGCGGGCCTGCCCCCGCTGCTGGTCCAGGCCGGGTCGAACGAGATCCTCCTCGACGACTCGACCCGGCTGGCCACCCGGGCCGCGGCGGCCGGGGTGGACGTGATCCTCGACGTCACCGCGGACGTGCCCCACGTGTTCCAGCTCTACGAAGGCAACCTGGACGAGGCCGACGCCGCCCTGGACCGGGCCGCCCGCTTCATCCGCGACCGGCTGCCGGCCCGCTTGGTGGCCCGCTGAGCAGGCCGTCCAGGGCTGCGGCCAGTTCCCGGGGGTGGATGGCGGCCAGGTCCGGGCCGGCTCCGGCCACGGTGACCAGGCCGATCTGCGGGGCCCGCTGCCGCAGCCGGGCCAGCTGGGCCTCGGGCAGCGGGCCGTCCCCGCCGCTGCGGACCAGCGTCACCGGGACCGGCAGCTGAGCCAGCTCGTCGCAGGCCGGGTCCGGACCCAGGCTGGGTCGCGGGTCCGGCACGGCGGGCAGGTTGCCAGGATGGTGCCGCCACACCCACGACCCGTCCGGGTCCCGGACCAGTTCGTGGCGGACTTCCCGGCGCAACGCGGACCGGGACCGCTCCGGATGCCGGGCCGCCAGCACGCCGAACGCCTCGTCCGGGCGAGCGAACCGCTCCGCGCCCCAGCCGGGCCGGGTCCGGTCCGCCCGCGCCCCCGGCAGCGTGTTGACCAGCGCGATAGCCGGTACCAGCCACGGGTACCGCCGGCTCAGCGCCAGGGCCGTGAGCCCGCCCAGGCCGGTACCCACCACCAGCCGCGCCTGCGGTGCGAAGGCCCGGATGGCCTCGGCCACGGCCGGAGTGATGCGGGCCGGCTCGTACCGGCCGTCCCGGCGCCAGCCGGAGCGCCCGTGCCCGGGCAGGTCGATGGCGGCCGCGGGCCGGCCCGAAGCCAGCGCCACCGTGTCCCAGGCCCGTGCGCTCTCCCGGCGGTCGTGCAGGAAGACCAGCTCGGGGGAGTCCTCACCCCAGATGACGGCGCTGATGTGGCCACCGGCCGGGACGCTGGCCCAGCTCCGGCGGACCCGCGGCCGCCCGCCGGCCCGCCCGGCCTCCGCGGCCGCCTCGTCCACCAGTGCGAACTCGTCGGTCAGCTCAGCAAGATCCTGCGCCAGCACCATCATCAGCTGCTCCTCCCGGGCCCGTGGCACCCGGCCCGGCCACTCCATCTCGTCCAGTCCCGGACCTGGACGCTCCGCCTTTCCAAACCTTACTATTCAGACCAGAATTATGGGAATAGCGACCTGGCCCTAACTTCGCGGGCCCTGATGCCAGCCGGCCTACTCCGCTCCCAGCCCCAGCAGCAGGCCGTCCGCGGCCACCGCCGGGGAGCTGGTGATGAACATCGGCACCCCGGCGGCGGGCGCGGTGATCTCCTGCAGGACCTGCGCCCCGTCCAGGGTGCTGACGGTGCCGAGCAGCTGCCCCTCGGCCACGGTCTCGCCGACCCCGACGGCCGGGGCCCAGAAGCCCGCGTCCGCGCAGCGCAGCCACAGGAAACGGCGCAGGTAGGCCGGGCCCGGCCCGGCCGCGGCGGACGCGCCGGCGTCGGCCATGCCGAGCTGGGCCAGCACCCGGTTGAGCCCGCGGACGTGCTTGGCCACCGCGGCCGGCTCGACCAGGCCGCACTGGCCGGCTTCGGCGATGATGGCCGGGATGCCCAGACCGGCCGCGGCCGCGCTGGTGGTGCCGCCCACGGCCCGGTCGGGGCCGGGCTCCTGGCGGATCACGTAACCCAGGCCGTACGCGGTGGCCAGGTCGCGGGCCCGGGCCTCGGCGGGCCCGGCGTCGAAGAGCGCGAACGGCTCCAGAGCCTCGACCATGTCCCCGGCGTGCACGTCGATCACCGCGTCGGATCCGGTGATCAGCTCGCGGAACACCGCGTCGGCCAGGCGCTCGCTGAACGTGCCGTCCGGGTCGCCCGGGAAGCAGCGGTTGAGGTTCTTGCCGTCGTCCGGGGTCACGAACGGGGTGCGGGACCGGAACGAGGTCAGGTTGAGCACCGGCACCGCGGTCACGCGGCCGCGCAGCCCATCCTGGGCCGCCAGCTCCCGGGTCCACTGCCGGACCGCGGCCATCGGCGCGTACTCGCAGCCGTGCACCCCGGCCAGCACGGTCAGCCGCGGCCCGTCCTGGTCGCCGGTCAGTTCGATCACTGGCGTGCCGGCGCCGGCCAGATCGAGCGTGCGGTACTTCACCGTGGTCGCCATCGCTGGGTGCTCCCTCTCTCGGTGGTCAAGCGGTCGGTGGGCAACGAGCCGGTCAGGTCGTGAGCAGGCGTTCGGCCGCGGCGGCCACCCGCAGCAGGGCCCGGTCCCCGCCCCGGCGGCCAGCCAGCTGCAGGCCGGCGGGCAGGCCCGCGGCGGGCGCCGGCAGCGAGATCGCGGGGTGGCCGGTCAGGTTGTAGGGGCCGGTGAAGCGGCCTTCGCCATGGTCGGTGTCGGTCCCGAACGGCGGGTCCTGTTCCGGCGCCGGGTAGCCGACGGTGGGCCCGGCCAGCGCGGCCACGCCGGCCAGGCATGTGTCGATGGCCGCGGTCAGCGTGGCCGCCCCGGCCCGGGCCGAGGCGTACTGCTGGTCGCTCACACCGTCGCCGAAGTCCAGCAGCGCCCGGGTGCCCGCGGCGTAGCGGCTCTGGTCCCGGCCGCGGTGGACCTCGGCGGCCTCCCGGGCCACGATCGTGGCCAGCGTGTCCTCCCACTCCCGCAGCCGGTCCAGCCAGGGCGCGGTCAGCTCCCGGATTTCCCAGCCGCCCGCGGCCAGCCGGTCCAGCGCGGCCCGGACCGCGGCGCGCACCTCGGGGGTCACCGAGTCGTCGGCCAGCTGCTGGGGGAGCAGGCCGAGCACCAGGCCGGGCTCCTTCGCTTCGCCCTGGTCGCCGGCCTGGCCGGGGTCCGCCATGACCCCGAACATCGCCGCCGCTCCGGCCACGTCAGCGGTGAGTGTGCCCGCGTGGTCGCAGCTGGGGGCGAGCGGGAACACCCCGTCCACCGGGATGGCCCCGTACGACGGCTTGAACCCCACGACCCCGCAGTAGGCGGCCGGGATCCGGATCGACCCGCCGGTGTCAGTGCCGACGGCCAGGTCGCACACTCCCGCCGCGACCAGGGCCGCGGACCCGCCGGAGGAGCCGCCCGAGGTGCGGGACCGGTCGCGGGGGTTGCGGGTGTCCCCGATGTCCGGGTGCGCGAACCCGGCCGCGTACTCCAGGCACTGGCTGGCCGCCAGCACCTCACCCCCGGCGGCCCGGATCCTGGCGACCAGGGCCGCGTCGCCGCGGGCGGGGGCGGGGTCGCTGGCCGGGCTGCCGCAGCGGGTCGGCAGGCCCGCCACCGCGATGATGTCCTTGATCGCCACCGCCCGCCCGGCCAGCGGTGAGCCAGTCCCGGCCCCGGCCGCGGGCGGATCCACCACGGGGGCCACCGCGGCCACCGCGTTGAGCGGCCGCCCCCGCCGCTCCAGCCGCTCGTAAGCGGCCAGCAGCTCCAGATTCGCGTCCCCGGCCGCCCGCCGCCCCCGGCCGATCCCGTCCAGCACCTCGGCCAGCCGCGCCACCAGCGGCCCCTCCGCCTTCTCCAGCACCTCAGTCAGCCAGGCGTCCCTACCGCTCCCATCGGCCCCGTAAGCCTCAGGCGGAACCACGGGCGTGAGCTGGGACGACAGGGCGACCAGCAGCGACTGCCACCGGGCCCCGGAACTGACCTTGGCCACCGGGCGACCGCCCACCCGAGCCAGCGCCGCCGCCGCGAGCCGGTCGTTTTGACTCATCAGCACCTCGCGCCCCTCGTGCACCAGCCGAAAACCAGGGAGGACTCGGCGGGAACGCTACAACACGTAACCGCCGGAGCGGAACGGGCAAATCTGGATCACTTGGTTACACGTTTGTAAAAGTCCCGTTCCAGGAAAATTAGCCCCTTTACAACCTGCCGCCGGAGCCCCATTGTCTAGGACAAAGGTTTGTCCTTGGCTCAGATCCATGCTTCTGCAACAAACGGCGGTTGCTGGCCCTCCGGGACCGAAACCACTACCCGTCCTGTGCGCTGGTGCGCCCATTACCCCCCGTGACCGATAACGGTCCTCCCCGGACACCTGAGGGAGCTTTCGTGACTTTCCGATCCACTGCCGTGCGCATCCTGGTGGCGGCCAGCGCACTCGCGGTTCTGGCCGCCTGCGGTTCGTCGGGCTCGTCCTCCTCGGGGAGCACGGGCGGCAAACCGGTCAGCGGCGGCAACCTGGTCATCGCCCGGACCGCCGACTCCCAGTCGATGAACAACACCACCGTGTTCGACAACGAGTCGATCTGGGTCTTCGAGCAGATCTTCCAGACGCTGTACACGGTCACGCCGAACGGCAAGGGCGTCACGCCCCAGCTGGCCACCTCGTACAAGGTCTCGGCGGACAAGAAGACCTACACCTTCACCCTGCGCAAGGGCGTGAAGTTCTCCAACGGGACGCCGATGACGTCGGCCGACGTGGTGTTCTCCATCGATCAGGCCAAGGCCGCGTCCCAGGGCTGGGGCTACATCGACACCGCGATCAAGTCGGTCTCCGCGCCGGACGCGGGCACCGTGGTGATCAACCTGAAGTACCCGTGGGCGCCGCTGCTGGCCGACCTGTCGCTGTTCTCCAACGGCATCGTGCCCAAGAACTACGGCGGCAAGACCGAGACGCAGTTCTACAACGCACCCGTCGGCACCGGGCCGTTCAAGTGGGCGTACTGGCACAAGGGCTCGGCCCTCAAGCTGGTCAAGAACACCAGCTACTGGGAGCCCGGCAAGCCCTACCTGAACAGCGTGACCTGGACCGACACGCCCAGCGACAACACCCGTGAGCTCCAGCTCAAGGGCGGTCAGGCGCAGATCGACGAGTTCCCGGCCTGGTCCACGGTTACCGCGCTGAAGAGCACGCAGAACGTGGACATGCACCTGTTCCCGTCGACCCGGACCGACTACCTGGACATCAACGAGAAGGTCAAGCCGCTCCAGGACGTGCACGTGCGGCGGGCCATCTCCTACGCCATCAACCGCCAGGCCCTGGTCAAGGCGGTCCTGTTCGGCAACGGCAAGCCGGCCAACTCGCTGTTCCCGCCCCAGGTGCCCTACTACCAGGCATCCACCCAGGGCCTGCAGTACAACCTGAGCCAGGCCAAGGCCGAGATGGCCAAGTCCAGCGTGCCCAGCGGCTTCTCGACCACGATCCTGGTCGACTCCGGCAACTCCGATCAGGTGACGGTGGCGACGATCCTGCAGTCCGAGCTGAAGCCGCTCGGTATCAAGCTCAAGATCCAGCAGCTCGACCCGAACACGGTGAACACCAACCAGCAGGCGCTCAAGTACGACCTGACCCTGACCTACTGGACGATGGACATCCCCGACCCGGACGAGCTGGCCACCTTCGGCGTCGACCCGACGGCCGGCTCCAAGTCCTTCTTCACCGCGTACAACAACCCGACCGTGGTCAAGGACGTGCACGCGGCCGAGCAGACCCTGTCCACCTCGGAGCGGCAGTCGCTCTACAACACGATCCAGTCCGATGCGGCGGCCGACGCCTTCATGGGCTTCCTCTACTACTCGCCTTACGCCTACGCCACCACAACCAGCGTGCACGGCTTCGACGTCACCCCACTCGGCAACTACCACCTCGAAAACGTCTGGCTGAGCAAGTAGGCAGCGGAAAGGCGGCCGCTCATGGGGCGGATGGCGTTCGTCGGCCGAAGGTTGCTGCAGCTCATACCGGTGGCCTTCGGCGTGACGTTCATCGTGTTCTTCATGGTCCACCTGATCCCGGGCAACCCAGCCCTGAGCATCCTGGGGATCCACGCGACGCCCAAGGCGATCGCCATCCTGCACCAGGAGTGGGGGCTCAACCGCCCGCTGTGGGATCAGTACTGGCTGTTCCTGGACCGGCTCCTCCACGGCAACCTCGGCCAGAGCCTGTACTACGGCCAGTCCACCACCAGCCTGGTGTTCAGTCACCTGCCGCCGACGCTGTGGCTGATCATCTACTCGGCGCTGCTGTCGGTGCTGATCAGCGTGCCGCTGGCCATGGCCGCGGCCAGCCGGCAGGGCGGGCTGCGGGACCACGTGGTCCGGGCCGTGCCCCTGCTCGGCCTGGGCATGCCGTCCTTCTGGCTGGCCTTCCTGCTGATCCTGTTGTTCGGGATCAAGCTGGGCGTGTTCCCGGTCAGCGGGTACGGCAGCGGGTTCTTCGGCCACCTGCGGTCGATGTTCCTGCCCAGCCTGACCGCGGCCCTGGCCCTGTCGCCGGTGGTCATCCGCAGCCTGCGGGCCAGCATGCTCACCGTGCTGGGGGCCGACTTCATCACCACCGCCCGGTCCAAAGGCGTGCCGGGCGGCCGGCTGTTCTTCCGGCACGTGCTGCGTAACGCGGTGATCCCCGCGGTCACCGTGCTGGGCATCAACATCGGCTTCCTGATCGGCAACACCGTGATCATCGAGAACGTGTTCGCCATCCCCGGCCTCGGCCAGCTGATGATCAACTCGATCTTCCAGCGCGACTTCCCGGTGGTGCAGGGCGTGACCCTGGTGTTCGCGGTCCTGGTCGTCCTGATCAACCTGCTGGCCGACGTGGCCTACGCGGCCCTCGACCCGAGAGTGCGGTTCGACTGATGAGCACTGTCTCCCTCCCGGCCGGGACCGAACCGGGGCCGGGGACCCCGGTCGTGCCGTCGGCCGCCGAACGCCGCGCGACCCGCCGCTGGTACCGGCAGCCCGCGCTGATGGCCGGGATCATCATCACCGGGGTCATCGTCATCGCGGCCCTGGCCGCGCCCCTGCTCACCTCCTACAACCCCACCACCCAGAACCTGACCGCTTCCTTGCTCGGGCCCAGCGCGCACCACCTGCTGGGCACCGACCAGCTGGGCCGGGACACGTTCACCCGGCTGCTCTACGGGCTGCGGGTCGACCTGCGGATCGCGTTCATCGCGGTGCTGTTCCCGTTCGTGCTGGGCACGGTGCTGGGCAGCCTGGCCGGGTACTTCGGCGGCTGGGCCGACGTGGTGGTGATGCGGCTGGTCGACATCGTGGTCGCGTTCCCGTTCTACGTCCTGGTCATCGCGCTGGTGTTCGTGCTCGGGCCGGGGGAGCGGAGCATCTACATCGCGATCACCACGGTCGGCTGGGTCTCCTACGCCCGGATCGTGCGCGGGGAGATCCTGGTCGCCAAACGCCAGGAGTACGTGCGGGCCGCCCAGTCCGGCGGCCTGTCGAGCCTGCGCATCATGGGCCGCCACCTGCTGCCGAACGTCATCAGCCAGGCCTTCATTTATGCGATGTCCGACATCGTGCAAGACATCCTGGCCATCGTGACGCTCGGGTATTTCGGGCTGGGGGTGCCGCCGCCGACCGCCGATCTGGGTTCGATGATCAACGACGGCCAGAACTTCCTGTCCACCCACTGGCAGCTGACCACGATTCCCGGCCTGGTCGTGGTGCTGGTCGGGCTGGGCCTGTCCCTGATCGGCGACGGGCTCGCCGACATCCTCCGCCCGGGGCAGTCATGAGGGCCAAGGCCGCCGTGAGCGAAGCAGGCCAGAACCCGAACGTGCTCGAGGTCGACGACCTCCGGGTGCGGATCGCCAGCCGGCGCGGGGTGGTCCGGGCCGTGGACGGGGTCTCGTTCGAGGTGCCCCGGGGCGAGGCTCTCGGCCTGGTCGGGGAGTCCGGATCCGGCAAGAGCATGACCCTGAAGGCCGTGCTGGGCGTGCTGCCGCCCGAGGCGCAGGTGGCCTCGGGGCAGGTCCGGCTGGACGGCACCGACCTGCTCACGCTGGACCAGCACACCCTGAACCGGGTCCGCGGCCCCAAGATCTCGATGATCTTCCAGGAGCCGATGAGCGCGCTGAACCCGGTCATGCGGGTGGGCCAGCAGATCTCGGAGGGACCCCGGATCCACCTGGGCTACAGCCGGGCCAGGGCCGAGGAGCGGACGCTGGAGCTGATGCGCCGGGTCGGCATCCCCGACCCCGAGCGCCGCTACCGCGCCTACCCGCACGAGTTCTCCGGCGGCATGCGGCAGCGGGTGATGATCGCCATCGCCCTGTCCTGCGAACCCGAGATCATCCTGTGCGACGAGCCGACCACCGCGCTCGACGTCACCATCCAGGACCAGATCCTGCGCCTGCTGGTCCGGCTCTGCCAGGAGTCCGGGGTGAGCCTGGTCTTCGTCACCCATGACCTGCCGGTGGTGGCCCAGGTCTGCCAGCAGGTCGCGGTGATGTACGGCGGCCAGATCGTGGAGCGGGGTGACGTCCGGGACGTGCTGCTCGATCCCCGGCATCCGTACACGCTGGGCCTGGTCCGGTCCGCGCCCGACGTCGAGTACGTGCAGGACTCGCTGCGGCCCATCCCCGGGGCGCCGCCCAGCCTGATCGATCCGCCCGACGGGTGCCGGTTCCACCCCCGGTGCGGCTTCGCCGAGGACGACTGCCGGACCGGCACGGTGCCGCTGCGGCTGCTGCCGGGCGACCGATCCACCCGCTGCCTGCACTACGAGCGCTGCCAGCAAGCCCTGGCCGCCGATCGGGCCGCCCAGTGAACGCGCCCCCGACCCCGGAGGACCCCGTGACCCCGGAGAACACGACCGGCCCCGAGGCAGAGCCGCTGTTGACCGCCCGCGACCTGGCCGTCTACTTCCCGGCCTTCTCCAAGCTGGTGGCGCGGCTGCACCACATGGAACGGCTGCTGCGTGCGGTGGACGGGGTCGATCTGGAGGTCCGCCGGGGCGAGGCGCTGGCCCTGGTCGGCGAGTCCGGATCGGGCAAGTCCACCCTGGCCCTGGCCCTGGCCGGGCTGCAGCCGGTCGATCGCGGCCAGATTCAGCTGGAAGGCCGCGTGCTGCCGTCCCACCGATCGCGGGACGACCGGCGCCGCATCCAGATGGTGTTCCAGGACCCGTACTCATCGCTCAACCCACGGATGACCGTGGGCAGCATGCTCGGCGAACTGCTGCGGGTGCACCACGTGGTACCCCGGGATGAGGTGCGTTCGGTCAGCGCGGACCTGATGCGGCTGGTCGGCCTGGACGAGGGCGCGCTCGGCGCCTACCCGCGCCAGTTCTCCGGCGGCCAGCGGCAGCGGGTGGCCATCGCCCGCGCGCTGGCCCTGCGCCCGGAGATCCTGGTCGCCGACGAGCCGGTGTCGGCCCTGGACGTCAGCGTCCAGGCCACCATCCTCAACCTGCTCCGTGACCTGCGCCGCGAGCTGGGCCTGACCCTGCTGCTGATCTCGCACAACCTGGCCGTGGTCCGGCACCTGTGTGACCGGGTGGCCGTCATGTACCTGGGCCGCATCGTCGAGGTTGCCCCGGTTGAGCAGTTGTTCCGCGACCCCCGCCACCCCTACACCCGGGGCCTGCTGGCCGCGATCCCGCGCCTGTCGAACAACACGGCCGATGATCCGGCCGGGGAGGCCGGGCCGCCCGCCCTGGTCGGTGACCCGCCCAGCCCGCTGAATATCCCGGCCGGCTGCCGGTTCCGGACCCGCTGCCCGATCGCCCAGGCTCGCTGCGAGCGGGAGGACCCGGCCCTGGTCAGCGGGCCGGGCGAGACCGGGCACCTGGCCGCCTGCCACTACGCTTTCACTCCGGTGCCCGTTACCACGTCCGCCCCGACCGTCCCGGAGCAAGCATGAAGGTTTTTCTGTCCAGTGACATGGAGGGCACGGCCGGGGTCGTGGACTGGGCCCAGTGCGTGGGCGACGGCCCGGAAGCGGTCGCGGGTCGGCGCCTCCTGCTGGCCGAGGTCAACGCGGCCATCGAAGGCGCCGTGGCCGGCGGGGCCACCGAGATCGTGGTCAACGACTCGCACTCCACCATGCGCAACCTGCCGCCCGACGCCCTGGCCGGGCAGGCGTCCTACATTTCCGGCAGCCACAAGCCGCTCTACATGATGCAGGGGCTGGACGGCAGCTTCGACGCCGTGCTGTTCGTCTCCTACCACGGCTCGATCGGGGCCCCGGCCGGGCTGTCCCACACCTACAACCCGCGCGCGGTCATGGAAGCCCGGCTGGACGGGGTGGTGACCGGCGAGGCCGGCATCAACGCGCTGGTGGCCGCGCACTACGGAGTGCCGGTGGTGCTGGTCACCGGCGACCGGGTCGCCTGCGAGGAGACCGAGGCGCTCATCCCCGGCGTGCACTCGGCGGTGGTCAAGGAACCGGTCAGCCGGATCGCCGCCCACAGCCTGCACCCGGCGCGGGCCTGCGCTCTGATCCGGGACACCGCCGAGCAGGCGGTCCAGGCCGCGGCCAGCGCGTCGCCGCCCCCGCTGAGCCAGGCCGTGCTCGAGGTGGACGTGCGCACCACCGACATCGCCGAGGCGGCCAGCTGGGTCCGCGGCGTGGAGCGCACCGGGCCCCGGCAGCTGCGCTTCGGCGGGGACGACCCGCTGGCCACGTTCCGTTCGTTCTGCGCGTCGATCCTGCTGACCCGCACCGTCGCCGAAACCGTGTGACCGAGCCCCGCCCGTGACCGCCCAGCCACCAGTGCCCGCACCGCGCAAAGCCGGCCGCCGCACCGCCCGGCTGGTCGACATCGCCGAGGCGGTCGGCGTGCACACCTCCACCGTGTCCCGGGTGCTCAACGGCGACCCCGCCCAGTCGGTGCGGCCGGAGATCTACGAGAAGATCTGGCGCACCGCCCAGCAGCAGGGCTACCGGCCCAACGCGCTGGCCCGAGCGCTCAAGCGGCGGCACACCGGCGCGCTGGCCTTCGTCATCCCGCTGCTGCGCAACCCGATCTGGGTCCGGCTTCAGCGCGGCGCCCTGCAGCGGGCCAGCGAGCGCGGCTACGCGGTCATGATCATCGAAGACGAGATGGACGAGGCCCAGCCGCCGGCCACCTACCGCTACCTGGTCGACGAGAGCCGCGCCGACGGTCTGCTGCTGGCCACGTCGCTGCGGATCCCGGCCCACACCGAAGGCAGCGCCGAAGGGCTGCTGGCCGTGCCGCACGTGTACGTGAACCGGCGCGGTCCCGAGCGCGGCAACGACGTGGTCATGGACGAACCGGCCGCGGTGCGGCTGTTCCTGGACCACGTGGCCGCGCTGGGACACCAGCGGGTGGCGCTCATCGACGGACCGGTCGAGGTGGACACCGTGCACCGGCGGGAACTGGCCGCCCGGCGGGCCTGCGCGGCCCGGAACCTGCAGCTCACCGTGCTGCACGCCGACGTCACCGAGGAAGGCGGCTGGGAGGCCACCCAGCGGCTGCTTCGCCGCGGCAGCACGCCCGGCAGTGCGGTCGACGGGGTGGCCGGCAGCACCCTGCCCACGGCCTGTGCGGTCGGCAGCCTGAACCAGATGTTCGGCGTGATGGCCGCGCTGCGGGGCGCCCGTCTGCCCGTGCCCGAGGCCATGTCCCTGGTCAGCCTGGACGAGGATGAGTGCCTGGCCTTCCTCGACGTCCCCGTGACCAGCGTGGCCATGCCCCTGGCCGAACTGGGCAGCGCCGCCGTCGACGCCCTGATCGCCCGCATCGAGGCCCAGGATCCGGTGACCGCCGCCGACGTGATGATCTGCGACCCCATGAGCCTGGTCCACCGGGACTCGGTCGGCCCACCCCCCGGGGCCAGGTGATGCGTATCCGCCCGGCCACCCCAGCCGACTTCGCGACCCTGCAGGACATCGAGCGCTCGGCCGGCCAGGCGTTCCGCGCCATCGGCATGCCCGAGATCGCCGACGACGCCCCGTTCACTGTGGAAGAGCTGACTCGCTACCAGCAGGCCGCCCGGGCCTGGGTCGCCGCCGATGCGGACAACGACCCGATCGCCTACCTGGTGGCCGACCCGGTCGACGGCAACCTCCATATCGAGCAGGTCTCCGTCCACGCCTCCTGGGCCCACCAAGGCCTCGGCCGCGCCCTGATCGAGCACGCCGCTGGTGTGGCGGTGGCGGCCGGCCAGCCGGCGTTGACCCTGACCACCTTCACCCACGTCCCCTGGAACGCCCCCTACTACCAGCGCCTAGGCTTCCGCCCCCTCCCCGAAGCGGAGCTAACCCCGGGCTTGGTGGCCATCCGCCGAAACGAGGCTGCCCACGGCCTGGACCGCTGGCCCCGCCTCTCCATGCGCCGCGACCTCTAAGGTGCCCACCCACTCCATCTCCCAGCCCAGCTGCCCGCCCCGCCCGCCCCGCCCGGCCCGGCCCGACCTCGCGCCCCATAAGTCCCACACGCCCCGGCCAATCCCCCGCGCACCCTCATCCACCCACGAGCCCCACAGACCCATACCCCACGAGTCCCACCCGCCCCACCGCCCCACCCGTTGAAGATCCATCCCTCGGTGCCGCATTGGGTCGGCTATAACCGACGCGGTGGCGCCATCGCGTCGGTTGTGCCACGGCCACCCCGAGGCGCTGGTGCCCCTTTCAAAGGAGCAACTCGACGGCGTTCTCGGCGCAGCCCCAGCTGAGGGTGATGCCGGCCCCGCCGTGCCCGTAGTTGTGCACGACCCGGACCCCACCGGCCAGCGGCGCTCCCTCCTCCAGCCGCACCGCGGGCCGCCCGGGCCGCAGTCCCGCCAGGGTCTCGATAACCTCAGCCCCCGCGACCTCCGGCACGATCTCCGCGCAGCGGGCCAGAATCGACTCGGCGGTGTGCGGGTCCGGAGTGGTGTCCCACTGGTGCTCGTCCAGGGTCCCGCCGAGGATGCAGTCGCTGCTGCGCGGGTGCACGTAGGCCCGCCCGGCCCGGTGGAATTCATCGCGCACCGACATGGTCACCCCGGGGTTCTTGACCCGGACGATCTGCCCCCGCACGGGATACACGGACAGGTCGCCGACCAGCTCCCGGGCCCCCAGACCCGGGCAGTCGACCACCGCGTCCACACCCTCCGAAGCCAGTTCGGCCAGGTCGGCCACCTGCTGGCTGACGATCTCGCCGCCGTGCTCCCGGATCTGCTGGGCCAGCCAGGGCTGGTACACCGGCATCTCGGCCTGCGGGACCGCGAACCGCAGCCCGTACCGGTAACCGGGCGGAAG
>DATDIH010000041.1:0-3959 GCA_036521155.1 Streptosporangiaceae bacterium
CCGAACACGGTGGCCCAGCCGATGATCACCGCCACCGACGGGATGCTGTTCTTGGTTTCGATGCTCAGCCCGGCCGCGGCCGCGGTCTGCCTGGCGTTGGTGATCTGCCCGGCGGTGGGCGGGTTCGGCGTCTGGATGAGCCAGCCGTCCGCCGCGATGCCGGAGCGCAGGCCGAGCGTGCTGAGAGCGTGCTCGGTGATCACGGTGTTGGGCGCCGACGTGCCGGATGGGAGCGCGCTGACCTCCTGGATCACCGGGTTGGCCAGGCACTGGTCCTTCGGGCAGGGGAATGAGTCCGGGCCGTTGCCTGGTCCGTTGCCTGGGCCGTTGCCGCTGCCTGGGCCGGCGCCGGCGCCTGGCGTGCCGTTGCGGGTGAACAGGAGCTGCATCTTGCTGAGGCCGGACAGCCCGGGCCGCATGCTGAGAATGTCGGCGCTGGGGCTCACCTGCGAAGCACTGATGCCAAAGGCCCGGAGCAGCTGCGGGGTGGCGACGTAGACCGTCCCGCTCCAGCTGCGCCCGGACGCAGCGTGCTGCAGCGACGCATTGGCTGACTCGAGTTCGAGGACGTCGTGCGAGCCGAGCGCGGCCGCGATGCCGTGCGCGGTCTTCGCCATCGACGCCAGCGTGCTCCCGGTCACCGGCCCGCTGGGCGGCCCGCTGCCCGGCCCGCCGCCGCCCTGCCCGCTGGGCGTGTAGACGATGAGCTGATCCGACGCGAGATTGGGCCCGGCGTAGTCGAGGACGTTGCCGAAGCGCTGGGCGGACAGGATGCTGACCAGCATGGCGATCAGCACGCCGAGCGTGATGGCGGCGAGGGCTGAGCCTGAGCGGGCCCGGTACCGGGCCAGGTCGCGCAGGGCCAGCCGGGCCGCGATCGGGGCGCGCCGGCCCAGCCTGGCCATCAGCGTGAGGCACGCCGGGGCCAGCAGGATTACCGCCGCGATCAGGGCGATGAAGCCGAGGACGAGGACAAGCGCCCCGCTGCCGTTGCCGTTGGTGGTGCCGGAGTAGGCGAACAGGACCGCGGCCCCGACGAGCAGGAGCAGGCCGGGCAGCGCCGAGCGGTGGACCTGCCTGGGCGGCGCGGGCCGGCCGGACAGCGCGGTCACGATCGGGATCCTGGTGATCGACCGGGCCGGCCGGGAGGCGGCGAACGAGGTGGCGATGACGGCGAGCGCCAGGGCCACGCCGATCACCGTCCACGGCACCTGGAGGGGACCGATCAGGTGATGGGCATCTGTCTCGACGCTCGGCCGGTAGGCCAGCCAGGCGGCCATGCCGAGCACGAACCCGGCTACCGCGCCGAGAATGCCGACCAGCACCCCGTTGGCCAGCACAACAAGACGGATGTTCCGGTCGGTGGCCCCCTGGGCGGCCAGCAGCCCCAGGGAGCGCAGGCGGCGCTGCGCGATCACGGTGAAGCCGCCGATTCCCACCAGGGCGATGAGCAGCATGCCGATGGTGGCCAGGGCGAGCACGATCGTCTCCGGGTTCAGCACGTTGCCCGACGACGCCGGGTGCGGCGTGGACACGTTCCGCGCGATGTCGCGCAGTGGCCCGGTGTCGCGCAGTGGCACGCCGTGCGCGTCGAACAGGACAGTGACCTGGCTCGGCGCGGTGACCTGGCCCGGGACGACGAGGGCGAACTCGTCCAGCAGGCTCTGCGGGTTCTGCACGATGCCGGTGACCCGGCGCGTCGTACCGCCGGTGCGCCAGAGGTCACCGACCCTGAGCCGGAAGGCGGCCGCTACCCCGCTGGTCACCGCTACCTGGCCCGGGGCGGCCGGGTAGCGCCCGCTGACCAGGGAGAGCATCGGCTGGCCGTACGGGCCGCGCGGGTCCTGCGCGCGCAGGTCGTAGGTGTCGATGGAGCCGGGGATGGCGATGGTCTGGTTCTCGATGACGTCGACCCGGCCGAAGTGGCGCCGCAGCACGGCGATCTGGCTGGCCAGGTGCGGGTCGGGGGCCTGGAAGTTGGCCTGGTCCTGGGCGGTACCGAATCCCGCGTTCGCCACCGGGGGCGTGTCGGTGGCGACGGCCGCCCCGACGATGGTGGCCGCCACCGCGACCGTGACGAGCCCGAGGACCAGCAACTGCTGGCGCCACTCACGGCGCAGCAGCCGCCAGGCCCAGCGGATGACCGCGCGCCGGGCGGGAACGCCCCCGTTACCTGCTGCTCCCGCCGGCGCGGGACGGTCCCGCAGCGCTGTGCTCATGAGGTCTGGCCGGGCGTGAGCAGCGACTCGGGCCCGGGCAGCGGGGCGGTCTGATCGACGACCCGCCCGTCACGCAGGAACACCACCCGGTCGGCCCAGGAGGCCAGCTGGGCGTCGTGCGTCACCACCACGGCGGCCACGCCACGCTTGCACGCCTCGTGGATCAGCCGCATGACCGCTTCCGCGTTCACCGAGTCCAGCGCACCGGACGGCTCGTCAGCCAGCAGCAGGCGGCGGTCCCCGACCACGGCCCGGGCGATCGCGACCCGCTGGCGCTCACCACCCGACAGCTCACTGGGGTACCGGTTCCCCCGGTCGGCCAGGCCGAGCCCGTCCAGCGCCGCCCGGGCCGCGGCCCGGGCCCCCCTGGCGCCCGTGCCGTCCAGTTCCAGCGGCAGGGCCACATTCTCGGCGACGGTCAGCCCGGGCAGCAGATTGAAATCCTGGAACACGTACCCGACCGTGCGCCGCCGCAGCCGCGCCTTCTCGTTGCGCGACATCCTGGACAGCGGCGCCCCGTTGATCAGTACCTCTCCGGCGCTGGGCTCCTCGAGGCTGCCGGCGATCGTCAGCAGCGTGGACTTGCCCGAGCCGCTCGGGCCCATGACCGCCACCATCCCGCCGGCCTCGACGGTCAGGTCAACGCCGTGGAGCGCCTCGACCCGCGCCGGTCCCTGCCCGTAGGCCTTGGATACGTCCTTCAGTTCCAGCACGGTCATTGCCCCGTCTCCTGTTCGCAGGTCAGGCATTCGCTTCTCATGAGCGGGTCCCCGTCCGCCGGCGCAGCCTGGGCAGGGCCACGGACGCGGGCTGGGGCGGGTCGGCGGCAGCCCGCTTGAGCCGCCCGTCGGCCGCATCCAGCCAGCGGATCACCGCATCGAGCCGGAAGAGCTCGGCGTCGACCACCAGGGCCAGGCCCAGATCGGACTCGGCCTCGGCCTCCTTGATGCGGGTCCACTGCTGCATCAGCTGCACCAGGTAGCGCCGGTGGACCTGGATCACCTCATGCACGTCGGTGCCCGGGACCCGGAGGGCCACCAGCACCTTCATCACCAGCTCGTCGCGCGGCGGTGCGGCCAGGTCCGGCGGCGTGCGCAACCACCCGGCCAGCTCCTCCGCCCCGTCAGAGGTGATCCGGAACCCCTTCTGCGGGCCGTCGTCGTCGTCACCGTCCGACTCAACCAGCCCGTCCCGTTCAAGCCGCTGCAGCGTGGTGTAGACCTGGCCGACGTTGAGCGGCCAGACCTCCCCCGTCCGCGACTCGAACTCCTCGCGGAGTTGCAGCCCGTACTTGGGCCCCTCGCTCAGCAGGGCCAGCAGGGCGTGCCGGACGCTCACGGTGTCCCGCCATTCGGTAGCATGCTGAGAATAATACTGGGTATACACGGCACCGCAAGGGAGTTGGCGGCACTGCTGAAAGGCTTTACCTCATCGTTGCGGACGGGCTGCTCAGCAAGGCTGGTACCGCGCCAGCCGGCCGAACCGGGGCGGGCAGCGCGGGCCGCCCGGCCCGGTCAGCTGAACTCGATGAGCTTCTCCCGGACGGCGATCATCACCGCTTCCATGCGCGAGTGGATCTGGAGTTTCTCCAGGATGTTCCGCACGTGGTTCTTGACCGTGTTCTCCGAGATGAACAGTTCCTTGGCGATGTCCCGGTTGTTCATGCCCTTGGCCACCAGCTTCAGGACCTGCATCTCCCGGTCGGTGAGCTTGGGCGCCGGGACCTGCTGCTCGGGCTGC
>DATDIH010000042.1:0-16448 GCA_036521155.1 Streptosporangiaceae bacterium
TTCGATGATGTCCGCTCGCTGCGCCTTGCGGGCGTCGCCGGGGCAATCGGGATGGTCACCCCACGACTTCCCGCCCATTCCGTGCCAGCCGAAGCCCTCGTCGCCGGGCCGATCGCTGAGCTGCATCGGGAACCGGCCGACTGTGTCCCGGGACAGCAGTTCCAGCAGTTGCGCGCCCGAGTTGACCTGTTCCTGGGAAAGCGCGGGGGGTGGACTTTTCTTGTCGTCGGCGAACTCCGCGCTGTAGTAGTGGCGGTTCCCGTCGACTTGAGCCCATGCCTTCCACCCGTTGATCGGGCCCATCTGGACGATGGAGCCGTCCTGGGCGACGCAGAAGTGCGCGGAGCGCGGCTTGGCCAGGTGGGGGGTGTTGAACGTCTCGACGGTGCCGGGATTGTTGCCCACTTGCGTGTGCAGGACGAAGCCGAGAATCCCGGCCGGGACGACCATCTGGCCAGGGTTGCCATTCACGCACGGGAACGTCTTGTTCCAGGTGACGTTGGCGCCGTGGACGCGCCCTTCACTGTCCACGCCCAGCTTCGGTGGAATGGTCATCGTGCCGGTCACTTCTGGTAGAAGAGATGGACGCCCGAGGGCACGTGGGTTGTCGAGCGGCCGAACACGGCGTTCAGGTAGTCAGCCATTTCCTTGCTGAACACCGCGCCGGGCGAGTTCTCGGCCGTGCACTGCACGACGTCCGACGGCAGGCAGTGGAAGGCCAGGGCCAGGCCCTGCAAAGTCTGGGTGCCGTGGCTGTTGAATGCCTGAACCCCGTTTCCGGCCGGGTGGTACACGGTGATGCCCTGCGGCACCTTCTCCTTGTCGGCGGCGAACACCCCGTTGATGTAGGCTGCCATCCCCGAGTGATAGACCCCCCCGGGCGAGTGCTCGGCAGTCAGCCGCAGAATTTCAGAAACGGGGTTGTCTAGCTGCTGGGACAAGCCATTCAGCGACTTCTGCCCTTGGCATAGATACGGCGTTGGCGGTTCCCCGAGAAAGCTGTCCACCAGATACGACTGGTCGAGATTCACGTACTTGCCCACGTCCGGGTTGTATGACCATTCCGCCCACTGAGTGCCATCCATTGCGACCGGCACCTGGTTGCAGGTCGCCGGGCCGCAGATGTGCGCCCATTGCTCGTACAGAGCCGTGAGCTGAGCCGGGTGATCTTTACCCATTTGCTGCAGCTCGGCCTTGGACTGGCGCGGATAGTGCGCCGACCACAGGCGGACCGATGAACGGGCGATGCCGGCCTGCCGCAAGGCGGCCAGTATGCCGCCCTTTCCATCATTTTCACGATCCCCGGCCATGGTGCTGGCGTTGGCGTAGACGATCGGGCGGGCCACACCGCGGGCGTGCTGCTGCTGGACCCACCCAGCGACGTGCTCCACGGGGACGTCGCCGTCTTCGGCATCGACGATGTCGGCTGGGGTGTGCGAGTTGCAAGTGATGGACATGTTTGTGGCGTGCGGGACGCGCTGGCGTATGGGGTCATAGCTGAGGTATTGGCCGTTGATGTAGCCAGCGGCGACTTTGGCGCCGTGGGGGATCGTTCCTGCGTCGGTGGAGTCGTACATGGTGATCATGGCTGATTCCCCCCTGTAGTGATGCCGCCACGGTAGGAACACCAGCCGCTGGGATGAATCCGTGTACCACGCAGAAACGTGAGTGGTTACTCAGCGGGCGGGGCGGGCCGGGGGAGTTTCCGGGCCAGTTCGGTGCGGGAACGGACCTGGTACTTGCGGTACACCTGGGACAGGTGGGCTTCCACGGTGCGCTTGCCCATGAACAGCTCGGCGGCGATCTCGGCGTTGGTCCGGCCGGCCAGGACCCGCTCGGCCACCTGCTGCTCGGCGCCGGTCAGGGCGGGCCCGCCGTCCGGCCGGGCGCCCGGGCTGGGCCGCGGGCCGCGGATGCCCACCCGGGCCAGCTCACGTTCGGCCCGGTCCCGCCAGTGCGGGGCGCCCAGGTCGCTGAACCGCTGCCGGGCCTCACGCAGGTAAGCAGCGGCGCGCTGCTTGCGCCGGGCCCGGCGCGCCACCTCTCCCGCGGTCAGCAGGGTCCGGGCCTGTTCGAACGGCTGGCCCAGGTCGCGCCCCCACTCCAGGGCCAGGTCCAGCGCGGTGGCGGCCCCCTCGGCGTTGCCGTCCGCCGCCAGCAGCAGGCCCCGGCACCGGGCGGCCGCGGATCGGCCCCAGGTCCGGTCCAGCTCGGCCGACCGGGTTTCGAACGGCTCCAGCAGCTCCCGGGCCGGGCCCAGCTCACCCAGGCGGATCAGCGCCTCTATCTCATCGGGCAGGAACCGGTACAGCGCTGGCTCAAAGCGGTCCGGCTCGGTGAGGCCGGCCCGGACCTGGTCCGCGAACGGCGCCAGATCCTGGTGCACGGCGGCCGCATCGCCGGTGGGCAGCGCCGCGGCCCCGAACGCCTGGGCGGCCACGACCCCCACCATGGCCAGGCCCAGCCCCTGGGCCAGCTGCACAGCCCGGGCCGCGTCGGCGCGTGCGGCCCCGGCCCGGCCCTGGTAGGCGTGCAGCACGGCCCGGACCGCGGCCATGAACGCCACCTCGATAGGGCTGTCGGCGTCCTCGGCCAGCTCGTAGCCGTGGTCCGCGTAGCGCCGGGCCAGCGGCCAGTCGCCCGCCCAGGCCTCCGTCTCGGCCATGGCCCACAGCAGCAGCGGCAGGTTGGCCGACATGCCGGTGGCCACCGTGCGGTCGTATTCCTGGCGGTAGCAGGCGCGGGCCCCGGTCAGATCGCCGGACCAGTGCAGCAGGTGGCCCACGGCCAGGTTGGGGCGCTGCTCCATGTTGCTCCCGGGGGGCGGGGCCGGGCTGGCCCGGGCCAGCCGGACCAGCTCGGCCCGCACCCCCTGGCCGGTCACGAAGTTCAGGTAGGCCAGGCCCGCGCTGCACTCGCCGACCAGCTCACCGTCTCCGGCCTGCCGGGCGTCCCGCAACGCTCGTTCGATCCAGGCCACCCCGGCGGGCGGATCACCCATGTTGGTCACCAGCACGGCCTGGTCGAGCTGGATCCGGGTGCGCAGCGTCCGGTCATCGCCCGCTTCGGCCAGGGCCTCGGCCAAGGTGGCGGCCCCGACCGCCAGCGGCTCACCGCTGAACGCCCGGTAGCGCGTCAGCCGCCGCAGCACCTCAGCCCGGGCCAGCCCACCCGGCACGGCCTGCAGCAGGTCTTCCAGCAGGCCCCGGGCCCGGCCCGGATCGCGGGCCGCGAACCGCTGTTCCGCGGCGAGCAGGACCCGGTCCCGGCGTTCCCGGGCGCGGTCGGGTGGCGTGACCGCGACGGCCAGCTCGGCCAGGTCGGCGCCGTCGTCGCAGGCACCGCGGTGGGCGCAGGCCCGGGCGGCCTCGGTCACCAGCTGGGCCACCGCCTCATCCGGGGCGTCCGCGGCCAGGGCCAGGTGCCGGGCGCGGGTCTCCGGGCTGGACACCACCGCGGCCAGCCGGCGGTGCGCGGCGCGGCGGTCCGCGGGGGCCGCGCCCGCGATGACCACCGACCGGATGACCGGGTGGGCGAATCGGACCGCGTGATGGTCCCGGACGACCAAGCCGGATCGCAGCGCATCCTCCAGGTCGGCCCGGGCCGTGGCCGGCCGCCGGGCCGCCGCGGTCAGCACCGGCACCGTGGCCTGGGCGGGCAGCGCCGCGGTCAGCAGCAGGTCGCGGGCGCTGGCGGCCAGGGCCACGATCTGGCCCCGGACCAGCTCATCCAGGGACGGCGGCGCCTCAGGCGGGCCGAACAAGGTGTCGGCGGCCCCGCCCTGGGTCTGCTTGGCCAGTTCCAGCGCGAACAGCGGATTCCCGCCGCTCAGCGCGGACAGCCGGGCCAGCTCGGTCCGGGTCAGCAGCAGGCCCAGCCGGCCGTGCACCAGGTCACGCAGGGCCGCGGCCGGCAGCGGTCCGGTGGCCAGGCGGCTGACCTGCGGTCCGGGTACGCCGGCCAGCGCGGCCGGCGTCGCCCCACCGGTCCAGCCGGTCCGGGCGGTGGCCAGCAGCCGCACCGGCTCGTCCCGCATTCGCCGCAGCAGGAAGGCCAGCACCCGGGCCGACGGCAGGTCCAGCCAGGGCAGGTCGTCGATGACCAGCAGCACCGGGCGGTCCGCGGCCAGCCGCCGCAGCAACGTCCGCACGCCCATGGCCGTGGTCTGCGGGTCGACCGGGTCGGCGGACGTCTCCAGGCGCAGCACGGCGTGCCGGACCGCGAGCCGCTGCGGCCCGGGCAGGCCGTCCACCAGGCCGGCGGGCACGGTCTCCAGCAGGTCGGCCAGGCCGGCGTAGGCGAGCGCGGTTTCGGTCTCGACCGGAGCCGCGGCCAGCACGTGATGGCCGCTGGCAGCCGCGCTGCTGCGGCCCTCGCCGAGCAGGGTCGTCTTGCCGGACCCGGCCTCACCGGTCAGCAGCAGGACTCGTTCACCGGACCCGGGCTGCCGGAGGAATGTGCCGATCCGGGTGGTTTCCGCCTCTCGCCCTAATGGCCGCACACCAGTCACCCCCCGGGACCGATTCTGACCAGCCTTTCTACGTTGTCAACCGGTTCAGGGGACAGTGACCCCCTGCAGGACGGCGGGGCCGGCCGTCACGTCCAGTTCGCTGGACAGCGACACCCCGGCCGGCGGCACGGTGTCCATCACCTCCGGCTCGGCCGACGGGGCCACCTGGCACACGGCCGGCTCCGGGTTCTGCGCGGCTTCGGCCGCCGAGCAGACCCCGAACGAGAAGTCGCCCGGGGTGGCGGTGAAGGCCCGCGCGTCGTCGGTGCCGAACCCGTCCTGCCCGGCCAGCGCGACCGTGACCGTCCAGCCGGACCCGACCGTGCCCAGGTCCGCGGTGGGCACGGTGATCGTGATCTGGCCACTGGCCGGGTTGCCGCTCACGCTGGTGATCGTGCCCGGCGACGAGCCCAGCGCGGTCTGCCACTGGGCCCGGCCGAACCCGTCCACCTCGATCGACTGGCTCCAGGCATCGGCCGGGGCAATTGTGTAGTTACGGCTCGGGTAAGTGGCCGCGGTGGAGTAGTCGAAATCGGGCAGCCCCGGCTGCCGGATGTACAGGTCCACCAGTTGCAGGGAGAATCCGGCCGAGCCGCCGAACGGGTTGGTCAGGTCCTTGATCCCGACCTGGAACGAGGTCGTGGCCGTGGCCCTGGCCACCCGGAAGCCGGTGATCGTGAACGACCCGTCCGGGAACGTCGGGGTGCCGCCGCTGGTCGCGGTGGGCAGGGCGAAGTTACCCGGGCCGGCCCCGCCGTCGGCGGGCCCGGTCGCGTTCAGCACCACCGTGCCCGGCGTGGCCAGTGAGGTGACATCGAACCCGGCCGCGTTGGTGCCGCCGCCGGAGGCGGTGGCGGTGACCGCGACGTGGCTCTGGTCCCCGGCCGTGACCGCGACGGTGGCGGTGAACGCACCGGTGGGCCCGGCCGTGACCGTGGACGTCGTAGCGGTGTCATTCGGTATCTGAATATCGGAGACGGCGATGTCGACCCGCGCGCCGGGCGAGGCCGTCCCGGTGATCGTGACCGAGGTGCCGTTCACCGTCGCCTGCGGGACCGTGGCCTGCGCCACCACCGAGCTGCCGGTCTCGGTCACCGGCGCGGTCAGCGACAGCGGCGTCTGGCCCTGGCTGTGGGTCACGTACCGGTCGGCCACGATCGACGGCTGCTCCAGCAGCCGGCCCGCGCCCAGGTCCAGGATCAGCCGCACCTCCTGGGCGGTGGCCCAGGTCAGCGGGGCCGCCGATCCAGCCGCCTGCCCGTCGGTAAAGCCAATGGATGCTGTCGTGGGGTCGCTGCCGTACGGGGAGGCGGGCAGGTCCGGCTGCTCCCACACCTGTTCGGGGACCAGGCCGACGCCGGATGCGCCAATAGGGCTAGCACTGTCGAGCATGAAGCCGAGTTGCCCGGCGGCGCCGGTGGCGCCGGTCAGGTCGCCGACGGTCAGGTCGTGCTCGGCCCGCTCCCCGGACAGCACCGGCCACGGGTGCCCGGTTCCGGTGTCGGTGGTGGCCCACGGCTGGCCGGTGCCGTTGGCGTCGCCGTACCCGTCGCCGTTGTACCGGTGGAAGCCGGTGCCGCTGGGAGTGCTGGCCGCGATGGTGGCGTCGACGACCTTGAGCGAGTTGGCGATCAGCGGCAGGTTCTGCGGCAGCTCACCCAGCCGGGCCAGGTCCAGGAACCCGGCGTCGATCACGCTGCGCTGGTCCAGGGTCGGGCCGCCGTTGCCCAGGTTGTAGGTGATGGCCGCGTTGGGGTCGCCGGTCTTGGACAGCCGGATGAAGTACGGGTCCGGCGAGTCCGGGCCGTTGGTGGTGGCGGTCTCGGCGATCACGTCGCGCTGGAACTCGTCCGCGGTGGCGTCGAACACCCGGGCCGAGGCTGGATCAGCGTTCTGCTTGGCCATCTCGGCCGCGGCCACCAGGCCCGCGATCTCGGCGGCGATGGTGGAGGGGGAGAAGCCGGTCTGTTCCTCCCAGCGTTCCACCCCGTCGGACGGCCCGTGGGCGACCAGGAACTCGGCCGCGGGCTTCACGTGATCCGCGTACAGGCCGTGGTCGCCGCCCAGCCCGGCCTGCCAGGCCATCAGGATCGGGTAGGCGGTCTCGTCCAGCTGCAGCCCCCCGGTATCCGGGGCGGCCTGGCCGTTGGGCAGCGAGTTGCGCGGCAGCGACCCGTTCGGCAGCTGCTGGCGGTCGAACAGGAACTCGTCGATGGCCCGGGCGTCGGCCAGGTCGCCGTCGGTCAGGAAGCCGGTGAACGTCTCGTAGGCGTCGCGGGAGAACGTCTCCCGGTAGGACCCGAAGTACGGGGCCAGCCCGCCCGCGGCGTTCCCGGCCGGCACCGCCTGCCCCCACGGGCTGGCCAGGCCGGCCGCGGCCGCGCCCGGGAACGTCTTGTCCAGGCTGGCCTTGATCACGTTGGCGCTCAGCCAGTAACCGGCCCGGGCCTTGGCCGTCTCCGCGCTGTCCACGCCCTTGATGCTGGCGGGAGGGGACTTGAGGGTGCGGTCGTAGCGCTGCCACTGCTGGTCGTAGGCGTTCAGCGTGCCGGTGAACGAAGCGCGGGCGCTGGCCAGCGCGGTGCCGACGGCGGCGTCCTCACTCTGGCCGAAGCCCAAGGTCAGCGTGGTTGGGCCGGTCCCGGCGGGCAGTTCAACGGTGGTGGTGACGTCGCCGTCGGAGGCATTCTGGTGGCCGGCCAGCGTATGGCCGGTGCTGAGCTGGGTCAGCCCGTCGCTGGCCTGGCCGGCGAACCCGTTGCCGGTGGCCGGGAACGGGCGGCTCGCGGCCAGCGCCAGGTAGGTGGGGGTGGCGAAGGTGCGGTTGGTGGCCTCGGTGAACGAGTTGGTGCTGTAGTCGACCGGGACCGGCCCGGCCGCGGTCCGCACGGTGGTGGCCGAGTCCGCGCCCGCGTTCTGGCTGCCACCGCCGCCGTGCCCGTTGACCAGTGGCTGCAGCCGCGCGTACAGGTGGTCCCGGCCGGCGCTGGCGGTGAGCGGGTCGAAGCGCACCCGCATCACCACCGAGTCGCGGCCGGTGCCGGTCAGGTAGTCGGTGACGATCTGGTACGCGCCGTCCTTGGCCTTGGCCGTGATCTCGCAGGCCAGGTCACGGGGCCCGCTGGCCCCGAGCGCGCTGACGGTGTACGTCATGTCCCGCGGCTGGATGTCGGTGAAGCTCGACCCGTCGGTGACCACGTACTCCAGGCTGTGCACGTTGGTGTTGTCGATGGTCGGGTAGTAGACGTCGGACAGCATCCCGCCCGCCACCGTGTACCAGGTCTTCGAGGTGCTGTTGGGCGCCGTGCCCACACAGTCCTTGCGGGCCAGGTCGTAGTAGGACAGATCGCCCGGCCCGTCGCTGGCCCGGTCGGCCACCGTGCCCACGGTCAGGTCGAACACGTGCATGGCCGGCGTCGTATGCCCGACCGCGTTCCCCACCGCGGGCAGGGTCACGCTGGCCACGGTCTTGGCCGGGTTGATGGGGATGGACAGGTAGGACAGGCTGACCGGCGTCGAGCCGCGGGGATTCCAGCCGCCGGTGGTGGCCAGCAGATCAGATTCGCCGCTGGCGGGCGCGGCCGCGGCCGAGGTGCTGACCCAGTTGGCCACGTTCACCGTGGCGGCGGTGGTGCTGCCGTCGGTGTAGGTCACGGTCAGCGTGCCCGAGGTCGCCCCGCCGGTGGACGTGGCCGCGACACCGAGCGTGTTGCCCTGCCCGTGCAGCGCGATCTGCTGCCCGTCGGCCAGGACGTTGTCCTTCTGGCCCGGCGGGACGCCCGGCCAGCGCAGGGTCAGCCCGTCGTGGACAAAAGATGCACTGGGCCGGATGCCGTCCCGGGCCAGCGCGGCACTGTCGAAGCTGTCACCGGTGCCGTCCAGATCCCCATTCTGGGTCTGGCTGGAATTGGTGATTCCGACATTATCGAAGGTCTGGGCCAGGGCTGCCGGCCCAGTCGCGGGAGCGGCCTGGGCCGCGGGTGCCGCGGCCAGGCCGGCGGCCCCGAGCGCCAGGGTAACGAGCATGGTGAACGTCGCCGACGGCTTCATCGTCGCCCCTCCCGGCCATGGACGACCCGCGCGACCCTGCGCGAACCCGTCCACCCTTGACGGTCGCCGTGAGCATAAACGTTAGATTGACCGCCGAGAAGCCCCGAAAGTCCCTTTTCCATCCGGGCGTCTCTCTTTTGGACGCAACCCGACAGCGCGGTCGGGGAAACGGTCGCTGCCCAGGGGAGGCACGTAAACCCGAGATGAGCGTCGGGCGTCCTAACACTGAAAGATCGCACCCAGGCCCGAGGATCTACGAGCCGCGCTGAAGGCAGGGTCAAGGAAATGCCACTACGAAGAGGCTCGCGATGACCGCGGCCGACGTGACAGCAGACGGCGGCGCCAAAGGCCAGGCTCAACCCAAAAATCCTCCGTCGGAGAATCCCCCGCCGCAGCCGCTTTCCTGGCGGCAGAGCCTCACCAAGGTCACGACCTGGCTTGCCTTGCTGGCTCTGGGCATGATCTTGGGCGGAACGGTCTGGATCTGGATCTATTCTTTCAGCGCCAAGGGACCGCACTGTTCTTATGTCGGTGTCGGCATGTTGACGGCCATGGCCGCCGCACTGGCGGGATTCTTCGCAGGGTTTCTGGTTGGTGTACCGAAGGTGGTGTCTTCAGGTCAGGCCCGTGCATCGACCGGCGGGTTTTCACCCAGCACCAATTTGGCCGAGATCAGTGACTGGCTCACCAAGTTGCTGCTCGGCGCTGGACTGGTCTCACTGAGCCGCCTTGGCGGCCCCATCGGAAAACTGATCGACGATGTGGCCAGCGGATTGCACAGCCCAGCCGCTAACGCCAGTGCCATCCAGTCGGCGAAAGTGGTGGCTGGTGCCACGATGGCGGGGTTCGTGTTCCTGGGAATTCTGGGTGGCTACATCGTCACTTCAACCTGGTTTCAGAAGAAGATCAGCGAACTTGGCGGGTAGGGCCTTGATAGCGGCACCGCCATCGGTCTTACCCCGAACCCATAGGGGCTAGTGCCCATCGGTATGCAGTGTCTTAGCTGCGCAGATGCAGAAAGGCCGGCCTTCATCGTGACCGAAAAGAGTAATTCCGGCTCTCGACAGCCCACTTTTGAGCAGCGAGTTATCCGCATCCAGCGATGGCTGCTGACTGAAGCGTTTCCGCTGGCCGTCATTCTTGCCATTGCAGCCTTGGGCTTGACGTTGCAGTTTGATACCGGGCGTATCAAGGTGTCACCGTCCAGTACGGCCAGCCAGTTGGTGGGTATCATCGTAGTTTGCGGCATCTCCAGCATGGCGATAGTGCAGATCTTCAAGTCTCTGCTGGGGCTTCGCGGGCTCTATCAAGAGCGGCAGCTCAAGCAGTGGTTTGTTCAGCAGCCGGATGGCTCGAGCGGTTACACCGAATTCCGGATGGCGCTTACTGCGGCTGACGCTAGCGACCGTGGCATCAGGTATCTGTTTGATCTGCCCATTGATCAGCTGTGTGCCCAAGTGAGCGGAGCAGCCGACGTCGCGCTGGCGTCTCCAGCTCAGTTCGGGGCTTTCCTCAGATGCCTGGCCGGAGAGCGTGCTTTCAGCATTGACGTCGTGGCCGGTGGCGGTGAGGGTCCTAGCCCTGACGCCGAGTCAAGAGCTGAGGAGGACCGGCAAATCAGACTCAGCCACTACGTGCGTGCTGGCATCGACCAGCTCCAAGTGTCCATAGGCCATCGCTGGCGCCGATATGTCCGTTCGGCTGCGGTCGGGCTCAGCGGGCTGATCGGCATCGCGATCGTCGAGGCATCGGAGGTCCCGACCCGTCAGCGGGGACTGGACATACTCGCGGCGCTGCTGGTCGGTGGATTCGTGGCCTGGTTCGCCCGGGATGTGGCAGCCCTAGTGGAGCGGTTGCGCGGGTAGGCGGGTTGTGATCATGGATCAACGGCTCAACGAATTCACCGCCCGGGAGGATCGGGGCAGCGGTACTGTCGCGCGGGTAGTCCGGCGTAGAGGGCTCAAGAGCGCTTACACCAGTCCGGAACTCGTCATACTGATTCATGGTTTCAACGTGCCGCAGGAACGTGCGGCCGAATCTCTGGAAGGCTTCTGGCGGCGGCTGACGTCCTCCCTTGGAAACAGAGGCCGAAAGCTTCCGCCGGCCTTTGCTTTCTACTGGCCGGGCAGTCACGAGAACCAGGCGCTCTCAGCCGTTACCTTCAACGCCCGAATAGGCGTAGCCGACGACGCTGGTAACCTGCTCGGCACTCTGCTTACCAAGCTGCGCCCATCTCAGCGAGTGATCCTGATTGGCCATTCGCTCGGCTGCCGTGTTCTCCTTCAGGCATTGACCCACGTAGCCGACCAGAAGGTGGCTTGCCATACCGAAAGCGCGGAAGTTCCAGTGGCATGCCTGCTTGCGGCGGCGGTCCCGGTCGGGCGATGTGTAGATGGGGAACGATTCTCCTCGGCCGTGATAAAGAACAATGTCGAGGCTTTGCATTCCCGCAGTGATCGGGTACTGCAATTTTTCTTCGCGCCTGGGCAGCATCTTTTCGAGCGCGATAAGGCTGAAGCTGTGGGAAGGAACGGTGGCCCACCACGCCGGTGGGGTCCGCGCCACGACATGGGCCTCGGCCACGGGCATTACCTGACTTCGGACCGGGCCGCTGATGAGGTGGCCCGGATCATCGATCCTCGCCTTTCCTGGGCCATCGGTTCTTGGTACCTGCCCGGTGAAGAACTTCCTGAGGCCCGAAAGCTGGCTCGCCGAGATGTGCCCAGCCGATCGATCAATGACGACCTCGAAGCCGGGTGGGTGAACTGCTGGCCGATCGCGGGTGACGGTGCGGCGGGGACAGTCCTATAGCCCCGGCGACGGATAGAGATCCATGGCCAGGGCGACGGCGGCGTGGGTGGCCGGGTGGGGATCGTGGCGGCGCCAGATCAGGTGGACCGGGACCGGGGGAGCGTCGCGGAGGGGGCGGTAGATGATGCCGTCGCGACCGTACTGGGTGGCGGTCGATTCCGGGGTGACGCCGACGCATCGGCCGGTGGCGATGGTGGCCAGCCAGTCGTCGATGTCGGCGGTGTACTCGGTGGCGGGCTGGGCGCCGGGCGGCCACAGGTCCAAGGTGGTGGTGCCGACCCGGCGGTCGATGACCAGGGTGCGGTCACCGATCTCGGCCAGGCGGATGCTGCGGCGGCGGGCCCACGGGTCGTCGTCGGCCACGACCGCGAAGCGCCGCTCGTGGCCCACGACCGCGTGGGACCACGGGCGCAGGTCGATCTGGGTCCGGACCACGGCCAGGTCGCACAGGCCCTCACTGAGGCCGCCGGTCGGGGTGTTGTGCCGGATCAGATGCAGGTCCACGCCGGGGTAGCGGTCGTGCCAGCGGCGCTGGAACTCGGCCGTGTGGCGGCCGAACGCCGACCAGGCGTGCCCGATGGTCAGCCGGGTGTGCCCGGCACTGGCCTCCCGGACCAGCTCGTCCGCGCTGGCCAGCAGCACCCGGGCCCGGGCCAGGACCTGCACCCCGGCCGTGGTCGGGGAGACCGAGCGGCTGGTCCGGTGCAGCAGCCGCACCCCCAGGGTCCGCTCCAGTGCCAGCACGGTCCGGGACACCGCGGCCTGCGACAAGCCCAGCTCGATCCCGGCGTCGGTGAAGCTACCGGTGTCCACGATGGCCACCAGGCAGCGCAGCTGCTTCAGCTCCAGTCCGGTGGCCCGCTCATCCATGCGTCTAGCGTATCGATGACGTGTTCAATGCATTTTGCGTATCTGAGGGGCGGCGGAACAGTGAGTGCATGGCCTTCCGTCCCGCACCCTCGTCCGATCTGATAACAGCAAGAAGCGGGCACGCGCCCCAGCCCGTATCACCCCAGCCTGCCGCGCCTGAGCTAGCCGAGATCCCCGTCCCTGAGCGTTCCGGCCGGCTGACCGGAGTGGCCCTGATGCTGGGCAGCGGTATGGCTAATCAGGTGGGGGCGTCCGCCGGCGCGCTGGCCTTCCCGGTCATCGGGCCGCTCGGGGTGGTCGCCATCCGCCAGTGGGTGGCGGCCACCGTGCTGTGGGCCACCGCCCGGCCGAAGCCGCGCGCCTTCACGGCGGCCCAGTGGCGGCCGGTCCTGACCCTGGCTCTGGTGTACGCGGTGATGAACCTGACCCTCTATACCGCCATCGACCGGGTGGGACTGGGTCTGGCCGTGACCCTGGAGTTCCTGGGACCGCTGTCGGTGGCCCTGTTCGGGACGACACTGCCGGGCTCGCGGCGCCGCCGCGACGTAATCTGCGCGGTGATCGCGGCGGGCGCGGTACTGGTACTGATCCACCCGGCGCCGTCCACCGACTACCTGGGCATCGGGATGGGCCTGCTGGCCGCGGTCTGCTGGGCCTGCTACATCCTGCTCAACCGCTCGATCGGCCGCCGCCTGCCGGGGCTGGAGGGCTCGGCCACCGCGGCCACGGTCTCCGCACTGGCCTACGTCCCGGTCGGCGTGGTCTGGCTGACCTTCCACCACCCGACCCTGGCCGCCCTGGGCGGCGCGCTGGCCGCGGGCGTGCTGTCGTCGGCGGTGCCGCTGCTGGCCGACCTGCTGGCCCTGCGGCGGGTCCCGGCCCAGTTCTTCGGCATGTTCATGTCGGTCCAGCCGGTGTTCGCCGCCCTGGCCGGCCTGGTCATCCTGGGCCAGCACCTGAGCTGGACCTCGTGGCTGGCCATCGGGGTCATCGTCGCCGTCAACACGGTGGCGGTCCGCGCCCAGCGCGCCTGATGTGCAACCATCGGACGTGTCCCTGAACGAGCCTTACGACGAGGGTCGGCTCGACGTCGGCGACGGCCAGCAGGTGTACTGGCAGGCCGGCGGGACCCGGGGCGGCAAGCCCGCGCTGGTGGTGCACGGTGGCCCGGGCAGCGGATTCGTCCGCGGCGGGTTCGGGCTGCTGCGCCGGGCGGGCTACCATCTGGTCCTGTTCGACCAGCGCGGCTGCGGAGCCAGCACCCCGCACGCCAGCGACCCCGCCACTGGCCTGCGGGCCAACACCACCCAGCACCTGATCGCCGACATGGAGCGGCTGCGCGAGCACCTGGGCATAGACCGCTGGCTCCTTTACGGCGTCTCGTGGGGCACCACGCTCAGCCTGGCCTACGCCGAGCAGCACCCGGACCGGGTGTCGGAGCTCGTCCTGGCCGCCGTGTGCGCGGGCCGCCGCCGCGACATCGACTTCCTCTACCGGGAGGCCGGGCGGTTCTACCCCGGGCCGTGGGCCAGGTTCGCGGCCGGCTCGGGGGTACCACCCGACGGTGACACTCTCGGTGGCTACGCCCGGCTGGTCGAGGATCCCGACCCGGCCGTGCGTGAGCGGGCCACTCTCGACTGGTGCGCCTGGGAGGATGCGCTGCTCGCGCACGAGCGGCGGGGTCTGCCCCCGGTGTTCGGCGGCCCGGCCACGCGGGAACGGATGGCTCTGGTCCGGCTGTGCGCGCACTACTTTTCGCACGGCCTGTTCCTGGATGACGGCCAGCTCATCCGGGACGCGGGCCGGCTGGCCGGAATCCCCGGGGTGATGGTGCACGGCCGGCTGGACCTCAACGGCCCGGCCGAAGGGGCCTGGGAACTGTCCCGGGTCTGGCCCGACGGGCAGCTGCTGATCGCCGACGACGCCGGTCACCTGGACAGCGAGACCAAGACCCGTTACCTCCGCGAGGCGGTCGCCCGCTTCGCGACCCGCTAGCCGGTTATTCCGCGTGCTCGCCCAGCAGGCCAGAATCCGGGTAAGGGGGAGTCATGACTTCACCGGGACTGTTCGCCGACCTGGCCGCTCAGCGTGACTGCTGGCATCCGGTCGCGTTCGCCAGCGAGCTCGGCGACCGCCCGCTCCACGCCGACCTGCTCGGTGAGCCGCTGGTGGTCTGGCGCGGGGCCGACGGGGCGCCGCGGGTCATGTCCGACCTGTGTGTGCACCGCGGCACCGCGCTGTCCCTGGGCTGGATCCAGGGCAACGAGCTGGTGTGCGCCTACCACGGCTGGCGTTACGGGGGCGACGGCCGCTGCCTGGCCATCCCGCAGAAGGAAGACCCGGCCGTCGTCCCGGCCAAGGCCCGCGTCCCGGCGTTCCACGTCCAGGAACGGTACGGGCTGATCTGGGCCGCGCTGGAGGAGCCCCGCTGGCCCCTGCCCGAGGTGCCGGAACTGGAGTCCAGCGACTGGATGATCGTGCCCGCCGGGCCGTACCGGTGGCGCTGCGACGCGGCCCGCCAGGTGGAGAACTTCACCGACTTCGGGCACTTTCCCTGGGTCCACCCCGGCCTGCTCGGCGACCCGGAGCGGCCGGTGGTGCCCCAGCACCGGGTCGACACCGACGGCCATGTGCTGCGCTATGAGATCGTCCGGCCCGAGGCGCCCAACAGCGACGACTTCCCGGTGTTCGGCAACGAGCAGGCCGGCCCGCCGGAACGGCGCAGCCGCTACGAGCTGCACCTGCCCTACACGATCGTGCTGCGGCTCGGCTGGGGCGGGCAGCGCGGCATGGTGTACTTCTTCGCCTCACAGCCGGAGACGGCCGACCGCTGCTCCGGGTACGTGGTCATCGGCCGCAACTACAACGCCGGCCAGCCGGACCGGGTCATCCGCGAGTTCGAGGACACGATCTTCGGCCAGGACCAGGTCGTGGTGGAGTCCCAGCGCCCCGAGCGGGTCCCGTTCGACCTGGCCGCCGAGCTGCACCTGAAATTCGATTCGGTCGCGGTCGCCTACCGCAAAGCCATGCGCGACCTCGGCCTGGCCGCCAGCCCGTCCATCGGTATCCCAATCGAATAACACAGCCCGAACAGGAGTTCAGTGCGCATCACCGACGTCAAGACGTTCCTGGTTCACGACCGCGAGCGCCCGGACCGCAGCTACACCTTCGTCAAGGTCTACACCGACGAGGGGCTGACCGGGCTCGGGGAAGCCGGCATCAACGGCAAGGAACTGGCCGTCCAGGGCCTGATCGGCACCTGGGCCCCGATCCTGCGCGGGATGGACCCGTCCCGCATCGAGCACATCTGGCAGACCCTGTGGCGGGGCCAGTTCTTCCGCGGCGGCCACGTGCACGGCGCCGCCCTGGCCGCGATCGACATCGCCCTGTGGGATCTGCGCGGCAAGGCCCTCGGCGTGCCCGTCTACGACCTGCTCGGCGGCAGGACCCGCGACTACGCCCGCTGCTACTGCCACGTGCAGCCCCCCGACGGCCACGACCTCGACGGCCAGACGGTCATCGACGCGATGGTCCGCCGGGCCCGCGAGCACGTGGCCGACGGATGGCGGTTCGTCCGCTACACCGCCGGCGACGGCTACTACCCCGAGCACCACGGCCTGTACGAGCAGGCCCCGGCCCTGCGCTGGACCGTGGACGCCTTCACCGCCCTGCGCGACGCGCTCGGCCCGGACGTCGAGATCTGCGTGGATTTCCACCAGCGCACCACCCCCGCCTACGCCATCCAGCTGGCCGCCGAACTGGCCCCGATGCGCCCGTTCTTCATCGAGGACCCGGTCCGGGCCGAGAACCCGGCCCAGTTCGCCTACCTGCGCCAGCACATCTCGGTCCCCATCGCCACCGGCGAGCAGATCGCCAGCAAATGGGACTGGCGGGAGCTGATCGAACGCGACCTGATGGACTACTGCCGGGTCGACCTGTGTATCTGCGGCGGGCTGACCGAGGCCAGGAAGGTCGCGGCCTGGTGCGAGACCCACTACATCGAGCAGGCCCCGCACAACCCGCTGGGCCCGGTCTCGACCGCGGCCTGCCTGCACTTCGACCTGTCCACGCCGCTGTTCGCGGTGCAGGAGCTCACCTGGCGGCCGTCCGTGCTGGACGGTGTGGTCCGCACCGACATGCGGCTCGAAGGCGGCAACCTGTACAGCGGCGGCTCACCCGGCCTCGGCGTCGAGCTGGACGAAGAGGC
>DATDIH010000043.1:0-29174 GCA_036521155.1 Streptosporangiaceae bacterium
CATCGCGTTCGCCTCGGTGCAGTTCAACCAGGCGTCGGCCAACATCCCGGGCGGCGAGGTCACCACCCTGATGAACGACGCACGGTCCGCGTCGGGTCACGGCGTGACGTTCGATCTGGGCGGGGACGTGGTGGATCAGGCCGAGACCCCGTACGGCGGGTCCTCGGACGGCATCGGCATCGGCGCCGCCGCCATCGTGCTGCTCGTCGCGTTCGGCTCTTTCCTGGCCATGGGCCTGCCCGTGCTCACCGCGGTGTTCGGCATCGGCTCCGGCCTCGCCCTGATCGCGTTGCTCGGCCACGTGTTCCCGGCGCCGTCGTTCTCGCCCATCATCGCGTCGATGATCGGGCTCGGGGTCGGGGTCGACTACGCGCTGTTCATCGTGACCCGGTTCCGCGAGTACCTGCGGGCCGGGGTCGCGCCGGCCGAGGCGGGCGAACGGGCCATGCGGACCGCGGGCCGGTCCGTCCTCACCGCGGGCACCACCGTGGTCATCGGCATGCTCGGCCTGCTGGTGCTGCGCCAGCCGCTGATGAACGGGGTGGCGGTGGCGGCCGCGGCCACGGTGGCCATGACCGTCCTGGCCGCGCTGACCCTGCTGCCGGCGCTGCTCGGGTTCACCGGGACCCGCCTGGCCAAGCCGACCCGGTTCCGCGTCCCTGGCCGGCGGAGCCAGCGAAGCAACCTTCGATCAAATGAAACAACAGAGCAGACGGCGCGCAGCGGGGGTGCGGCCGGGCCGGCTACGGCGGGCGGCCCGGCGGTGGCTCCGAAGCATGCGGCCGAGCGCTGGGCTGGGGTGGTGAGCCGGCATCCGGTGCGGTCCGCGCTGGCGGCGACGGCGGTGATCGCGGCGCTGGCCGTGCCCGCGCTCAGCATGACGCTGAACATGCCCGACGAGTCGGCGCAGGCTTCGGGGACGATGGGCCGGGCCAGCTACGAGACCCTGGCTGAGGGCTTCGGTCCTGGCTTCGACGCCCCGCTGATCGTGGCCGCGGCCGGCCGTGACCCCGCGGCCGGGGGCGCGGCCCTCGAACGGGCGGTGGCCGGCACGCCGGGGGTGGCGCACGTGACGCCGCCGGTGGTCAGCCGGGACGGCCGCGCGGTCATGCTCATCGCCTACCCGGCCACCAGCGAGCAGGACCCGGCCACCAACACCCTGGTCAACCAGCTCAGCGACCAGGTGCTGCCGCGGGCGGTGGCCGGGACCGGGCTGACCCCCCACCTGACTGCGTACCTGACTGGGCCCAACGCGGGCAACGTGACCTTCGCCAACACGATCGCGGCCCGGATGCCCTGGCTGATCGGCGTGGTCGTGGGGCTGTCCATGCTGCTGTTGCTGGTGGTGTTCCGCTCGATCGTGGTGGCCATCAAGGCGGCGGTGATGAACCTGCTGTCGATCTGCGCCGCCTACGGCGTGCTGGTCGCGGTCACCCAGTGGGGCTGGGGTCACCAGCTGTTCGGCTTCCCGGAGAAGATCCCGGTCACCACCTGGGTACCGATGTTCCTGTTCGTGATCTTGTTCGGGCTGTCCATGGACTACGAGGTGTTCCTGCTGTCCCGGGTCAAGGAGGAGTACGACCGGACCGGTGACAACACCGCCTCAGTGGCCCGTGGGCTGGCCCGCACGGCCCGGGTCATCAGCGCCGCCGCCGCCATCATGGTCGTGGTGTTCCTGTCCTTCGTGCTCGGGGCCGACGTCTCGGTCAAGCAGATCGGACTCGGCCTGGCGGTCGCGGTCCTGGTCGACGCCACCGTGGTCCGGCTGGTGCTGGTGCCCGCGCTGATGGAGCTGCTGGGCCGGGCCAACTGGTGGGTGCCGGGCTGGCTGGGGCGGATCCTGCCCCGCTCGCCAGAGCCGGACGTGGCCCTGGAGCCGGCGGCGGAGCCAGAGCGCGAGCCAGCCGGCCAGGGTTCATGAGCCAGCCGGCCGGGGCTCACTGGCCGGGGCTCATAGGCCGCATATCGCTCGCAGGGTGAACAAATTGGTCTCATCTATAGTCATTACATGCTGGACGTCACCCGGCTCCGGGTCCTGGTCGCGGTGGCCAGGCACGGGTCGGTGACGGCCGCGGCCCGGGAACTCAACTACGCGCAGCCCTCGGTCAGCCACCACCTGGCCCGGCTGGAGGCGGAGACCGGCGTTCGGCTGATCCAGCGGGCCGGGCGTGGCATCCGGCTCACCGACGCCGGGCGGCTGCTGGCCGACCGGGCCGCCGAGGTGCTGGGCCGGCTCGACGCGGCCGAGAACGAACTGGCCGCCCACGCCGGGCTGCGGGCGGGCCGGGTGCGGCTGGCGGCGTTCCCGTCGGCCCTGGGCACGATCGTCCCGGCCGCGGCGGCCATGCTCCAGGCCGGGCATCCCGGCATGGACCTGCGGCTGACCGAGGCCGAGCCGCCGGAGGCGCTGCGCATGCTGCGGGCGGGCTACGTGGACGTGGCGCTGGTGTTCCGGCATGTGTCGGGCCCGGCGGACGGGGCGGTCCCGGCCGCGCGGGCAGCGGATGGGCGGGCAGGGGATACGCAGGCAGCGGATGGGCGGGTGGCCGAGGCGCCGGCGGGGCCGGAGGAGGAAGGCACCCGCGGGCGGCTGATCCTGGACGAGCCGGTGCACCTGGTCACCCGGCGCAAGGCCAGCGGCGGCCCCACCGGCTGCGACCTGGCCCGGTACGCGCAGTGCCGGTGGATCGCGGGCTGCGACCGCTGCCGGATCCACCTGATGACGCAGTGCTCGCTGGCCGGCTTCACCCCGAAGATCGCGTTCACCACCGACGACTACGTGGCCGTGCAGGCCCTGGTGGCGGCCGGGCTGGGCGTGGCCACCCTGCCCGACCTGGCCCTGCGCGCGGCCCGGCACCCCGGGATCCGGACCGCGGAGCTGCCCGGGGCCCGGCGGCACGTGTACGCGCTCCAGTACGGTGAGCCGCCCGACTCCCCCGCCGTGACCCGGCTGCTCGACGCGCTCAGTGAGGCTGCTGGGACTGGTGAGGTCGCTGGGGCTGCTGGGCCTGGTGGGGCTGCTGAGGCTGAGGGTGTGCTGGGGACTGGTGGGGCTGAGGGTGTGCTGGGGGCTGCTGGGGTTGCCAGGTAGGCAGCAGGCGGGCGGCGGGGCGTTGGCTGCACGGGCGCCCGTCCTTCGCTACAGTCTCGCGCGTGACTTCGGGCCCGGTGTTGCCGCCACGCGGCCAGGCAGCCCTGCCGGGGCTGGGCGCGGACCCGGTCACCGCGGACGGTCAGCGGCTGCTGCCGGGCATGGCGGCGCTGTCCGGAGCCCAGCACGCCGCGGCCGGCCTGATGGCCCGGGGCGGCCGGGCCGGGGCCGGCGCCCCCGACATGGAACCCGACACCGGCTCCGACACCCAGCTCAGCCAGGTCGCGGCCGAACTGCTGGCCATGGACCCGGACGGAGCGCGGATCGGCGCGGCCGTGCGGACCGCGCTGGACATGCTGCTGGACGGCCAGCACACCGGCCGCTACCGCTGGGACCAGCTGTGCAAGACCGAGAAGACCCACGCGGGGACGCTGGTCGAGATCGGCATCCAGCGGGGCCTGGGCCTGGCCGACGGCACGGTGCTGGACTACTCGATCGCGGGCACCGACGTCGACTGCAAGTTCTCACACTGGATGGGCCGGTGGATGATCCCGCCGGAAGCAGCCGGCCAGCTGGTGCTGCTGGTCCAGGCCAGCGACGAGGACGGCACCTGGTCGGCCGGGCTGCTGCGGATCCGCCGCGACGCGCTGCGCGAGGCCAGCAACCGGGACCTGAAGAAGACCCTCAGCGAACGCGGCCGGGCCGCCATCGTCTGGCTGTTCTCCCGCAGCCCGCTCCAGGAGAACGTGCTGGTCCGGATGGCCGAACGCGAGGTGGCCGAGGTGCTGGCGCCACGTTCGGGCCAGCAGCGGGTCAACGAGCTGTTCCGGCGGGCCCAGCGCCGCCCGGTGACCCGGACCGTGGTGGCCACCGTGGCCAAGCAGGACGACTACATGAAACGGGTCCGGGCCGGCGGCGGGGCCCGGGATCAGCTGCGGCCGGAAGGCATCGTGATCTTCGGCGACTACGTGGGTGACCAGGCGCTGGCGGCCGCGCTGGGCCTGCCCCGGCCGGGACCCGGCGAGTTCGTCAGCGCCCGGCTCACCTCACGCCCGGCCCGCCCCGGCGGCGCGGACCGCACGATCCGGCTGGAGGGCGTGGACTGGATGCTGGCCGCCCCGTCCGACCCGCCCGAAGCCGCGCCGCACCTGCCCCGCGGCTGAGCTGTCTGCTCAGATGGAAGCATGAACAGGCAGACGCGGCGGTCCGGGCGGTGGACGGTGGACGACCAGGTCGCCTCGCCGTGGCACTACATCGAGGTCGAGGTGCCACCGGGAACGCGGGAGTTGCGGGTGCAGGTGCGTTACGACCGCCAGGCCGGGGTGCTGGACCTCGGGTGCCTGGGGCCAGCCGGGTTCCGCGGCTGGTCGGGCGGGGCCCGGGACCGGTTCACGATCGGGGCCACCACGGCCACCCCGGGCTACCTGCCCGGCGAGCCCGAGCCGGGGCGCTGGCAGGTGATCATCGGGCCCTACCGGCTGCCGCCCGGCGGCCTGGAGTGGGAGCTGACCGCGGACGCGATCACCAGCGGCCCGGGCCCGGCGGCGGGGGCGGAGCCGGCGCCGGACCCGCCACCCGTGGCCGGCCGCCCGGCCCGGCGGGCGCTGCCGGCGACCGGCGGCCGGCGCTGGTACGCCGGTGACCTGCACACCCACACCGTGCACTCGGACGGCGCGCTGACCGTGGCCGAACTGGCCGTGCTGGCCAGCGGGAACGGGCTGGACTTCATCGCCGTGACCGACCACAACACCGTCAGCCACCATCGGGAACTGGCCGCGGCCAGCCGCCGGTACCAGATCACGCTCATCCCCGGCCAGGAGGTCACCACCAGCGAGGGGCACGCCGGAGCGCTCGGTGACATCGGCTGGGTGGACTTCCGGGAACCGGCCGCCCGGTGGCTGGCGGTAACCCGCGCGCGGGGCGGCCTGCTGTCGGTCAACCACCCGATCGCCGGGCCACTGGCCTGGATGCACGCCATGCCGGAACGGCCGCCGCTGGTCGAGGTGTGGCACTGGAGCTGGCTGGACCTGAGCTGGACCGTGCCGCTGTCCTGGTGGCGGGCCTGGGACCCGGCCGCCATCCCGGTCGGCGGCAGCGACTGGCACCGGCCCGGCTCCGACGCGCCGCCCGGCACCCCGGTGACCTGGGTGGAGAGCGAGAGCGACGAGCCGGCCGACCTGCTGGCCGCGGTGGCCGCGGGCCGGGTGGCGATCTCGGCGGGCCGGGACGGCCCAGTGCTGCTGCGGACCGGGGACGAGCTGATCGCGGTCGGCGCCGACGGCACCGTGCTGGCGGGGCCGGACGGGCTGGTGCGGCGGGTGCACGGCGACCTGGCCCGGTTCCGTGGCGAGCCCGGGTGTCACCGGCTGCTCAGCGAGGCGGGCGCGACGCTGGCCCTGACGCCGTAAAAGAACCGGGAGGTCCCGCCCGGCGGGACCTCCCGGCCGTGGCTTGAGCCACACGGGAGCGTTGGTTCAGGAACCGCTGCTTGCCGACTGAGCCGGAGCGGAGTAGCCGGTCGGCAGCGAGGTGCCGGTCATGCCCAGGGACGGGATGTCGCTGCTGGCCGAGCCCAGGGATTTGGTGTTGCCCGGGGCCGACAGACTGGGCAGACCGGACAGGCCGGAAATCCCGGCCGGAGCACCGGTGGTGGCGCCGGTGGGGCTGCGCTTGACTCCGGACAGGCTGTCCCCGCCAGCGGCCCGGGAACCGCGGGCTCCCGAGCCGACCGCATTGGCGGCACCGGCCGCGCCGGAGTTGCCGGTGGCGCTGGTGACCCCGCTCAGCGGGGAGGAGGCCGATGAGGCGCTCGGGGAGGTCAGGTTGCTGGCCGGGACCGCCTGCAGGATGCCGGTCAGGCCGGGCAGGCTGGATGCGGGACCGAACTGCAGCGGGGACGTGGCCGGGTTCGTAAGCTGCGGCGTGGTGGCGGCCAGGGCCGTCCCCGCGGTGAGCACACCCGAGGCGAGGACGGCGGCGGCAGCGGCACCAGCGGCAAGGGTTCGCCGATTGAACACGAAAGCTCCATTTCGACAGAGGATAGAGAGGCTGGGGGCCGGCTGGGCGGCCGAGCCAACCGGAGGACCGTAGCACACTCTCAGTGGTCATTTGATGACTCTTCGAAGTGATCGCTGTTCAGAGGCGGGACGTGGATGGACGAGCTGATCGACCGGGCGCGAGCCCTGGCCACGGCGGGCACCCGGAAGATCCTGGGCATCGCCGGGGCGCCCGGAGCCGGCAAGACCACGCTGGCCGCGCTGGTCACGGCGCAACTCGGCGGGCGGGCGGTGCAGGTACCCATGGACGGCCTGCACCTGGCCGATGCGGAACTGACCCGGCTCGGCCGGCGAGACTGGAAGGGCGCGCCGGACACGTTCGACGGCTTCGGCTACCTGGCCCTGCTGCGCCGGCTGCGGTCGCCCGCGCCGGGCGAGATCGTCTACGCACCGGCGTTCGAGCGGACGATCGAGCAGCCGATCGCGGGCAGCATCCCGGTCGATCCGGCCGTGCCCCTGATCGTCACCGAGGGTAACTACCTGCTGCTGGACGACCCGCCGTGGGATCAGGTCCGGGACCTGCTGGACGAGACCTGGTTCGTGGAGATCGACGACGAGGTCCGGGTCGGCCGGCTGATCCGGCGGCACATCGAATTCGGCAAGACCCCCGAGCAGGCGGCCGAGTGGGTCGGGCGGCTGGACGAGCAGAACGCGCGGCTGATCGCCGCGACCCGGGACCGCGCGGACCTGATCGTCCGCGGCGGCTAACTGGCGGTGGCTAACTGGCGGGCTCGACCTCGACCTGGTCGACCAGGCGCTCGTACTCGGCCAGGTTGACGTCGCCGGCCACGGTGGCGGCCGCGCCGACCGCGGCCGCGTTGCGGAGCAGGTCGGGCCAGGACCAGCCGAGCAGCAGGCCGGGCACCAGGCCGGCGACCAGCGGCCCCGGCGAGCCGAGAGTCCGGCCGGGCAGGGTGGCACGCCACCGGCCGCCCTTGGTCACGGCCGTGATCCGGTCCCCGGCCGGGACGGCCACGGCGACCGCACCCTGAGCCAGCAGGGCGTCGCCCGCAGCCTCCCGGTCCGCTTCGGCCAGCGCGGACGGCTCGCTCTCCTCGTCCGGCACGACCAGGTCGGGGCGGCGCGCGGCCGCGTGCCGCAGGGCCTCGCCGCCGGTGCTGAGGATGACCGGCACCCCGGCCTCGGCCGCGTAGGTGGCCAGCGAACCGTAGATCTCCGGCGGCAGGCCCAGCGGCAGCGAGCCGCACAGCACCACCGCGGTGGCGTCGGACAGCATCCGCCGGTAGTCGCCGGCGAACCGGCCGAGTTCCTCGGTGGTGACGTACGGGCCCGGTTCGCGCAGCCGCATGGTCTGGCCGGACACGGTGTCGGTGACGGCCAGCACGCGCCGGGACTCCTGGCTGATCCCGGTCATCGCGACCGGAATACCGGACCGGCCCAGGTCCTCCCGGATCAGCTCCCCGGTGGCCCCGCCGGCCAGCCCGGCCACCGCCACCTCGTGGCCGAACTTGTACAGCACCCGGGCCACGGCCACCCCGGTGCCGCCGGCCCGGTGGCGGACCCGGGTGATGTCCCGGGTGGCCTGCCAGGACGGGCCTTCGGCCTCGTAGGCGACGTCCAGCGTCGCGTTGAGGGTGACGGTGACGATCACGAGGCGCCTTCGGACCCGGCGGCCAGCCGCGGCCCGGCGGCCGGGCGGGCGAAGCAGGCGGCCAGATGGTCGTTTACGATCCCGCAGGCCTGCATGGTGGCGTACGCGGTGACCGGGCCGGTGAAGGTGAAGCCGTGCTGGCGCAGTTCCTTGGACAGGGCCTTGGACGCCGGAGTCTGGGCCGGCACGGCGGCGGTGGTCTTCGGGGCCGGCAACGGCTCGCCCGCGAACTTCCACACCAGGTCGGACAGGCCGCCGGGCAGGTCCAGGGCGGCCCGGGCGTTGGCGATGGTCGCGTTGATCTTGGCCCGGTTCCTGATGATGCCACTGTCGGCCAGCAGGCGCTGCACGTCGTCATCGCCGAACCCGGCCACCGCGGCCGGGTCGAAGCCGGCGAAGGCGGCCCGGAAGTTCTCCCGCTTGCGCAAGATGGTCAGCCAGGACAGCCCGGACTGGAACGCCTCCAGGCACAGCCGCTCATAGATGGCCTGGTCCCCGCGCAGCGGCCGGCCCCACTCCTGGTCGTGGTAGGCCACGTACTCGGGCGGGCTGATCCCCCACGGGCAGCGCAACTGGCCATCCGGGCCGGGAAGGGCGTCAGTCACGGTCACCGTCGGGGTGCTCGCCGTTGGGCAGGGTCTCCTCGGTGGCCCGGGCCGCCTTGGCCCGGGCGTGCTCCGCACCCCAGACCACCCGCTGATGCGGGTCTTCATCCCAGTGGATTTCACGGGGGCCGCTGGGCCGGGTTTTCTCCTGACCGGGGGCCGGGGCCTGGTCCTGTTCCTGCTCGACCTGGCGGCTGGCCTCGTCCCACACCGACGCCTCCTGAGCCCGCCAGCCGGTGGGTGGGGTGACCGGGACGCTGGTCTCGCCGCCCGGGTCCACGGGGGTGGCGTCGGGGCTGGTGTCGGCCGGGTCGGCGCTCCAGCCCGCGGAGGGCTCCGGCGCCGGCTCGTGGGCGGCCTCCGCCCCCGGCTCGGGAACGGCCTCCGCTACCGGCTCAGCCACCTCGGGAGCCTCCCACGAGATCGCGTGGCCGGCTGGGTGCGCCGGCTCCCACAGGGGCTCCTGCTCGGGCGGCTCGGCCGGCCCCCAGGGCGCCGACGCCTCGGCGGGCGCTTCGGCGGGCGGCTCGGCCTGGTCGTGCCCGCCCGAGCCGGGGTCGCCAAAGCCGGGGCCGAAGTGGACCTGATCGGCCGGCTCGCCCTGGTCATCGGCGTGAAAGATGGGCTCGGGCCGGGTGGCGGACACGCCGGGGCCAGCCGCGACGGTGTCGTCGGCGTGGCCGGGCCAGTCCGGTTCCGGAAGCTGCGGCCCGGCCGGCTCCGGGTCCCGGCCGGACGGATCCAGCGTGGTGGTCCGGCCGCCCCCGCCGAGCTGGTCCCGCAGGTCGGAGACCTCCTGCTCGAGGGCGGCGATCTGCACGTCCCGCTCGGTCACGGCCTTGGCGATGACCTCAAGGGCTTCATCGGTGACCCGCATGTTGTAGCCCCAGGCGGCCGACGGCGGTCGCAGCAGGGCCACGTCGGCCGACGTCACCGGGCCGAGGTCGATGGGCGGATAGTCCGGTTCGGTGGTGACCATCTCACCGCCGCGGCCGGATGCGACCACGACGACACCGGCCAGAATGACCACCGCCGCGACAAGCATGAGGACAGGCACACATGAATCGTGCCACGCCCGGCGCGCCCAGTGGCAACTTAAGGCGCCGCGCCGAGGTCGTCTTCGCGAGCCAGGCCCTGGTGATTGTGCGCTTCGGTGATGATGCGGACCACCTCGGCGGGATCGTCGGCCACGTGCACCAGGTCCAGATCCACCGCCGACACCTTGCCCGCCGTGCACATGGTGTCCTTCAGCCAGGCCAGCAGCCCCGACCAGTACGAGCTGCCGACCAGGACGATGGGGAACCGGGTGATCTTGCCCGTCTGGACCAGGGTGAGCGACTCGAACAGCTCGTCCATGGTGCCGAAGCCGCCGGGCAGTACCACGAACGCCTGCGAGTACTTCACGAACATGGTCTTGCGCACGAAGAAGTAGCGGAACTCGAGCCCGATGTCCACGTACTTGTTCAGGCCCATCTCCAGCGGCAGCTCGATGCCGAGGCCGACCGACACGCCACCGGCCTCGGCGGCGCCCTTGTTGGCGGCCTCCATGATGCCGGGGCCGCCGCCGGTGATGATGGCGTAACCGGCCCGGGCCAGGCCCCCGGCGATGTCCTCGGCCTGCTGGTACTCGCGGCTGGTGCGCAGCGTCCGGGCCGACCCGAAGATCGTCACCGCGAGGCCCAGCTCGGCCAGCAGGCCGAAGCCCTCCACGAACTCGGCCTGGATGCGCATGACCCGCCACGGGTCGGTGTGCACCCAGTCGGCCGGGCCGCGCCGGTCGAGCAGCCGCTGATCCGTGGTGGTCTGCGGGATCTGCCTGCCGCGCAGCGTGACCGGGCCCTGGCGGCGCTCCCGGTGTGAATCGGAGTTGACAGTCATCGTCCCCCTACGGTAATCGGGCCCGGCCAGTGATTCGTGCCGTCACCCCCGTGGCGGCCCGCTCGTTTTCAGGCGTTAACGCCGTGGTCCCGGAGAATTTCGTTCAGCGTGGACTTGTCGTGCCGGTCGCCCTCGTTCAGCCGCCGCAGCACCAGCACGCAGGGCAGGCCGAACTCCCCGCCCGCGAACTTGCGGGTCCGGGTCCCGCTGACGCAGACCGACCAGGCCGGGGCCTGGCCGCGGGGCAGTTCGTCACCGGTCTCGGCGTCGATCACGTGGGTGCTGGCGGTCAGGATCGTGCCCGCGCCCAGCACCGCGCCGTCGCCGACCCGGGCCCCGTCCACCACCATGCTGCGGGAGCCGATGAACGCCTCGTCCCCGACCACCACCGGCACCGCGTTCGGCGGTTCGAGCACGCCGCCGATGCCGACCCCGCCGGACAGGTGCACGTTCTTGCCGATCTGGGCGCAGGACCCGACCGTGGCCCAGGTGTCGACCATCGTGCCCTCGTCCACGTAGGCGCCGATGTTGACGAACGACGGCATCAGCACGACGCCGGGCGCGATGTAGGCCCCCCAGCGGGCGATGGCGCCGGGCACCACCCGCACCCCGTCCAGCCGGGTCTTCAGCGGCACCCGGTCCTGGTACTGGAAGTCACCCGCCTGGGAGCGGGCCATCGGCAGCAGCCGGAACGCCAGCAGGATGGCCCGCTTGGCCCGCTCGTCCACCACGACGGCACCGGTGCCCGGCACGACCTGGGCGACCCGCGCGACCCCGGTGTCGATCTGGTCGATGGCCGCGGTCACCTCGGCCCGGGCCGAGGTGTCCTCGGGCGTGAGCCGGGACCGGTACTCCCACAGCTCGTCGATGCGGGCGGACAGCGGTGAAGCGGGTGCGTCGTTCATGGCCCCGGAGCTTAGCCCGCTCGCCTGGTTGATGACCCACTGGTCGTCACCAGGAGCCGGCGACGAGGCGGACATAACACCCAGAGTGGGCTCTGATCGCCCCCGCGACCGCCCGTCCGCCGGTACGGTCGGTGATGTGCCGAGGAGACGAGCGCGGCGACGGGGAGTCGCCATCTTCATGACGTGCGTCGTCGTGCTGCTCGGCGTCGGGGCCTACTTCGCCTATTCGGCCTACCACCACGTCTCCACGCTCCTGATCAGCGCCGGCTGCCAGGTGGGCAGCGGCCAGAACACGGTCGCCCTCGACACCCAGCAGGCCAGCATCGCCGCCACCATCGCCGGGGTCGCCGCCGACGAGCGGCTGCCGGCCCACGCGGTGACGATCGCCTACGCCACGGCCATGCAGGAATCGAAGCTGCACAATCTGGCCTACGGCGACCGCGACTCGATCGGGGTGTTCCAGCAGCGTCCGTCGGAGGGCTGGGGCACAGCCAGCCAGCTCGAGGACCCGGTGTACGCCACGGCCGCGTTCTTCCGCGCACTGACCAGGGTCCCCGGGTGGCAGCAACTGCCGGTGGACCAGGCCGCCCAGGCCGTGCAGCACAGCGCGGACGGATCGGCCTACTCCCAGTACGACCTGATGGCCCGGACCATGGCCATCGCATTCACCGGGCAGGCGGCGCATTCGGTGTACTGCTGGCCCGGTGCGGGGCCGAAGCCGGCCCGGAACCTGGCCGGGGCCGAGACCGCGCTGGGCCACTCGTTCGGCTCGCCCGCCGCCGACCACACGGTGACCGCCATCGCGACCTCAGGACCAGCCAAATCCCCGGCCGTGGCCGTGCGGGTGCAGCCGGGGCAAGCCTGGGCGGTAGCCTCGTGGCTGGTAACACACGCGCAGGCGTACGGCGTCAGCGAGGTGCGTTACGACGGCTATCAGTGGACGGCGTCGGATGGCAGCCGCGGATGGCGGCCGGCAACCGGCTCGGCCAGTGCCACCAGCGGAAGTATCCTGCTCCACTAGCACCTCCACTGGCACGCGACGGTGGCGGAAACGGCATACTTGTCGCGAGTAGTAAAAGGCCCGGGCGCGGCCCCGCCGATCCCGGACGAAAAAGGAGTTCACACGTGACCTACGTCATCGCGCAGCCCTGCGTCGATGTCCTTGACAGGGCCTGCATCGAAGAATGCCCGGTGGACTGTATCTACGAGGGCGAGCGCATGCTCTACATCCACCCGGACGAGTGTGTGGACTGCGGGGCGTGCGAGCCGGTGTGCCCGGTCGAGGCCATCTACTACGAAGACGACGTTCCTGACCAGTGGAAGGAATACTACAAGGTCAACGTCGACTTCTTCGAGGAGCTGGGCTCGCCCGGCGGCGCGTCCAAGACCGGCAAGATCGGCAAGGACCACCCGGTGGTGGCGGCGCTTCCCCCGCAGGGAGAAGGCAGCTGACCCTGGCCGCACGGCTGCCCGCGTTCACCTGGGACCGGGTCGCGCGGTACCGCAAGGAGGCCGAACGCCACCCGGACGGGCTGGTCGACCTCTCGATCGGTTCACCCGTCGACCCGGTACCCGGGCCGGTGCAGGCGGCCCTGGCCGCCGCGGCCAACAGCCCGGGGTACCCGCTCACGCGGGGCACCCCGCCGGTGCGGGAAGCCGCGGCGAACTGGCTGGCCCGCAGGCACGGGGTCACGGTCAGCCCGGACTCCGTGCTGCCGGTGGTCGGCACCAAGGAGTTCATCGCCTGGCTGCCCACCGTGCTCGGCCTGGGTCCCGGCGACACCGTGATCTACCCGGCCCTGGCCTACCCGACCTACGACGCCGGGATCCGGCTGGCCGGTGCCACCGGCCTGCCCACCGACAGCACGCTGTCGGCCGGCCCGCAGCCGGTCAAGCTGGCCTGGATCAACTCCCCGTCCAACCCCACCGGGCGGGTGCTGCCCCCGGAACACCTGGCCAAGGTGGTGGCCTGGGCCCGCGAGCGCGGCACCCTGCTGGCCTCCGACGAGTGCTACATCGAGCAGGGCTGGGAGGCCACCCCGGTCTCGGTGCTGCACCCGGACGTGTCCGGCGGGACCCCGGACGGCCTGCTGGCCGTGCACTCGCTGTCCAAGCGGTCCAACCTGGCCGGTTACCGGGCCGGCTTCGTCACCGGCGACCCGGCCCTGGTCGCTGAGTTGCACGAGATCCGCAGGCACGCCGGGATGATCGTGCCCGCCCCGGTCCAGGCCGCGCTGATCGCCGCCCTGGACGACGACGAGGCCGCCGACGAGCAGCGGGGTCGCTACCGGGCCCGGCGGGCCGTGCTCCGCCCCGCGCTGGAGGCGGCCGGCTGGGCCGTCGAGCACTCCGAAGCCGGCCTCTATCTGTGGGCCACCCGCCCCGGTGCCGACGGCTGGGAGTCGGCCCGGGTGCTGTCCGAGGCCGGGATCCTGGTCTCCCCGGGCGAGCTGTACGGACGGGCCGGCCTGCAGCACATCCGCATGGCCCTGACCGCCACCGACGAACGCGTCCAGGCCGCCGCCACCCGCCTGGCCGCCCTGGCCTGAAGCGGCGCTCCCGTCAGCTGGCCTGGGGGTGCGCGGGCGGCCGGGCCAGCCAGCGCGGGACCGTGCGCCGGTACTCCTGATAGGCGGGGCCGAAGCGACGCCGCAGCGTCCGTTCCTCGTAGCCCATGACAAAAATATGGAAGGTCATGGCCATGGCCATCGCGTACGCCAGGACCGCCAGTGAGCCGAACAGCCAGGCCTGGCCGGCCACGACCAGCAGGGCCGCCACGTAGATCGGGTTACGCACCCAGCGGTACGGGCCGGCCGCCACGAACCGGGACGGCGCGTCCCAGGGGCCCGGGGTGCCCCGGCCCACCGTCGCGAAGTTCCACACGCACCAGGCGTACAGGGCCAGTCCGGCCGCGATGACCGGGACCGCGGCCCAGGCCACCGGACTGGCCGAATGCCCGAGCCGGCCCGCCAGCCACCACGGCAGCCAGAACCCGCCCAGGCCCGGCACCACGAGCGTGAACGCCGCGTTGCGCACGGCCAGGTCGACCGCGCCGGGCCGGTTCAGCACCCGGCCCCAGGCCAGCCCGGCCCCGCCGATCAGGTCGAGGGCGGCCCGGAACGGGGTCAGGTCCCGCTCGCGGACCAGTTCGGCGGTGAGCTGGGCCGCCTCGGCGCCGTACCGCTTCCGCCAGCCCCGCGGGTAGAGGCAGACGAGCCAGTTCATGACGTTGCCTCCTGGATGCGGCGCAGCCCGACCGCGGCGATGCGGGCCGACTCCGACAACCGCTCCCGGAGCTGCTCCCGGCCGCCGGGGGTGATCTGGTACGGCCGCCGCCGGTCCTGCTCGGGCAGCGCCTCGACCAGGCCCGCGTCCTCCAGCTTGGCCAGCGCCCCGTAGAGCGTCCCCGCCCCCAGCGTGACCCCGGCGAACCCCTCGATGTCCTTGATCAGCGCGTAGCCGTGCTTGGGCGACTCGGCCAGGCTGGTCAGGATCAGCACGCTCCGGTCCGACGACCCCCGGATCGACTCCCTGGTCATGAGCCCCACCTCCCAAGTAGCTCCAATAAGCGTATATCGGAAAGTGTAATAGCGGAAGCAGGGGTCCGGACACGACGAAGGCTCCCTGGCCGGGGGAAAGTTCTGGGCGGAGCCCAATCCCGAGGTGGCCAGGGAGCCTGGTCAGGAGGCGTCACGCCTCCGGTCGCGCGGTCTTACTAGTTGGCGGGGCCGTTGACGGTGCCCCACTCCTGGTTGTCGAACGTGGTGCCGTTGGAGTACTGCTTCTCCGGCTGGACGTTCAGCTGCGGCCGCGGCATGTCGGTCGGGTTGCCGGCCGGGTAGTTGAGCACCAGCGGGTTGGAGAAGTTGGCGCTGGCGCCGTTGATCAGCGCCACGTCGGTGTGGACCGGGGAGAACTTGCCGCCGGTGCTGCGGAAGTCGAACGTCACGCTGGAACCGGCCGGAGGCGTCGAACCGCTGTCCGCGGCCCACAGCGAGTTGGAGTACGCGCCGCACGGCTCCAGGCGCACCTTGAAGCCAGCCTGCGGAGCCTCGTTCGGCCAGGTGGACAGGCAGAAGTTGCTGTTCAGGCCGTACGGCTCGTACTGGACCTCGTAGGCCTTGTCGTTGCTGTAGGTGTGCGCGAACTGCGGGGTGACCAGGCCGTAGTTGGTGTAGAAGTTGCCGACCGTGCCGAGGTTCCTGACCACGAAGTCCTCGGCCGGGTCGCTGTTCGACCGCTGGAAGAGGATGACCGGGTTGCCGGCCGCGGCGCGGGCCTGGAAGACGTCGACCAGGTACTGCGGGCCGTACTTCTGGGTGAAGATCTGGGTGCAGGTGTAACCGCAATTAGGAGTCGCGGCGCTGGCGGTCATCGTGCCCGCCATCGCCAGGCCACCACCAACGAGCCCGAAGGTGGCGGTCCCCGCCGCGATCTTTGCCTTGACAGACATTCAGATTCTCCTTGGATCACTTGCCCAGCTGCCGGTGACCGTTGCTGGGGGGAGACCGGTCTCCCGGCAGCTTCCAGTCACTTCGAGTTACTGGGGGCTGCCCGAAGGCCGCTGGCTCGGCAGCCCCTCGCCGCCGCGTTTCCGCAGCCAAGAGGCTTGAACGTGCACCTGAACCAGAGCGCCCAGGCGAGACGTCCGGTAATGAATGAATCACGGAACGTTACGTACGGGAGCGATGTTATGGCCACCCCGAAATGGCGTCAACAGGAGCTCGTAATGTCAGCATTAAGCCGACGAGAGCGGATGAGACCGCAAATATTTGGCTATTTAGAAATGTCATTCCGGCCCTTGGAAAACATTTGATAACAGCGAATTTCCGCAGGCCGGGACGTAGACGGATATTTCAAACGGCCAGGCGACACTCAACCGTTGCCGTTCGGAGACCTAAATTCCCGGAACGCTCGGCGTGGCGGGTCAGGCGCGGTCGGCGCGGAAGATGGGCCAGCCGATCTCGGTCCGCCAGCGGGCCTGGTCAGAGGTGTCGTTGGCCCCGATCTGGTAGTACTCACGCAGCGGGCCGGCGACGCCGATGGCGTGGGTGGCCACGTGGGCTCCGAGGCGGCCGTAGCTGAGGTCGATGTCGGCCAGGCCGCCCCGGTGGGTGATCACGGCCAGTTCGGCGGCCGGGATGCTCATCGGGGCCACCCGGCCCACGGACCGGACCGGGCCGGTGACCGGGATGAAGAGCGTGGCCTCGCCCTCCTCGTCCTCGTACACCCCGTTGGTGAACACGCCCCCGCTGGGGCCGGTGGCGGGCAGGCCCTGAGCCTCGACGGTGGCCTTCAGCTCGGCCAGGGCCCCCCGCCACCAGGGCTCGATGTCGGCCCGGGCCACGACCTGCCGGATGCCCACCGCGTCGGCCCGGCCGACCGTGCGATGGACGATCGGGGCCGGGCCGTCCGGCGATTCCAGCAGGTTGCGCAGGGAGTCGACGGCCGTCTGGGTCTGGGCCAGCTGGCCGGTCAGCCGGTCCAGGTGGGCGGCGATCAGGCGGTTGCGGTGCTCGGTGTCCGGGGCGGACAGCACCGCCTTGACCTCCGGGACCGGCATCTCCAGGTCGCGCAGGCGCCGGATGACCTGCACGACCGGGATCTGCGCGGTGGTGTAGTAGCGGTAGCCGGTATGCGGGTTGACCTCGGCGGGCTCGAGCAGGCCCACCTGGTGGTAGTGCCGCAGCGTCTTGACGCTGAGGTGCGACATCCGGGAGAACTCGCCCACGGTCAGGGTGGCCGCCATGACCTCAGTCTCGACCCTCCGGTAGCGGGAGGGTCAAGCGACCGTAGGGTGGGGCAGGTGCTGAGGCTCTACGACGCGACCACCCGGGAGGTGGAAACGGTCCGGCCCGGGCACCGCCGCGAGCTGCGGGTGCTGGCCGTGGCGCCGGTCCTGGCCGACCCCGGTGACCCGGACCTGGGTCAGCTACGCGGCTGGCTGCTGCCCGACCAGTTGCGGCGGACCGCAGAGCGGCGCAGCCTGGTCCCGACCGTGTGCGAGGTCTTCGCGCCCGGCGTGGACGGGGCGGAGCCGCTGGCGGCCAGCGTGCGGGCGGCGCTGAACTTCTACCCCCCGGCCCGGATCGCCCCGGCTCGAGAGCCGGTGGAACGGACGGTGGAGTTCGCGGGGGGCGGGCCCCCCGCATTCGACGTGGGCACCGGCGACACCGGCTGGCTGGCCGGGCTGGACGTGGTCCGCTATCACACCGCGCCGACCGGCATCGCCGGCCAGAGCCCTCGGCATCCGGGACCGCAGCGGCTGTCCGAGGTGACGGCCCGGGGCATCGACCCGCTGACGGTCCGGCTGGTGTTCATGCACAATCGCTACCGAAACGGCGTCGACCTGACCTGGGAGATGCTGGAATCCTGGGACGAGATCCTGACCGGGTGGCGCCGGTCGGTGGCGCAGTGGGCGAACTCCCCCAGCGCGGCCATGCCCGCGCGGTACGCGGACGCGATCACGGCCGCCTTCGAGGACGACCTGTTCGCGCCGATCGCCCTGGGACAGCTGCAGCAGCTCGAAGAAGACGATGAGGTCGCGCCCGGGGCCAAGTTCGAGACGTTCGCGGCCGCCGACCGGCTGCTCGGCCTGGATCTGGCCCGGGATATCGGCCGGTACTGAGGCCCGCTGGGCGCGACATTTAACACGGCGGTCATCCAGATTTAGCAATCATCCATCTCTCCCCGGTTTCGTTTAACGATTCGACGTCGATGAGCGGAAACACGCAACGTTTTTAGCGTTCCGCGCATGATTGACGCATATCTGTTGTGTGGGGCCGGCTCTTATGCTGTGCCCATGACGATGGCCATGGGGGCCGAGCCCGGACGCGATGAGCTGGTGATACTTCCGGCGACAGCGCGAATCGCCTCGGCCCGCAGTTACCTGATGTGCCCGCCGTTCCACTTTGCGGTCGAGTACGCGATCAACCCGTGGATGCGGCCGGATCAGCCCGCGGACCCGCGCCGGGCCGTGCGGCAGTGGGAGCGGCTGCGGCAGATCTATACCGAGCTCGGCCACACCGTGCACCTGATCGAGCCGGTGGCCGGGCTGCCGGACATGGTGTTCGCGGCCAACGGGGCCACCGTGGTCGGCGGGGCGGTGCTGGGCGCGCGGTTCCGGCATCCGGAACGCGCGGCCGAAGCCGGCGCTTACCTGGACTGGTTCCGCGGCCACGGTTACGCCGACGTGCACGCGCCCCAGCTCATCAACGAGGGCGAGGGCGACATCCTGTGCACCGGCGACGCCCTGCTGGCCGGCTACGGCTTCCGGTCCGACCCCGGCGCCGCGGACGAGCTGGCGGCCGCGTTCGGCCTGCCGGTACACCCGGTCCGGCTGGTCGACCCGAGGTTCTACCATCTGGACACGGCCATGTGCGTGCTCGACGCCACCACGGCCGCGTACTACCCGGCCGCGTTCGACGACGCGGGCCGGGAACTGCTGAAGACCCAGTTCGGCGAGCTGATCGAGGCGACCGACGAGGACGCCGCGGTGCTCGGGCTGAACGCGGTCAGCGACGGCCGGCACGTGATCCTGCCCGAGCAGGCCACCGACCTGGCCGCCCGGCTGGCCGAGCACGGGTTCGAGCCGATCGGCGTGGACCTGTCCGAACTGCGCAAGGCGGGCGGCGGCCCCAAGTGCTGCACGCTCGAACTCCGTCACTGAGCCCCGAAGGAGGCGACCATGACCTTGATCGATGATTTGAGCATGACCCGCAGTGAGCAGCTGCGGGCCCAGACCGCGGCGCACAGCGCGCACAACTACAAGCCCCTCCCGGTCGTGATCGCCGAGGCCGAGGGCTGCTGGGTGACCGACGTGGAAGGCCGTCGCTACCTGGACATGCTGGCCGCCTACTCGGCGATCAACTTCGGCCACCGGCACCCCCGGCTGGTCGAGGCGGCCCGACAGCAGCTGGACAAGGTCACGCTGGTCAGCCGGGCCTTCGACCACGAGCACTTCGGCCCGTTCTGCGCCGAGCTGGCCGAGCTGGCGGGCATGGAGATGGTGCTGCCGATGAACACCGGCGCCGAGGCGGTGGAAACCGCGATCAAGGTGGCCCGCAAGTGGGGCTACGAGGTCAAGGGCGTCCCCGCCGACCAGGCGGTGATCGTGGCCTTCGGCGGCAACTTCCACGGCCGGACCACCACCATCATCAGCTTCTCCACCGACGAGGACGCCCGCGGCGGGTTCGGCCAGTACACGCCGGGCTTCCGGGTGGTGGACTACGGCGACCTGAACGCGCTGGCCGCGGTGGCCGCCGAGCTGGGTGACCGGCTGGTGGCCGTGCTGGTCGAGCCGGTGCAGGGTGAGGCGGGCGTGATCGTGCCGCCGCCCGGATTCCTGGCCGGGGTACGGCAGATCTGCTCCGCGCACGACGCGCTGATGATCGCGGACGAGATCCAGTCCGGGCTGGGCCGGACCGGCACCACGTTCGCCTGCCAGCACGAGAACGTGGTGCCCGACGCCTACCTGCTGGGCAAAGCCCTGGGCGGCGGCATCGTGCCAGTGTCGGCCATGGTGTCCAGCCGGGACATCCTCGGGGTGCTGCGGCCGGGCCAGCACGGCTCGACCTTCGGGGGCAACCCGCTGGCCTGCGCGGTCGCCCGCGAGGTCATCGCCATGCTGGGCACCGGGGAGTACCAGCAGCGGTCGGCCGAGCTGGGCGTGCGGATGCACACCCGGCTGTCGGCGCTGCCGGCCGACCAGGTCCGCCGGGTGCAGGGCCGGGGCCTGTGGGCCGGGATCGAGTTCACCGGGCTGACCGGTCGGGCGGCGTGCGAGCGGCTGGCCGCCCGCGGCCTGCTGGCCAAGGACACCCACGGCACCGCCATCCGGCTGGCTCCGCCCCTGGTCATCACCGAGCAGGAGCTGGACTGGGCCCTGGACCAGGTCGAGGAGGTTGTCACCAGCGCTTAGCCGGCGGCCACCGTCTCCGCGCGCAGGCGGTGCCTTTGCACCTTGCCGGTGGCGGCGCGCGGGAGGTCCTGCACCACGTAGATGGCCTCCGGGACCTTGAACCGGCTGAGCTCGGCGGCGCACCGCCGGTTCAGCTGGCCCAGCAGGTCCTGGAGGCGGTCGGCGGTGGCGGGCTCCACGGCCGGGATCACGTACGCCACCGGGACCTGGCCGAGGATCGGGCTGGGCCGGCCGACCACCACCGCGTCCTGCACGGCCGGGTCGGCGATCAGCACCTCCTCGATCTCCCGCGGGTACAGCATCTCGCCGCCACGGTTGATCACGTCGTCGCTGCGGCCGGCCAGGAACAGGAAGCCGCAGGAGTCCAGGGTGCCCAGGTCACCGGTGTTCAGCCAGCCGGAGGCGTCGAAGCGCTCGGCGGCCCGGCCGCCCGCGTAGCCGCCGATCACGCCGGGGCCGCGCAGCCAGACCGTGCCGCTGGTTCCCGTGGGGGCCAGCTGCCCCTCGGAGTCGCGGATCTGCAGCTCAGCCCCGACCGGGCGGCCGCAGGAGCCCGCGGGCCCGGAGCCGTCCAGCGGCATGGCGGTGATCTGGCTGGCCGCCTCGGTCATGCCGTAGCTCTCCACCACCGGCACCCCGGTCCGGGCGGTCATCCGGTCCCGGACCGCCGCGGGCAGCGGGGCCGACGCGGACCGGATGAAGCGCAGCCGGGACGGCCGGGCCGTGACCGGATAATCGGCCAGGATGGTCAGGATCGCGGGCACCGCGTTGATCCAGGTGACGTCCTGGGTGGCCATCCGCGCCCAGAAGCCGGTGCGCCGGAACTTGCGGTCGGTCAGCAGGGTCGCCCCCGCCACCAGGCTGGCCAGCACCGCCACCACCTGGGCGTTGATGTGGAACAGGGGCAGCGGGTTGTAGCCCCGGTCGGCCGGGGTCAGCTCGTTGTGGGCGGCCACCCCGGCCGCCACGTGCAGCAGCTGGGCCTCGGTCAGCTCCACCGCCTTGGGGGCGCCGGTGGACCCGGAGGTCAGCAGCAGGACCGAGCCGGGCCCCCGGGCCGTCCGCCGAGCCCCGCCGCGGACGGGAGGGAGGAACCGCGGCGGGGTCTCGACGGCGGGGATCTGGGCCGCGGCGGCGCGCGCGGGCCGGTCGCTGATGATGGCGGCGGGCCGCACCGCGGCCACGGTCCGGGTCAGCTCGGCGCCGGGGGCGTCCGGGTTGACCGGCACGGCGCAGCGGCCCGCGGCCACCACCCCCAGGTATTCGGCGCAGAAGGCGACCGGATCGGCGATGTCGATCAGGATCCGGGCCCGGCTGGGAACCCCGGCCACGTCCAGGCCGTCGGCCCGCCAGTGCGCCAGCTGGCCCAGCCGCTGATAGCTCAGCCGCCGGCCGGTCACGGTCTCCTCGGCGAAACTCCGGTCTCCGTGCTCCCCCGCCCGCCCGGCCAGCAGCGGGGCGAGGTCGCCGGACGGCACCCGATCGTCACTCATGGGGCCAGTGTGGCGGTCCAGCCTGAGCGGACCGGGTGACGGAGTTGAGGATCAGCTCAGCGCACGCCGGGCCGTGGCTGGACGTTCAGGCTGCTCCCAGCCTCGGGAGCACCGGGAGCGCTGGCCCGGTCCAGCATGCCGGGGTCGCGCAGGCCCGCGGCCAGGTGGCGGGCGATCCACTCGTGGCCCGCCGCGGTCGGGTGCAGGTGATCGCGGATGCGCGGGAACTGCCAGTGGCTGGCGATCGGGTCGAAGACCAGCACCGCCGGGTCGGCGTGGCGGGCGGCGGCCACGATGGCCTGATCGGTGGCCAGGGCGGCCGGGCTCGGGCGGCCGCGCGGGAACACCGTGAGCACGGCCAGCCGGCCCCGCGGGTCCTCGCGGCGGATGGTGCTGATCAGGCTCTCGACCCGGGACCGGATCAGGGGCAGCGGGCGGCCGATGTCGTCGTGGCCGCCCTGGATGATGACCACGCCCGGGTCGAGGCGGGCCAGGGGCAGGCGGGCGGCCAGCCGGGAGAACGGGCCGCGGTGGCCCGCGCCGGGGTTCACGTAGCCCGCGCCCGGGTCGGCGCTGAGCGCGAGCCGCCAGCCCATGATGCGGGCCAGATCCTCGGGCCAGGCGTGCTCACGGTTCCCGGCGCCCACCCCGGCCGAGAACGACGCCCCGACCACCGCCAGCAGCGGGCGCTGGGCGGGGTGCCGCGGAGCGGCCACGGTGACCTGCTGGCCGGACGCTGGTGAGCCGGCCAGCGTGATGGCGGCGGCCGCGCTTCCGCCGGCGGCGGCGAGAGCGAGCACTCCCGTGGCTACCGCCAGTTTGTGCCGCACCCGGGCACAGTACCTCACCAGCCGGTCCCCCAGACTTCCGCGAGATGACGCCCGGGCGAACGCCGGGCGAGACCGCCTCGGTAAGAACGGGCCAGGCCGTCCGGGAGTTCCGGGCCTGGTCAGGCGGGCTGGCGCCAGGGGCGGCGGGGGATGCCGGCTGTGCCGCGGGCGCCGGGCAGCCGGGCCAGCAGCATGGTCAGCCCGGTCGCGGCGGCGTAGACGATGACGATGCCGCCCAGCGTGACCACCGGCCAGGGCAGCACGTGCTGCAGACGCGGCCAGCCGAAGAAGACCAGCGCGGTCAGGAACAGCACCTGGCTGAGGTAGATGCCGTACGAGTAGTCGGCCCCGGCCCGGACCAGCCGCCGCAGCCAGCGCGGGTTCTGCTCCCGGCCCAGCAGCACGCCCAGCAGGTAGATGGCGGTGATCAGGCCGAGGTAGAGCGGGATCTCCACCGGCTGGAACGGGTCGGACGGGTCGCCGGTCCGGAACCCGGGCACGCCGTGGGCGGCCAGCAGGTACCAGCCCTCGCTGAACGCCACCGCGGCCGCCGTGGCCACCAGCAGTCCGCGCCAGTGCCGGATCAGCCAGCCGTGCACCTCCCGGTAGTGCCAGGCCATCACCCCGCCCGCGATGACGAACAACTGGTAGTTCCACAGCTCGCGGGTGGCGGCCTGGTTGAGCATCCAGGCCGGGACCAGGTTCTCGTGTTCGAGGGTGAACAACAGGGCTTCGGCGGCCAGGCTGGCACTCAGCAGCCACCAGTGGTGCCGGTGCGTGCGCTGGATCAGCCACAGGAAGGCCGGGTAGACCAGGTAGAACTGCAACAGCACGACCAGGAAGTACAGCTGGTCGTAGCCGCTGAGCAGCAGCCAGAAGAAGTGGCCGGCGTCGTGGGCCGGGTCACCCGGGCCGCCCTGGGCCAGGCCGAGCGCGAAGTAGATCACGGTCCAGGTCGCGTAGGGCAGCACCACGGCCAGCAGGCGGCGGCGCCAGAACGTCCGCCAGCCGCCCTTGGCCACGGCCGGGTAGGCGTAGACCAGCATCGCGGCCGAGATGAACATGAACGCGAACCGGGTCACGTGGGTGAGCATCAGGCTGGCGCCCACGCCCAGGCTGGCCTGGGGGGCGAAGTTCTGCAGCGAGTGGGTGGACACCACGCCGAACTGCTTGATCGGCCGCATGGCGTCGACGTGCACCAGCCGGGGCCGCTGGCGGCGGCGGGTCGGCGCCGGGGCCGGGCCCACCGGGCGGGGCTGGGGGGTGTCGAGGACCGCACTCACCTGGTCAGCCTGCCGATCGGAGCTGAGCTGCCCGGGCCCGCTCAGCTGGACGTTGGCTGAGAGTCCCTGGGTGGCCCGGGGCCGGGAGGTCCGAGAGCACGGTGCCGCGGCCGACGGGGGGCGGGCCGCCGCGCCCGGGGCGCCGGGCCCGGCCCACCAGCCAGCGGCTGACCGGGGTGCGGGCCGCGACCTCGGTGAACAGGGTGGCGGCCAGCCAGGTCACGGCCACCGCGACCAGCACGGTCACGATCCAGGGCACGGACCGGCTCAGGCCGCCCAGGCCCAGGGTGACCAGGGCGTCCAGGAACATGATGTGGCTCAGGTAGACGCCCATCGAGTTGTCCGACATCGCGGCGACCAGCCGGGACGGCCGCCCGTTACGGGACCGGCGGGCCCACCAGGCGCCGGCCAGCCACAGCAGCAGGATGACCGCCGCGTAGAGCGGGATGGCCTCGGGCTCGAACGGGTCGGCGGCGCTGGCCGGGGCCTGGCCGGACCGGACCGTGAGCACGTACCAGGCTTCCACCGCGGCCAGCACCAGCAGCCCGGCCGCCAGCAGCAGCCAGCGGCGGCGCCCGGCCCAGGCCCGGACGGCGGGCAGGTGGGCCCCGATGACCATGCCCGCGACCAGGTAGAAGACGTAGGAGGTGACCTCGCGGGTGGAGTTGATGTCGTACCAGACCTGCGGGCTCCAGTGCTGATAGTGCAGGCCGAAGCCGACCCAGACCTGAACCCCCAGGCTGGCCCCGAGAATGACCGCATGCCAGCGCCGGGTCCGGTTCAGCAGCCACAGCAGGACCGGGAACAGCAGGTAGAACTGCATCAGCACGAACACGTAGTACAGGTGAGCCGAGCCCGAGATCAGCTGCCTCCCGGCGTTCTCGGCGAGCTCCAGCGCCGAGCCGGACGTGCCCGAGATCGCGTCGCCCCGCAGGCCGGTGAAGCTGACCGCCACGTACAGCAGGGTCCAGATGGCGTACGGGACGACCACCCCGGTACCCCGCCGGCCCCAGAACCGCCACGGCGACCATCGCGGTCGCTGGCAGGCCTGATAGGTCAGGGTCAGCGCGCTGACGAAGAAGAAAATGTGCCGGCTGGCCTGCGAATCCAGTGTGATCGCGCCGTACCAGATGCTGGCCGTCGGGGCCAGCATCTGCATGGCGTGGGTCGCGATGACCAGCACCGAGGCGGCCGGGCGGACCACATCCAGCTCATCCGCGTGGGGCCGGGACCGGTAGCCGCGGGCGGTCCGCTGGGCCGGGACGGACGGATGCTCCCGGGCGGGGGTCTGGGTCAGCACGACGGTCAGCCTGCCCGGGCGGCCTGAGCGCCATCTGAACGTATCCCGAGGGTAACGGCAGCTCCGTCCGGGGGGACGACCCCCCTGGACCCCCCGATTCCCGCGGCGGTACTTCGCCGTAGGACCGGCCGCTCGCCCGGGCACAAGGCCCGGGACTCGCTAGCCGGATAGATCGACTCGACGTCCCCGCGCCTGGGGAATAGCGGGACGCGGGGACCAGACCTTCGATCAATGAATCAGCGGACCGGGCGACGGCGGTAGAGGTTTTTCGCCCACAGGTAGCTGGCTACGGCGATGATCGCGCACCAGGCCACGGCCAGCCAGGCCTGGTGGCCGATGCCGGTGCCCAGCAGCAGGCCGCGCAGGGTCTCGGTGATCGGGGTGAACGGCTGGTACTCGGCGAACCAGCGCAGCACCAGCGGCATCGAGCTGGCGGGGACGAAGCCGCTGCCCAGGAACGGCAGCAGGATCAGGAACATCGGTGAGTTGCTGGCCGTCTCCACGCTCCTGGCGGCCAGGCCGAGGGCCACCGTCAGCCAGGTGAAGGCCAGCGCCACCAGCACCAGCAGGCCGATCGCGGCCAGCCACTCCAGCGGGGTCGCGGTCGGCCGGAAGCCCACGCCGACGGCCACGCCGGTGACCACGGCCATGCCCAGCACGGACTGGATCAGGCTGCCCAGCACGTGTCCGGTGAGCACCGAGGACCTCGTGATGGCCATGGTCCGGAAGCGGGCGATGATGCCCTGGGTCATGTCCGAGGCCACCGAGATCGCGGTGCCCTGGGCCACGGCGGCCGCGGTGAGCAGGATGATCGCGGGTGCCACGTAGTTGGCGTAGGCGGCCCGGCCGGTCAGCGCGGCGGTCCCGGCGGTCCCGGCGGGCAGGCCCCAATGTAGGGCAGAGTGCAGCCCGGAGCCGAGCGTGCCGCCGAACACGTACACGAACAGCAGCAGGAACACGATCGGCATGCCCAGGATCATCACGGTCAGGGACGGGTAGCGCCGAAGGTGCAGCAGGTTACGGCGCAGCATGGTGGCCGAGTCGGTCAAGGCGTAGGTGGTCATTGCGGGCCTCCCGTCAGGGCGAAGAACACATCGTCGAGGTCGGGGGTGTGGATGGACACCTGGTCGGCGTCGGCGCCCCCGTCGTGCAGCTGGTTGAGCAGCGTCCGCAGCGAGCCGGCGTCCCCCTCGCTCGGCACCTGCAAGGTCAGCGCGGTGTCGTCCCGGGCCGTGCTGTCCAGCAGCTTGGCCGCGAGGTCCAGGCCACCCTGGTCCGCGAAGTGCAGCACCACCGCGCTGTCGCCGATCGCTCGCTTGAGCTCGGCGGCGCGGCCTTCGGCCACGATGCGGCCGTGATCCAGCACCGCGACCCGGTCGGCCAGCTCGTCGGCCTCGTCCAGGTACTGGGTGGTGAGGAAGATGGTCACGCCGTCCGCGACCAGGCCGCGGATGATCTGCCACATGGTGCGCCGGCTGCGCGGGTCCAGCCCGGTGGTCGGCTCGTCCAGGAAGATCAGCCGCGGGTCCCCCATCAGGGTCATGGCCAGGTCCAGGCGGCGTTGCATGCCGCCGGAGTAGGTCGAGGCCGGCCGCCCGGCGGCGTCGGACAGCTCGAACTGCTCCAGCAGGCGGCTGACCCGGGCCCGGCCCGCGGCCCGGCCCAGGTGGTGCAGGTCGGCCATCAGCCGCAGGTTCTCGGCACCGGTCAGCAGCGGGTCGATGGCGGAGAACTGGCCGGTGACCCCGATGACGCCGCGGATCCCGTCCGGGTCCCGGGTCAGGTCGTGCCCGGCCACCTCGATCCGGCCGGCGTCGGCCGGGATCAAGGTGGACAGGATCTCCACGGTCGTCGTCTTGCCGGCCCCATTCGGGCCCAGCAGCGAGAACACGGTTCCCTCGGGCACGGACAGGTCGATGCCGTCGAGGACGAGCGTGTCACCGAACGACTTCCGCAGCCCGGTCACGCTGATCGCGAGCGTCATGGTTCTGGCCCTTCTGGATTGCCGGTCTTGTCTGGGTTGCCGGTCCTGGTGGCGCGCTCCGGTCAGGAGCGGTGGATCGTGATGTCGCCCATGCTGGTGCGGGCGTAGACCTCGACCGTGTGGTCGGCCGGGCCGGGCTGGTCGGTGGACTGCAGCTGGTTACGGACATGGCCGAACTGGGTGTGCGCGTCGAGCTTGGCCGCGGTGCCCTCCTGGACGCCGATCTCGATGCCGCCCATGCTGGTCTTCAGCGTGGCCCGGCCCTCGGTCAGGCCGCCGATCCGCAGGCCGCCGTTGGCCGTGCTGGCGTCCACGGTGGATCGCGCGCGGTCCACGTCGACGCGGCCGTTGGCCGTCCTGACCCGCAGGTCGCCGATGGCCTCGCCGATCCAGATCTCGCCGTTGGAGCTCTTGACCGACGCGCGGTTCAGCACGGTGCCGATGCGGATCCGGCCCGAGGCGGTGGTGACGTCGGCGGTGCCGTTCACCTGGTCGACGGTGACGGCTCCGGCCCCCGTGCTGATGTCCAGGGCCTCGCACTCGTCGAGTTCGGTGTCGCCCGCGCCGCTGCTGACCCGGCAGTCGCCCAGCTGCCCTTGGCTGCGGAACGCGCCGACCCCGGCGTTGCCCTGCAGCCGCGACCCGGCCGGCAGCTCCACGGTGACGTCGATCGAGCCGGTCCGGCCGAAGATGGTGCGCTGCTTCGGCCCCTTGACCAGGAGCCGGCCGGCCGCGAACTCGATCCGGGTCTGCTCGGCCGCGCGGACGTCGGCCTCCTCACCCGGGTCGCTGGGGCGGACCTCGGCCACGGTCTCGTCGCGTTCGGTGGCGGTGATCCTCGCGTCCCCGGCGGTGAACTCGATGACGGCCTGGATGGGCTCGGGGGTGCTGAAAGTAGGCATGGTCGTTTTCCCTCCGTGCTTGGTTGGGTTTCTTGGTGCGTGGGTTTAGTGCTGGCTGGCGGTTAGCGGACCCAGCCGGTGAAGTGCTGGCCGCTGGTGGCGGCGCGCCGCGCTTCGCGGGCGGCGCGGCGGCCTGGGCCCTGGGTTTGGGCTTGGGTGCTGGGGTCGAGGGCGGCGGTGGCCGCCCGGACGAGCCAGGAGTTCACGCTCAGGCCCGCCTGGCTGGCGGCGTCTTCGACCCGGGCCTTGAGGTGCTCGGGCAGGCGCAGGTTGATCCGGACCATGGCCGCGTCCCCGTCGTCCGGGACCGGGGCTTCCTGGGCGGCCGGCTCCGGCTTGGGCTGGAGTCCGGGTTCCGGCTCGGACTCGGACTCGGGCGTTTCGGTGGCGGCGTCGGCGGGCGGAGGCAGCGTCACCACGAAGCTGGGCTCCCGGTCCCGCAGCCGCAGGTCCACCGAGCCCGGCGCCATGTCCCGGGTGATCTCCCCGGCCGCCGCCGACAGCGCGTCCAGCAGCACCAGCCGCGTGGCCGAGTCCAGCGAAGCGGTCAGCCGTTCGGCCAGCGCCCGGGCGTCCTCGCCCCCGGCGGCCGCCGCTACCGCCAGCTGCTCCTGCAGCGTTTCCACATACCCGCTCAAGTTCATGGCACCATAATGGCACCACTTTGGCACCATCGCAACTTCTGACTGGCACAAAGTTGGCTCAGATGGCGTATTTGCTGGTCAAGAGCCTGAAATTCGCTAGCTGAGGGGCGCGGGATTGGGCGGCCAGGTGGGTCCGGCACCTCGGTGGTGCCACATGGCGCCAAGTGACGTCATCCCGGCACCTAGGCGTGGCACCCGGGGGGCTCTCGCTCCGGGTGGGGGGAGCCCGCACCCAGCGGGGCCATCGCGTTGCTGTGACGCCTGGGACTCGGGGTGAGGGAGCCCGGTTAGCGGGAGCCGGGGAGGCGGCGGTAGCGGCCGGCGTGGTAGAGCAGGGGGCCGGGGACCTCGCTGGACGGGTCGGGGCCGGAAACGGAGAGGACTTCGCCGACCAGGATGGTGTGGTCGCCGCCGGGGTGGGTGGCGTAGGTGCGGCACTCCAGGGAGGCCAGCGCGTCGTCCAGGACGGGGTGGCCGGTGACCGGGCCCGGGTGGTGCGGGTGGCTGTCCAGCTGGTCTTCGACCGGGCGGCCGCGGGTGGCCAGCCAGCGGGCGGTTTTCTCGTGGTCTTCGGTCAGGACGGAGACGGCCCAGGTGCCCGCGGAAAGTACGGCGTCGTGGAAACGGGCGGCGCGCTCGACGCAGACCAGGATGAGCAGCGGGTCGAGCGA
>DATDIH010000044.1:0-34530 GCA_036521155.1 Streptosporangiaceae bacterium
CCGCGATCTCCGCCGCGACCAGCGCGCCCAGTTCCCAGCAGGCTTCGAGGTCGGCCCGGCCCACGGGCCCGGTCACCACCACCGGGGGCCGGACCGGCCGCCACTGCAGGCCGGTGGTGATCGACTCCACCGCCCGGACCGCCCCGGTGGTATCCATCCCGCCGTGCACATACAGGCCGAACGGCCGCCGCTGGGTCGCCTCCAGGCATGGGTAATAGATCTGATCGAAGAAATGCTTGAGGGCACCCGACATATATCCGATGTTGGCCGGGGTGCCGAGCACAAAACCATCCGCCTCGAGCACGTCGGCGGCCCCGGCCGTCAGCGCCGGGCGTACCACCACGTCCACGCCCTCGATCTCGTCGGTCCGGGCCCCGCTGGCCGCCGCCTCGAACATCTCCTGCAGCGCCGGGGACGGCGTGTGGTGCACGATCAGCAAGGTCGGCATGATGGCCGAGCTTAGACCCGGGGCAGGCCGCGGACGCCTACTCGATGCCGCCCTGCTCGGTCCTGGCCACCGCGCCCAGGGTGGCGTCGCGTTCGGCCGGGGTGGGCCGGACCGAGCCCAGCGGTTTCAGCGGATACCGGCCCAGCCCGGCCGTGGAGTCGGGCCGGTGCTGGCCGCGAGCGACGGCGTGGGCGGCCAGCTGGACCGCGAACTCCTGGATGAACGCCCGCTGCAGCGGCACCGAGCAGCCGAAGTTCTCTGCCTCGGTGAAGGCGTCGGTCTCGTCCCAGCCCATGACGGCCATCCGGTAGCAGGCCACCATCACCCCGGTCCGGCACCGGCCCGCCTCGCAGTGCAGGTAGGTGCGCGGAGCGCCGGGCGCGGTGAGCAGGTCCAGCAGCTGCACCACCTGCGCCGGGGTGGGGTTGTGCATGTCGACGATGGGCAGGTGCACGGTGTCCAGCGGGCCGGCCAGCCCGGCCATGGTGATCAGCGGGGTGTCGCCGCCCACGGTCTCGGCGCACAGGTTGACCGTGCGCTGGTAGCCCTGCCCGGCCAGGTCGCGCAGCTTGGCCAGGCTGGGCCGCTCGCCCCGGGACAGCTCCGGCGAGACCGGGTAGGTATAAGCGGTGACCGGATACTGCGACAGGAAGTGCAGCAGCGGCACGGTCTCCAGGTCGCCGTAGGAGTCCAGCCCAACGTCCGCCAGCTCGTCCAGGATCCGCTGCCAGAGCGGGTGCTTCTCCGGCGCGCTGGCCAGGCCGGGCAGCTTGTCCCGGCTGTCCGGCGGCAGGTCTTCCACCGCGCGGGGCACCCCATGTTCCCCGAAGGACGCGTGCAGGACGTCCAGCTTCCGGCCGAGGTCATCACCGCTCACGATCCGCGCCTCACTTTTCTCCGTCGTGCACACAAATCACAGTAGTCAGCAGGCAACTCGGCACCGGAGAGGTAAGCCAACTGACATAGTTAATTCCGGCTGACGCTGGGTAAAATGGAAACTGCGAAGGGGAGTAGCTCCATCGCCGGGACGCCGACAATCTCGGTCCGCGCCACGCTAGCCCAACGGGCTGGCGCAGCGGGGATCCGGTGCCCGGGGGCGATGACGCCTGAGTGAGACCTTCGGCCGCAGTTGACGAAGTGAGCTGCCGCGCCGAAGGAGCCGGGCGGCCCGACCGACAGGGGGCTTAGCCCGTGGGCCTCGCCGCCATCATCACCTCGTTCCTCATCATTTTGCCCGCCGAGCTGCCGGACAAGACCGTCATCGCCTGCCTGGTCCTGGGCAGCCGGTACCGCCCCGGCTACGTGTTCGCGGGGGCGGCCGCCGCCTTCGCCCTTCAGGTCGCGCTGGCCGTCACCGTGGGTGGCCTGCTGTCCCTGCTGCCGCACCAGCCGACCCAGATCATCGTGGCCGTGCTGTTCGTGGTGGGCGCGGTGATCCTGCTGCGCCAGAAGCCGGCCGACAGCGACGAATACATCGAGGAGCACCAGCCGCAGCGCACGTTCCTGCCGGTCGCGCTGACCAGCTTCGGGATCGTGTTCGTGGCCGAGTTCGGTGACCTGACCCAGATCGTCACGGCCAACCTGGCCGCCCGGTACCACGACCCCATCGCGGTCGGCATCGGGGCCACCGCCGGCCTGTGGGTGGCCGCGGGCCTGGCCATCGTGGGTGGCCGCAGCCTGCTGAAGGTCCTCCCGGTCAAGTGGCTCAGCCGGGGCGCGGCCGCGGTGCTGCTGGTCCTGGCCGGCCTGACCGTGGCCCAGCTCGTCTAGGGGGCCATGGCTCGCTCAGCCGACGGTCAGCCGGTCCCGCTCGACCCGCTCGGCGGTCCGCGTGACCGTGGTCCAGTTCGTGGCCACCGTGCGCAGCAGCCGCACCTCGCTGTCCAGATCGTCGCCGGCCAGGAACTCCCGGTTGGCCCGGGGCAGCCCGGCCCCGGCGCTCAGCCGCGGGTCTCCCCGGAGCTCGGCCCGGCGGGCCAGCTCGAGCTGAGTGGCCGCGGCCAGCGTGGCCCGGTCGGCCGCGCTCAGCTCGTGCGGCCCGGACGCCGCCCGCACCAGGTCCTCGATGCCCGGCACGTCGACCGGGATCAGGGCCATGTAGCCGTCACGGATCTCGATCACCCGCCGGTACAGCCGGACCTGCAGGTCGCGCGGGTCGATGCGGTCGGCCCAGGCCGGGACGGGGTCCAGCGCGATCCCCGGCACCGCCTGGCACAGACCGGCCCACAGCGGGTAGAGCTGCCGCAGCGACCAGTAGGCCGCCACCCGCCGGATCAGCGGGCAGTACCCGCTGGCGGGCAGGAAGCTGCCCACCGCCACCAGCACGATCAGCGCGCCGAACAGGCCCTGGATGATGGCCGGGGAGGTACTGATGAACGAGCCCCCCACGCCGGCCGCGCGCGCCGCCACCACGCTGGTGCCGTAACCCAGGTAGCAGAGGCCGGCCACCATGCCGGCGGCGATCAGCACCAGTCCGCAGCCCAGCGGCGTCCGGCCCGCCCGGCGCCCGTACCGCCAGGCCAGCCGGCCGATGAGCGCAAACGTGGTGCCCAGGTAGACGGCGAGGATCAGCCAGTAGGCGAAGACCCCGGGGTGGGCCGCGTACTGCATGGGGAAGTCGGTGTACAGAGCGGTGTCGATCGGGTGGGTGCGGGCCGGTGACAACGCGAACAGCACCAGCAGCGCGGCCACGGTGGCCGTCGGCAGCGCGGTCTGCAGCTGGCGTGACCAGCGGGTACGCGGGCGGACCGCGCCGAGCACCTGCTCCGCGCAGTACCGGCCCAGCGTGGCCGTGGCGATGGCCAGCACGTGCTGGGCCACATCAGCCAGGTTCGGCAGTCCGGTCGCCGCGTCCAGCCGCGTGCCGATGGCGGGCAGGTTCAGCGTGCCGATCGCGGCCAGCAGCACCATCGTGTACCAGACCGCCCGCCGTAGCGGCACGTTGCGATGGGACGGGAACTGGGCCAGCACCGTCGCCCAGAGCACGGTGACCGCGAACACGCTGATGATCATGGTTCCACGCCCAGCGCCAGCCCGGCCCGGCGCAGGATCTCGGTTTCTTCGGCCGACACGTCGGTGACCGGCATGATCGGCACCGTGTTCGGCTGGGCCCGGGCCAGGATCAGCGAGGCCAGCACCTCGGCTTCCCGCTCGGGCTCGGACTGGTAGCTGGTCCGGCTGAGCACGGTCCGGACCATGGCCGGGGACAGGTCCGGGAACAGCCGCCGGAGCATGTCGTTCTCGGGCAGGTCGCCGGCCGCGTGCCCGCACAGCATGTGGGCCAGTTCGTGCAGCACGATGTGCTGCCGGTGCAGCGGGCTGGTCTGCTGGTCGACAAAGATCCAGTCATCGTCGTCGGTGGCGATCCAGATGCCGCAGGGCCGGCCCCGGGACGACGGCCCCGGGATGCCGCGAACGTGCAGCGGCTGGCCACGGCTGATGCTCACCGACCGGCACAGCTCGGTCAGATCGAACGGGTCCGGCAGGGTCAGCTGGCGGAGCCGCGCCCGGCAGCGCCGCCGCACCCGGTTCAGGCTCAGCAGGTTCATCAGCCGGCCTCACCGGCGGACTGGTCACCCGCTTCGCGGTCCAGCCCGGGGCGAGGTTCCGCCGTGGGCCCGGGGCCGGGTTCGGTGTCGGACTCCAGCCCTTCCAGCCGCCGCGCGTGGTCGATCACGACCTGGACCGCGGCCAGGCTCTCCACCGACAGCCCGGCCGCCCGCAGCGCCACCGAGCGGACTGAGGCGTCGCGCATGGCCGCCAGCAGGCTGAGCTGGGCGTCCACCACCTCGGCGGTGTCCTCGTCGAAGAAGTAGGCCGGGCTGACGCCGAAGAACTTGGCCAGCGCGGCCAGATGGTTCCGGGTCGGGTTGTCCCGCAGTCCCTTGCGCAATTGCCACAGGTAAGTGGCCGAGATCGTGGGGCCGCCCTCGCTGCGAATACTGTCGGCCACCTCCTGGTAGCTGTACTCGCCGCGACCGCCCGGCCGCACGGCCGCGAACAGCCGATCGAGCTTGCTCGCCAGGGACGACGGGGACCGCCGCACCTCTCCTGGCATCAGTTCTCCTCCCGCCCGCACGGACCCCCCGCAGGCAATTGCCCGCGTTGCCCATCGGGCAGCCTATTAGTTCCGGACCGTAATCGGCATCCGGTCGCAGCGTGATCCGGCCGGACTTTCCGGAATGCCGCCTTCGGCCCCGCCCGGGAACGCCCGCGGCGGCCCCGTGGCGATCCACCCCCGGTACCGAGCGCCGTACTTGGTGCGAGCTACGATGACTTGCATCGTTTGTGCATCGTTTCGTCATGGCCGGGGTGGGTAGCGGACGGCCATCGGTACGTTGCCCCGATCGGAGGCCGCAGGCATGCAGGTGAGTCAGCTTCTCAATGGCCACCCCGTCGATACGCCCTATCTGGCTCCGGCGCGGCCTTTCCACGCTTCTGACCTGGATAGATGGCTCAAGGAGCAGCAACAGCAGACCGCCGCCGTGCTCAGTGATTTCGTGCGCGAACGGTGCGCCGAACACGTGCGCGGCGTGCCCGGGGCCACGTTCCTGACCGACCTGCTGACCGGGTTCGTGACCCGCGGCAAGTTCGTCCGGTCGACCTTCACCTACCTGGGCTGGCTCAGTGCCGCCTCCGACTGGGCTCCGGCCGAAAGCGACGCCGCCGCCCGCGCCGCGGCCAGCACCGAACTGGTGCACGCCTTCGCCCTGCTCCAGGACGACGTGATGGACCGGTCCGCGCTCCGCCGCGGCCAGCCCGCCGCCCACGTGCGGCTGGCCAGCTGGCACCGGGCCCAGGGCCTGGACGGGTCGGCCGAGCACTTCGGGGAGTCGGCCGCCATCCTGCTCGCGGACCTGTGCCTGGTCTGGGCCGAGCAGTTGTTCCGGGACAGCGGCCTGCCCCCGGCCGCGCTGGCCCGCGGCTGGCCCCGCTACGACACGCTGCGCGGTGAGCTGGCCGTCGGGCAGTTCGCCGACCTGGTCAACGACGCCCGCGGCGATCCCACCCTGGACGAGGTCCTGGACGTGACCCGGCGCAAGTCCGGCAACTACACGGTGCGCCGCCCGCTCGAACTCGGGGCCGCGCTGGCCGGCGCGGGCGAGCCGGTGCTGGAGGTGCTGGGTACGTACGGCGAGCTGGTCGGGGAGGCGTTCCAGCTGCGCGACGACGTGCTCGGCGTGTTCGGGGAGCCGGACGTCACCGGCAAGCCGAGCGGCGGCGACCTGCTCGAGCACAAGGCCACCAGCCTGGTCGTGCTGGCCACCGACCTGGCCTCCCCGGTCCAGGACGCCGAGCTGTCCCGGCTGGCCCACCGCGACGACCTGGACGCCGCCGCCATCGACCGGTGGCGCCAGCTGATCATCGACACCGGCGCGGCCGTCCGCATCGAGCAGATGATCAGCGACCGGGTCACCGCCGCCTGCGCCGCACTGACCCACAGCGGGGCCCGCGGCGGGCTCAGCCCCTTCGTCCGCGACACCCTCATCGATCTGGCCGTCCGCTTCACCGACCGGGCCCGCTGACCGATGCGGCCGATACGGACGACCACGGGGCGGTCCGACCACGTGGTGGTGGCCGGGGCCGGGCTGGCCGGGCTGGCCGCCGCCCTGCACCTGGCCGGCCGCGGCCGTCAGGTCACCGTCATCGAGCGCGCGGACCACCCCGGCGGCCGGGCGGGCCGCCTGGACGCCGGCGGCTACCGGTTCGACACCGGCCCCACCGTGCTGACCATGCCCGAGCTGGTGGCCGAGGCCCTGGCCGCGGTGGGGGAGGAGCTGACCGACCGGCTCGACCTGGTGCGCCTGGACCCGGCCTACCGGGCCGCCTTCGCCGACGGCAGCACGCTGGACGTGCACACCGGCGCCGACGCCATGACCGCGGCCGTGCGCGAGTTCGCCGGGCCCGCCGAGGCCGCGGGCTACCAGCGCCTGCGGGCCTGGCTGACCGAGCTCTACCAGCGCGAGTTCGGCCAGTTCATCGCGGCCAACTTCGACTCGCCGCTGTCCCTGGTCACCCCGGCCCTGGCCCGGCTGGTCGCGCTGGGGGCGTTCCGCCGCCTGGAGCCCGCCATCGGGCAGTTCATCAAGGACGAGCGGCTGCGGCGGGTGTTCTCGTTCCAGTCGCTGTACGCGGGGGAGTCGCCCCGCCACGCGCTGGCCGTGTACGCGGTCATCGCCTACATGGACACCGTGGCCGGCGTGTACTTCCCGCGCGGCGGCATGCGGGCCCTGCCCGACGCGCTGGCCGCCGCGGCCGCGGCGGCGGGGGTGAAGTTCCACTACGGCCAGGCCGTCACCACCCTGGAACGCTCCGGGAACCGGGTCACCGCCGTGCGCACCTCCGGCGGCCTGCGGGTGCCGTGTGACGCCGCCGTGCTGGCCACCGAGCTGACCACCGCCTACCAGCTGCTGGGCCGCCGGCCGCGGCGTCCGCTGCCCCTGCGTCCCGCGCCCTCGGCGGTCGTGGTGCACGCGGGCACCCGGCGCCAATGGACCGGGACCGCCCACCACACGATCTTGTTCGGGGAAGCCTGGGATCAGACCTTCGATGAAATAATTGACCAAGGGCAACTGATGCGCGATCCATCTCTGCTGGTCACGCGGCCGACGGCCACCGATCCCGGGCTGGCGCCGGACGGTACCGACCTGCTCTACATCCTGGCTCCCGCGCCCAACCTGGCCCGCGGCCGGCTCGACTGGGACCGCACCGGCGACGGCTACGCCGACCAGCTGGCCGGCCTCGTCGCCGACCGGCTGCTGCCCGGGCTGGACGGCGAGATCAGCGTGCGCCAGGTGGTCACGCCGGCCGACTGGGCCCGGCAGGGGCTGGTGGCCGGGACGCCGTTCTCGTACGCGCACTCGTTCCTGCAGAGCGGGCCGTTCCGGCCCGGCAACCTGCCGCGCGGGGTGGACAACGTGGCCCTGGCCGGCTGCGGCACCGTCCCCGGCGTGGGCGTGCCCACCGCGCTGATCTCCGGCCGCCTGGCCGCCGACCGCATCACCGGCCCCGGGCCGGCCAGCCCCGCCCGCAGGAGGTCCTCATGATCGCCGCCGACCTGGACGCCGCGGGACTGACCGATCCGCGGCTGCGGGCCGCCTACCAGCGCTGCCGGGAACTCAACGCCCGGCACGGCCGCACCTACTACCTGGCCACCAAGCTGCTGACCCGCGCCCAGCGGCCCGCGGTGCACGCGCTGTACGGGTTCGCCCGCTGGGCCGACGACATCGTGGACGACGTGCCCCCCGGCACCAGCACCGCCGAGGTCGCGGCCCGGCTCGGCCACCTGCGGCAAGACCTGTTCGACGGGCTGGCCCGGGGGCACAGCGACGACCCGATCCTGGCCGCGGTGGTCGACACGGCCGGCCGCCACCAGCTCGATCCGGACCTGTTCACCGCGTTCATGGACTCGATGCGGATGGACCTGGAGGTGACCAGCTACCCGGACCGGGCCGCCCTCGATCGCTACGTGCACGGGTCGGCCGAAGTCATCGGCCTGCAGGTCCTGCCGGTGCTGGGCACCGTCGGCCCGCGCCCCGAGGCCGCGCCGTACGCGGCCGCCCTCGGCAAGGCGTTCCAGCTGACCAACTTCCTCCGCGACGTGGCCGAGGACCTGGACCGGGGCCGGGTCTACCTGCCCGCCGACGAACTGGCCGCGTTCGGCGTCGACACCGACCTGCTCCGCTGGTGCCGCGCGCAGCAGCGGACCGATCCCCGGGTCCGGGCCGCGCTGGCCGACCAGCACGCCACCACCCGGGCCATCTACCGGTACGCCCAGCAGGGGATCGCCCACCTGCAGCCGGTGTCGCGGCCCTGCGTGGCCACGGCCCTGGCCCTGTACTCGGAGATCCTGGACCGCATCGAAGACCTGGACTTCGCGGTGTTCGCCCAGCGGGCCCGGGTCGGCCAGGCCCGGCGGCTGCGGGTCGCCGCGCCCGCTCTGGCCCGGGCGCTGTGGGCCCGGCGCGGCCACCGCGCCACCATGGAGGTCATGCGCACCACCCGGGTTCCCGGTCCCGCCGACGCCACCGAAGCCGGGGGCGCCGGCTGAACATGGACCACTACCAGTACCTGATCCTGATGGCCGCCTGCCTGGTGGCCACCCTGCCGCTGGAGGCCCTGGGCGCCCGCGTCTACCGGCAGCCGGCCCGGCTGGCCCGGGCCGTGCTGCCGGTCGCGCTGGTGTTCCTGATCTGGGACGGGCTGGCCATCGCCGGGCACGTGTGGACCTACAACCCCCGCTACGTCACCGGGGTGAACCTGCCGTTCCGCATCCCCCTTGAAGAGCTGGTGTTCTTCCTGGTCATCCCGGTCTGCGGCATCCTCACCTACGAGGGCGTGCAAGCCGTCGCCCGCCGGGTCAGGACACGGCCGTGACCGGTCTCGGGTACACGGTGCCGGCCGTGGCCTCGGTGGCGGTGGTCTGCGCGGCCGAGCTGACCGTGCTGCGCACCGGCCTGTTCCGGCGGCCCGCCTACTGGGTGGCCATGGCCATCGTGCTGGCGTTCCAGATCCCGGTCGACGGCTGGCTGACCAAGCTGTCGGCGCCGATCGTGCTCTACCGGCGCACCGCCACGACCGGCCTGCGGTTTCCCTGGGACATCCCCGTCGAAGACTTCCTCTACGGATTCGCCCTGGTCACCGCGGCCCTGCTGCTGTGGGAACGCCAGAAAGGAACGCCAGAAAGGAACGGCACATGAGTACCACCGAGGTGGGCCCGCTGCGGCGGGAGGCCGTGCCTGCGGCCTTCGACGTGGGCGCATCGGCCTACGACCGTCTGGTCGGGGCCAACCCCGGCTACCACGCGCACCTGCGGCTGTCGGCCCGGCGGATGCGGCTGCCCAGCGACGGCCGGGGCCTGCGCCTGCTCGACGCGGGCTGCGGCACCGGCGCCTCCACGGCCGCGCTGCTGGCGGCGGCTCCGCACGCGGAGATCGTGGCCATCGACGCCTCCGAACAGATGCTGGCCCAGGCCCGGGCCAAGCCGTGGCCGTCCTCGGTCCGCTTCGTTCACTCCCGGGTCGAAGACCTGGCCCAGGCCGGCGTGCACGGCCCGTTCGACGGCATCCTGGCCGCCTACCTGATCCGGAACCTGCCCGACCCCGACGGCCAGCTCCGTGCCCTGCGCGACCTGCTGCGCCCCGGCGGCACGCTGGCCGTGCACGAGTACTCGGTCCGGGACTCGCTCAAGGCCCGGGCCATGTGGCACCTGGTCGCCTGGAGCGTGATCATCCCGTTCGGCCGGGCCGCCACCGGCGACGCCACCCTCTACCGCTACCTGTGGCGCAGCGTGGACGGCTTCGACGGGGTGCGCCGCTTCCGCCGCCGCCTGCGCGAGGCGGGCTTCACCGGTGTGCACAGCGAAACCATGACCGGCTGGCAGCGCGACGTGGTGCACACGTTCCTGGCCACCCGGCCTGTCGCCACAACCTCACCCACCACACCAGCCTCACAAGTCACGCAAGTCACGCCAGCCTCAGGAGTCACACCAGACTCAAAGGCCACACCATGACTCGATCCGGTGGACGGGACCGGCGCGCGGTCCGGCACGTCGCCCCGGCCGGCGCCCCCGACGCCAGCGCCCGGCCGGAACGGCCGCACACCGTGGTGGTCGGCGGCGGCATCGCCGGGCTGGCCGCGGCCACCGGCCTGGCCGAACGCGGCGTCCGGGTCACACTGCTGGAGCGGGAGCCCTACCTGGGCGGCCGGGTCGGCGGCTGGACCGAAGCCGGCCGCCAGGCTGATGGTCTGCCCATGAGCCGGGGGTTCCACGCCTTCTTCCGCCAGTACTACAACCTGCGCGCGCTGCTGCGCCGGGCCGACCCCGGCCTGGACCGGCTGGTCCCGCTGACCGACTACCCGCTGGTCGACGCGGACGGGCACCGGGACAGCTTCCGCGGCCTGCCGCGCACGCCACCATGGAACGCGCTCGCCTTCGCCCTGCGCAGCCCGACGTTCCGGCCCCGCGACCTGATGGCGATGAACACCCGCGCGGCCGCCCCGCTGGCCGCGGTGTCCGTGCCCGGCGTTTACCAGCAGCTGGACAACGTGGACGCGGAGACGCTTCTGCGCCGGATCAACTTCCCGCCCGCGGCCCGGCACCTGGCCTTCGAGGTGTTCTCCCGCAGCTTTTTCGCCGCCCCCAGCCGAATGTCGGCCGCCGAGCTGGCCACCATGTTCCACATCTACTTCCTCGGCTCCAGCGAGGGCCTGATCTTCGACGTGCCCGACGCCGGCTTCGACGTGGCCCTGTGGGAGCCGCTGCGCGCCTACCTGGCCGCCCGTGACGTCGAGGTACGCACCGGCGCCGAAGTCAGCCGGATCGAGCCCGCCGGTAACCAAACCGGGCCCGCCGGTAAGCGACGCTTTCAGATTCATATCGAAGGTGGGGTGCTGGACGCCGACGCTGTCGTACTGGCCACCGATGTGCGCGGCCTCCAGGCCATCGTCGCCCGCTCGCCCGGCCTCACCGACCCGGCCTGGCGGGCCCAGGTCGGCGGTCTGCGCTCCGCCCCGCCGTTCCTGGTCCAGCGGCTGTGGCTGGACCGGCCGGTGGCCCCGGAGCGGACCGCGTTCCTGGCCACCGGGGGCCTGGATCCGCTGGACAACATCAGCGTGCTGGAGCGCTACGACCGCCAGGCCCAGGACTGGCGCCGGGCCCACGGCGGCTCCGTGGTCGAACTGCACGCCTACGCCGCCCCCGGCGACCCGGCCGCGCCGCCCGCCCCGGCCCTGCTGGCCGGCACGATGGCCCGGCTGCACGAGCTCTACCCGGAGACGTCCTCGGCCCGGGTGCTGGCCGAATCGGTCCAGTGGCGGTCCGACTGCCCGATGTTCGGCGTCGGTGACTTCGCCCACCGCCCGCGGGTCCGCACCCCGTTCGGTGGCCTGGTCCTGGCCGGTGACGGCATCCGCATCGACCTGCCGGTGGCCCTGATGGAGCGGGCCGCCAGCACCGGCTGGCACGCGGCCAACTGCCTGCTGGCCCGCTGGGGCCTGGCCGGCCACGAGCTCTACTCCGTCCCCACCCGCGGCCGCCTGACCCCCCTCCGCTGGCTGGCCCGCCTGGCCACCCCCCGCCCAGACACGACGGAACCCGCCGCGACGGAGCCCGATGCGACGAAGCCCGGCGCGACCCAATCCCAGGCACCCCACACGACCCACACGACCCGCACACCCCAAAATTCCCGCGAGTCCCTTGAACCTCGCGAGTCACAGCAACACCAAAGGGACCAAGAGTCTCCTACGACACTCGAGGAGATGCGCCAATGAACGCCTCACCCGCCCGGTTGGCCGAACGCTGGCCCAAGCGCTGGCCACTGCAGCCGATTCCCCGCGACAAGTGGGCCCGCCAGCAGCCGACCCACGCCGGGGCCAAGCCGGCCCTGATCGACGCGGCGGTCAAGCGGGCCGAAGCCCGCCCCTCCGGCAACTGGTTCGTGCTGGCCGCCAGCCGTGAGGTCGGCCGCGACCGGCCGTTCGGGGTCACCGTGGCCGGGATCGAGCTGGTGGCCTGGCGTGACACCGAAGGCCGGCTGGTGGCCGGTCCGGGTGCCTGCCCGCACCTGGGCGCGCCCATGGCTCTGGCCGCGGTGGACTGCGGGGCGCTGGTGTGCCGCTGGCACGGGCTGCGGGTCGGCCCCGGTGCGGGCGCGGGCTGGAGCCCGCTGCCGGTCCACGACGACGGCGTGCTGGCCTGGGTCCGGCTGGACGCGGTGGGAGGCGAGGAGCCCCTGGACCAGCCGGTTATCCCGGCCCGCCCGCCCCACCGGACCAGCATCGACTCGGTGGCCACGATGACCGGGGTGTGCGAGCCCACCGACGTGGTGGCCAACCGGCTGGATCCCTGGCACGGCTCCTGGTTCCACCCCTACTCGTTCAGCCGCCTGTCCGTGCTGTCGGCCCCGGGTGAGGTCGACGTGGCCGAGGAGGACGACCGGTTCCTGGTCGCGGTCACGTTCAAGGTCGCCCCGGGCCTGGGGGTCCCGGTCACCGCCGAGTTCACCTGCCCCGAGCCGCGCACCGTGGTCATGCGCATCCTCGACGGCGAGGGGGCCGGCAGCGTGGTGGAGACCCACGCCACCCCGCTCGGCAAGGGACCGGACGGCCGTCCCCGCACCGCGGTCATCGAGGTTGTGGTGGCCGACTCCGCGCGCCCCGGGTTCGCGGTCGCCCGCGCCGCCGCGCCTGCGCTGCGCCCGGTCATGCGCCGGGCCGCGGCCCGCCTGTGGCGCGACGACCTCGCTTACGCCGAACGCCGGTACCAGCTGCGTTCCCTGTGAGTGAGCGTGGAACCGGGATCGGGCGCGGCGTGGACGGCGGGCCAGGTGGCACGGCACCTGGGCATCGCCGAGTCAACCCTGCGCTCGTGGCACCGCCGCTACAACATCGGCCCGCACGGCAGCGAACCGGGCCGCTACCGGCGTTACACCGAAGCCGACGTGGCCCGGCTCCAGCGCATGCTGGAGCTGATCAAGCTGGGCATGCTGGCCTCCGACGCGGCGCGCACCGTGGAGGCGGGGGAGCCCGCGGCGGTCTCGGCCGAACGGGACGTGGCCGACCTGGTCGCCGCGGCGCGTGCCGCCGACTCCGAGCGCTGCGGCGTGGTACTCGACAACATCATGACCCGGCGCGGCGTGGTCGAAGCCTGGGAGACGGTCTGCCGCCCGGCCCTGGCCATCGTGGACGCCGAGCAGCGCGACGACCCGGACTGCATGGACATCGAGCACGCCCTGTCCTGGGCCATCCTCGGCGCCCTGCACCGCGTGCCGCGGCCGCCGATCGCCCCGGGCACCAACATGGTCCTGATGGCCTGCGTGGAATCCGAGCACCACACGCTGCCGCTGGCCGCGCTGGCGGCGGCGCTGGGCACCTACCGGATCCCGGTCCGCATGCTCGGGGCCGCCACCCCGACCCAGAGCCTGGTCCGCGCGGTCCGCGACGTCCGCCCGGCCGCTGTCGTGCTGTGGTCGCAGCGTCCGGACACGGCCGGCCTGCGGGTGATCCAGGCGCTGCTGCCGTTCCCGCTGCGGCTGCTCACCGCGGGCCCGGGCTGGCCTGCGGCCGGCCTCGAGAGCGTCGAGTACCTGTCCGGCCTGCGGCCCGCCCTCACCGTCCTGGCCGGCGCTCCGGCCGACCCCGCCGACCCGGCCGGGCCTCAAGAGCCCCAGGATTCACAAGAATTCCAATCGTCCCACCAGAACCATCGACCTCGAAGATCCCGTCGGACTCGCAGATCTCAGCAGCCTTCTGAGCCTCAAGAACCCGGCCAGCCCAGCTCGCCCAACCAGCAGCAGACCCGGGCCGACCAGGACCAGCGCCGCGCCACACCCAGCTCACTCGACCGGCGCTACCCACCGTTCCCCACGGACACGTCCACGTCACTCCAGTAACTTTACGTAATCGCTCCATTTCTTGGCGTTACAACGCATACTGAGGGCGTAACCGAGTGCAACGGAGCTGCTGTGCGTCCTCGCCGCGTCCTCGTCACCGCCGCCGTGGCGGCCACGGCCCTGGCCACCACCCTCGTGACCACGTTGACTTTGACGGCGGGCGCTGCCAGCGGGGCGCTGAGCAAGCCATTGCCCGCGGCCCCGCCGCCGGTCCGCTACGTGGCCCTCGGTGACTCCTACTCGGCCGGCACCGGCGCGGGGCCCTATTCTCCGGCTGGCCGCAGCTGCGAGCGCAGCGCCAACGCCTACCCCCAGCTGTGGGCCAGCCTGCACACCCCGGCTTCGTTCGTGTCGGTGGCCTGTGCCGGCGCGACCACGGCCACCGTCCTGGACCATCAGCTGGCCGCCCTGAACGGCGGGACCACGCTGGTCAGCCTGACCATCGGCGGCAACGACGTGGGCTTCAGCAACGTGATGGAAACCTGCGTGCTGGAGTGGAACAGCGCCTGCCGGGACGCGGTGACCACCGCCGAGAGGTCGATCAGCACCACGCTGCCGGGCCACCTCGACAGCGTGCTCCGGGCCATCCAGGCCCGGGCTCCGCAGGCCCGGATCGTGCTCCTCGGCTACCCGGACCTGTACGACCTGGCCCGCTCGGCCGGCTGCCTGGGCATCGGCACCACCAAGCGCACCGTCCTCAACCAGGGCGCCGACGCCCTGGACCAGGCCCTGTCCGCCGCCGCCGCCCGCAACCACGCCGTCTTCTCCGACGTCCGCCCCGATTTCGCCGGCCACCAGATCTGCGACGGGGGAACCGGCTACCTGAACGCGATCACGTTCCCGTTGGAGAATTCCTACCACCCGACCGCAGCGGGCCAGCGCTACGGCTACCTCCCTGCCCTCACCGCCGCCCAGTCCTGACCACCGGCCTCCGGCGGCTCAGGCTCCTGAACCCTTGCCTCCGGCGGAAGCCTCGGGCTCCTCAACCCTGCCTCCGGCGAGGTCCTGGGGCTCCTGAACCCTGCCTCCGGCGGGTGTCCTCGCTCAAACCCTGTCTCCGCGGGAGGCTCGGGCTCCTAAACCCCTGCCTCCGGCGGAGGCCTCGGGCTCCGGGATGGAGGAAAACCCTCTGGGCCTGCCCCGTCCCTAGTCGCCGTCGCCCGCCGCTCAGCCGAGCAGACCGTTCGTGCCGCCTCAAGCCGCCAAACCCGTGCGGCTTGACCCGGCGCGCCCGGCCTGCTGTTCGGCTGGCGGGACGACGGCGACGGGATGGGCCAGCCCGGCCACCCTCATGCGCACGGGGCGCCCCCACCGGCGCTTTTGCCACCCAGTCCCAGTTTGTCGCCCCAGTCTCAGCGCTCCGGTCACCTCAGCCCCACGAGTTTCTTGATCCATTGCCGGGGACCAGTTTCAGTCGTATTCGCTGGCAACGCACCCGCAGGATGGATCATGAAACGGCAGTGACTCCTGAGGCGCCACCCGCCGACCCCACCAGCACAACAGCTCCCGCCCGGCACACCAGTCTCAGAGGTTCCAGGCAACTCGGCGGCCGGGACCACCCAGCCGATCCCACCATCACATCAGGCCTCATCCATCACATCAGCCTCGGGTGTCCCGGCGCGCGGGGCTGCCCCGACTGGAGCCTGGGGCGCGAGCTGCCCCATGAGGCCCGGGCGTCTCCGGGGCACACGGGATCCCGGAGGCATCAGGTGGCGGCGGGGGCGATTTCGCCGGAGCCGCGGATGACCAGGCGGGTCAAGAGGACGACTTCGCGGGGCGGGGTGGTGTCGCCGGCGATGCGGCCGAACAGGAGCTGGGCCGCGGTGGCCCCGATGGTGGTGGGGTCCTGGGCGACCACGGTGACCGGGGGAGTGAGCTTGTCGGCCAGGGCGAATTCGTCGAAGCCGACCAGGGCCACGGTGCCGCGCTGCTGGCGGGAGCTGTACAGGGCGTCGACGGTGCCCATGGTGACCAGGTCGTTGCTGGCGAACAGGGCGGTCGGCGGGGCGGGCTGCTTCATCAGGTCGAGGGCCGCGCGGGTGGCGTCGGAGCGGCTGCGCAGGCCGTGCCGGATCAGCGCGGGGTCCGGGACCAGCCCGTCGGCGGCGAAGGCGTCGGTGAAGCCGTCGAACCGCTCGCGAATGGCCCAGATGTCCTCGCGGTCGCCCAGGTAGCCGATCCGACGGTGCCCCTGGTCGAGCAGGTGCCGGACGGCCTGGTAGGCGCCGCGGCGGTTGTCGACCAGCACCGTGTCGGCATCCAGGTTGTCGGCCGGGCGGTCCACGCAGACCACCTTGACCCCCAGGTCCTGCTGTTCCTTGAGGAACCGGTGGCTGCCGGCCACCGGCACCACGATCAGCCCGTCCACCCGCCGGGCGCAGAAGGCCGACACGACCTCCTTCTCCCGGGCCAGGCTGTCGTTCGAGCTGCCGATGAGGACCACGCAGTCGTGCAGCCGCGCGGCGTCCTCGACGGCGCGGGTCAGCGCGGCAAAGAACGGGTTGGCCAGGTCGTCCACGAGCAGGCCGATGGTCTCGGTGAGCTGGCCCTTGCGCCGCAGCTGGCGGGCCATGTCGTTGCGCTGGTAGCCGAGGCGGCGGATGGCCCGCTCGACCCGAGCCGCGGTCTCCGGCAGCACCCCGGGCTCGCCGTTGACCACGCGCGACACGGTCATCAGGCTGACTCCGGCCGCGGCGGCCACGTCCCGCATGGTCGGCCGCTTGTTCACGGCCGACCGCCGCTCATCCAGGTCATGGCCGACCGCCGCTCATCCAGGTCACGGCCGACCGCCGCTCATCCAATTGTTCACGGCCGACCGCCGTTCATCCAGGTCATGGCCGACCGCCACCCAAGTCATGGCCGACCGCCACCCGTCGAAGTCACGGCCACCTGCCGCTCATCCAAGTCATGGCCGACCGCCACCCAGAGTCAGCTTCACAGCCGCCCGCCTCCTGCCCGCATGGGAACGTTATCAACCTGTTGCCTCCGGGTGGCTCCCACTTCACCTCCGCGCAACACGGTGCCACGGCCAGCTTCCGCTCGCGGCACCAGCTCGCCAAGTGGCTCGATGTTAAGGCCAGACATCGATTTAGTGCTAGCTTCGGCCACACCCTCTTGACAACTTGAGCAGGCACTTAAAGAATCGCGCCACACGATGGGAACGTTATCAACGTTTTCGGTGCGGTAACAGTACACGCGGAAGGGACGCATCCGTGGCGGAGGCTGAGCCACAGCTTGAAGCCCGCAACCTGGACAAGCGCTACGGGCAGGTGCTGGCCCTCAACGGAGCCAACTTCACCGCTTTCCCCGGTGAGGTCACGGCGCTGATCGGGGACAACGGGGCCGGTAAGAGCACTCTGGTCAAATGCTTGTCCGGGGCCATCAGACCGGACAGCGGGCAGATTTTCGTCGAAGGCCAGGCGGTCACGCTGGCCAGCCCACTCGACGCCCGGCGGCACGGGATCGAGACCGTCTACCAGGACCTGGCCCTGGCGCCGGACCTCGACGCCGCCGCCAACCTGCACCTGGGGCGGGAGATCTACCGGCTCCGGGCCCTGCACATCCTGAACAAGACCGAGATGCGACGCCGGGCCGTGGCCGCGTTCAAGGACCTCGGGGTCGAGCTGCCCGATGTCGACGCGCCGGTGGCGTCGCTGTCCGGCGGTCAGCGCCAGTCGGTGGCGGTGGCCCGGGCCGTGGCCTACGCCAGCAAGATCATCTTCATGGACGAGCCGACCGCCGCCCTCGGCGTGGTCCAGCGCGAACGGGTGCTCGACAACATCAAGCGGGTCCGTGACCGCGGCATCGCGGTCGTCCTGATCAGCCACAACATGCCCGAGGTGCTGGCCGTCGCGGACCGGGTCGAGGTGCTCAGGATGGGCCGCCGGGTGGCCCGCTTCCGGGCCGCCGACACCAACGTGGAGCAACTGGTCGGAGCCATGACCGGCGCGCTGACCACCGAGGACGACGATCCCACGGCCACCGCCGGCGGCAACGGAGCCGGCGGCAACGGGGCCGGCGACAACGGAAGGGGCGCGGCATGACCGAGACCAACGCCGCGGCCGAGGCCGGCACCGGCGGGACCGGTGGCAACAACCCGGCCCCGCGCCCGGGCCGGCGCCCGGGCGGCCTGAACCACCTGCTCAGGCGCACCCTCACCGCCAACGAGTCGTGGACCTTCATCGCGCTGATCGTGCTGATGGCGGTGTTCACCGGGCTGGCCCCGGGCAAGTTCCTGACCACCAACGACCTGTCGCTGATCAGCCAGACCACGGCCCCGCTCCTGGTCATGGCGATCGGCGAGACGTTCGTGATCCTGACCGCGGGCATCGACCTCTCGGTCGGCTTCGTGCTGGTGCTGTCCGGCGTGGTGGCGGGCGAGTACTACGTGCACAGCGGCGGGGCCAACGCCGGGGTGGGCACGATCCTGGTCGGCGTGGTGATCGGCCTGGCCACCGGCGGGGCCTACGGCCTGATGCAGGGCTTCATGGTGGCCAAGCTGAAGATTCCGCCGCTGATCGCCACGCTGGCCGGTCTGGGCGGGGCCGAGGGCCTGAGCTACCTGATCACCGGTGGCCACGACGTGGCCACCGTGCCGAACAAGCTGGCCAGCTCGATCGGGCAGGGCACGCTGGGCGGCGTGCAGTGGCTGATCATCATCTCGTTCCTGGCCACCTTGCTGTTCGGGCTGATCCTGGCCTTCACCCGGTTCGGCCGGTACACCTACGCCATCGGCTCCAACCCGGAGGCGGCCCGGCGGGTCGGCATCAACGTGGACTGGTACCTGATCCTGGTCTACGGCCTGTCCGGGCTGATGGCGGGCCTGGCCGGCATCATGAACCTGGCCTACTACAGCACCACTACGATCTCGGGGCACCCGCTCGACAACCTGACCGTCATCACCGCGGTGGTGCTGGGCGGGGCCAGCCTGTTCGGCGGGCGCGGCTCCATGTGGGGCACGTTCCTCGGCACCTTCATCCCGGCGATGCTGGCCTCGGGCTTGATCATCATCGGGGTCAACCAGTACTGGCAGTACATCCTGACCGGCATTGTGCTCGCCGCCGCCGTCTATCTCGATCAGTTCCGCCGGCGGCTGCGCGAGCGCGCCTGAGGCAACGAAGCGGGGACCGCAAGGGCGCGTTCCCACCATTCAGGAGGTTCGAATGTCACGTAAATATCCCGTGCGAGCGGTCGGCCTGGCCGCGGTCGCGGTCGTCGGATTGGGTCTCGCCGCCTGTTCGAGCAGCGGCGGCGGCAGCGGCGGTGCCAGTAGCAGCGCCAGTGCCAAGAGCAGCAGCGCCGCTAGTGGCTTCGCCAAGAAAAACCTCGAGCTCATTGTGGGCACCAAGAGCGACGACTTCTACATCACGATGGAGTGCGGCGCCCAGGCCGAGGCCAAGAAGCTCGGCGCCAAGCTTGTCGTCAACGGCCCGGCCGACTTCTCGGTCAGCGAGCAGGCCCCGATCCTGAACGCGGTGGCGGCCAGCAAGCCGGACGCGCTGATGGTCGCGCCGACCGACGCCAAGGCGCTCGACCCCGAGCTGAACCGGATCCAGACCGCGGGCACCAAGATCATCTTCGTGGACACCTCCTCCAGCGACACCTCGCTGGGTGAGTCCCGGATCAGCACCGACAACGTTGGCGGCGGCAAGGTGGCCGCGGACAACCTGGGTCAGCAGATCGGCGGCAAGGGCACGGTCGCGGTCATCAACGTGAACCCGGGCATCAGCACCACCGACGCCCGCATCCAGGGCTTCGCGAATGAGATGAAGGCCAAGTACCCGAACGTCAAGGTGCTGGCCACCCAGTACGACAACGACAGCGCGGCCACCGCGGCCACCCAGGTGTCCAGCGACATCTCGGCCCACCCGAACCTGTCCGGGGTGTTCGCCACCAACGTGCTGAGCGCCCAGGGCGCGGCCACCGGTGTGCAGCACGCCGGCAAGACCGGCAAGGTCAAGGTGGCCACGTTCGACGCCGAGCCGCAGCAGATCACGTTCCTGAAGAACAACACGATCCAGCTGGCCGTGGCCCAGGACCCGTACCTGGAGGGCCAGGACGCCGTCCAGCAGGCCCTGAACGCGGCCAACGGCAAGGCCGTGACCAAGAACATCGGCACCCCGCTGGTGGCCATCACCAGGGCCAACGTGAACTCGCCCAGCGTCCAGAAGTACATCTACAAGAGCAGCTGCTGATCCACGGCAGGTCTCGGTCACGGATCCCCCGGCGCGCCCGCGTTCGGGGGATCCGTGCTTTCTGGCAGACTGTCGTGACTCGGCACTACCGAGGCAAGCGCAAGCGAAGAGGGAGCACGTGATGGCCGGCCAGGAGATCGCGCCCAGGGCTGACAAGGAACTCAGCCAGGAGCAGCTCATGAAGCAGCTCGACCAGGCCCGCGTGGATTTGGGCCGCACGGTCGACGCCATCGCGGACATGGTGAAGCCGGCCAACGTGGCCAAGCGCACCATGGACCAGGTCAGGCAGCGGGTGGCCACGGTGGACCCGAAGCTCGCGGGCGCGGGGGCCGTGGCCGCGGTGGGCCTGGTGACGCTCTACGTGGTGCTGCGGCGGCGCCGCCGCCGCTGAGCCCGGACGCCGCTGAGCCCCCAGACCACGATGGGCCGGTCCCCAACCCGGGGCCCGGCCCATCGTCATTCTGTATAAATCGTGCCCAACCGAACCAAAGATCAGTCGCTGTCCTTGGTCAGTTCCTCGTACTCGGCCGAGGACAGCAGCCCGGACGGCAGCTCGTTCCCGCTCCCGGACAGCTGGACCTTGAACATCCAGCCCGACCCGTAGGGGTCGGAGTTGACCAGGCCGGGGTCGTCGTCGAGTTCGCTGTTGATCTCGGTGACCTGGCCGTCCACGGGGGAGTAGAGGTCGCTGACCGACTTGGTCGACTCCACCTCCCCGCAGGCGTCTTCCGCGGTCACGCTCGCGCCCTCGGCGGGCAGCGACACGTACACCACGTCGCCCAGGGCCTTGGCCGCGAAGTCGGTGATGCCGACCGTCGCGGTCGAGCCATTCAGGGCCACCCATTCATGCTCTGCGGTGTAACGCAGCTCGGCAGGAACGCTCATGCTCGGGATCTCCTATAGAAAGGCAGCTCGGTGAGGCGGGCCGGTTCGGCCCGGCCCCGGATGTCCACGGCCAGTTCGCCCGCGCCGGCCGCGTCGGCCGCGTCCGGCGTCAGGTACGCCATGGCGATCGGCACGCCCAGCGTGGGCGAGGGTGCCCCGCTGGTCACGGTCCCGGCCTGCTGGCCCTGATCCGGGCCGGCCAGCACCGGGTACCCGTGCCGGGGGACCCGGCGTGAGGCCATGGTGAGCCCGGCCAGGACCCGACGCGGTGCGGCCTCGGCCCGTTCGGCCAGGGCCTGACCGCCGACGAAGCCGTCCGGCTTGTCGAACTTGACCACCCGTCCCAGCCCCGCATCGTACGGCGTCACGTCCGGGCCGAGCTCGTTGCCGTACAACGGCATCCCGGCCTCGAGCCGGAGCGTATCGCGGGCGGCCAGGCCCGCGGCCACCAGGCCGGCCGAAGCGCCCGCCTCCGTCAGCGCGGCCCACACCGGCCCCGCGTCCTCCGGGGTGGTGAACAGCTCGAAGCCGTCCTCGCCGGTGTAGCCGGTGCGGGCCACGAAGGCCGGCCGCCCGGCCACCGTGCCCCGGTAGCCCGCGTAGTACTTGACCTCGCCGAGGTCCAGGTCGGTGAGCGGGGCGAGGATCCCCACCGCCTCCGGGCCCTGGATGGCGATCAGCGCGTAGTCCTCGGTCCGGTCGGTGACCTGGGCCTTGAACCCGGACGCGCGGCCCTGCAGCTCGGCCACGACCGTGGGCGTGTTGGCCGCGTTGGCCACGACCATGAAGTCCTCGTCCCCGGTCCGGTAGACCACGAGGTCGTCGAGCACCCCGCCGTCCTCGGCGCACATCATCGTGTACCGGGCCCGCCCGGGGGCCACCGCCGACAGCCGCCCGGTCAGCGCGTAGTCCAGCGCGGCCGCGGCCTCGGGGCCGGTCACGATGACCTCGCCCATGTGGGACAGGTCGAACAGGCCGGCCGCCTGGCGCACGGCCTGATGTTCGGCGGTCTCGCTGGTGTAGCGCAGCGGCATCCGCCAGCCCGCGAAACCGGTCAGCGTCGCCCCCAGCCGCTCGTGCTCGGCCAGCAAGGGCGTGGGCCGCAGCGACGGGCGGGGGCCTTCTTCTTCGGCGTTCGATGGTGATCCTGGCACGTCCGAATGGTATGCCGGTCGCATGGAACTTCTCACCGATGATCAGATCACAGCCGAACTGACCGAGTCCCCGGGCTGGTCCCTGGAGAACGGCGAGATCACCCAGACCTTCGGGCGACGGGACTTCAAGGACGCGCTGCTGCTGGTCGGGGCGGTGGCGTTCCTGGCCGAGGAGGCCAACCATCACCCGGACATCGACATCCGCTGGAACAAGGTCACGCTGACCCTGTCCACCCACTCGGCCGGCGGCCTCACCGCCGCCGACTTTGAACTGGCCCGCCGGATATCCGCGCTGTCACGATGATTGGCACGATGATTGGCACGATGATCTGGTCCGGGGATCGGGCCTGGCCTGGAGCGGATAAGCTCATCGTTTCGTGAGGAGCGGACAAGCGCTGAACGCGCGATCGCAGCGCGTCAGGCGCGCACCCCGGCCCGTCCTGCTGCTGATCGTGGCCGGAGTGATGGTCCTGCTGGCGGCCTGCTCCGGGACCCGCACCGGGCCGCCGGAGGCCTCGGCCTCGCCCTCGCCGACCGGGCCCACGTCCACCTCCAACCCGAACTTCATCCGGGTGGTGGTTCCGGCCGGGGCGGTGCAGAACGGCAGCGTGAACCCCAAGACGGACTGGGTCACGCCGTTCGAGGAGCAGTCCGGCTGCCTGGTCGAGCTGCGGACGGCCGACACCGACGCCGACGCCTACAGTGACCTGACCTACGGCATCGGCAACTCCTACTACGACGCCATCCTGGCCTCGCCCCCGGTGGCCGGTCAGCTGATGAACGCCAAGGCCGTGGCCCCGCTGAAGACCGCGCAGGTCACCGGCTACTCCGGCGTCAGCCCCCGGCTGCGCACGGCCCCGCCCGAGGTAGCGGGCGGCACCACCTACGGCCTGCCCTACCTGTGGGACTCCTACGTCACCGGGTACAACTCGAGCCAGGTCAAGTCCGTGCCGCCGACCTGGACCGCGCTGTTCTCGCCGGCCTCGGCCGCCCAGCACTCGGGCAAGATCACCGTGCCCAACGACCCGGTCACGCTGGCCCTGGCCGCCCTGTACCTCAAGTCGTCCCGGCCCTCGCTGGGCATCACCGACCCGTTCGAGCTGACCAGCAGCCAGCTGGCCGCGGCCAAGCAGGCGGTGACCGCGGTGCACAAGGACATCGGCACCTGGTGGAACGCGGACAGCACGGTCATCGGCCAGCTGGGTGACGGGCAGGACGTGCTCGGCGCGGTGCTCACCCACCAGATCAACGAGCTGAGCCGGGCCGGCCTGCCGGCCGCGGGAGTGCCCGACCTGACCGAGGCCGCCGGGTCGGGCAGCACCGTCGCCTTCCTGTACTCCTGGATGGTGTCGGCCCACGCCCACAACCCCAAGTGCGCCTACCAGTTCCTGTCCTGGATGACCTCGAACAGCATCCAGGAGCAGGCTTCCACGTTCACCAGCGCGGCCCCGGTCGTCCCGGCCGCCTGCCGCGGGGCGGCCGCCGCCAACTGCGCCGCGTACCACTTCTCCAGCCTGCCCGCCGCGCGCAACGTCGTGTTCGAGCACCTGCCGGTGACCAACTGCGCCGTGGCCAGCCCGGGCGGTACGGCCGCCACCAACTGCACCACCTACGCGCAATGGCAGGCCGCCTGGAAGCACATCACCGTCGCGGCCGGCGTCCCCCAGCCCAGCCCGTCGCCCAGCACCGGGAGCTGAAGGCGGGCACAATGGGGTCCGTGGAAGCTCGCGATGTCGTCATCCTCGGCTCGACCGGATCGATCGGCACCCAGGCTCTGGACGTGATCGGCCGCAACCCGGACCGGTTCCGGATCGCCGGGCTGGCCGCGGGCGGCGGCAACCCGGCCCTGCTGGCCCAGCAGGCCATCGCGTTCGGGGTCACCCGGGTCGCGGTGGCCCAGCCGGGCGCCCAGGCTGACGTGCGGTCGGCCCTGGCCGCCGAGGCCAGCCGGGCCGGTACCCCCGTGCCCGAAGTGACCGCCGGCCCTGACGCCATCGCCGAGGCCGCCACCTGGCCGTGTGACGTGGTGCTGAACGGCGTGGCCGGCGCGGTCGGCCTGACCGCCACCCTGGCCGCCCTGGACGCGGGCCGGACCCTGGCCCTGGCCAACAAGGAGTCCCTGATCACCGGGGGATCGCTGGTCACCGGGCGGGCCGCGCGGGGCCAGATCGTCCCGGTCGACTCCGAGCACTCGACCCTGGCCCAGTGCCTGCGCGGCGGGGCCCGGGACGAGGTCCGGCGGCTGGTGCTGACCGCGAGCGGCGGCCCGTTCCGGGGCTGGAGCCGGGACCGGCTGGCCACCGTCACCCCCGAGCAGGCGCTGGCCCACCCCACCTGGAACATGGGCCCGTCCAACACGCTGAACAGCGCGACCCTGGTCAACAAGGGCCTGGAGCTGATCGAGGCCTACCTGCTGTTCGGGGTCAGCCTGGACCAGATCGCGGTGGTGGTGCACCCGCAGTCGATCGTGCACTCCATGGTCGAGTTCACCGACGGGGCCACCATCGCCATGGCCAGCCCTCCGGACATGCGGCTGCCCATCGCCCTGGCCCTGGCCTGGCCGGACCGGGTCCCGGACGCGACCCCCGCGCTGGACTGGACCCAGGCCGCCACCTGGACGTTCGAGCCCCTCGACGACGACGCCTTCCCGGCCGTCGCGCTGGCCCGGGCCGCCGCCGCGGCTGGCGGCACCGCCCCCGCGGTCTACAACGCGGCCAACGAGGAGTGCCTGGACGCCTTCATGGCCGGCAAGATCCCGTTCACGGGGATCGTGGACGCGGTGGGCCAGGTAGTGTCGGAGCATGACGCGTCCCGGGACGCCGGAGGCACCCTGGAGGACGTGCTGGCGGTGGACGCCTGGGCACGGACGCGGGCACGGGAGCTGAACAGCAAGGGAGAGACCGCTCGATGAGCGTGCTGGGCTGGGTCATCTTCGTTGTCGCCTTGCTCTTCTCGGTCATGCTGCACGAGACGGGCCACTTCGTGGCGGCCAAGAAGTTCGGCATGAAGGTCACCCAGTACTTCGTCGGGTTCGGCACCACGCTGTGGTCCACGACCCGGGGTGAGACCGAGTACGGGATCAAGGTGCTGCCGTTCGGCGGCTTCGTCAAGATCGTCGGGATGACCTCGATGGACGAGGTCGACCCGGAGGACGAGCCGCGCTCGTTCCGGCGGCACCCGGCCTGGCAGCGGCTGATCGTGCTGTTCGCCGGCTCGTTCATGCACTTCGTGCTGGCCTTCGTGCTGCTGTTCCTGGTCGCGGGGGCGATCGGCCTGGAAACCAGCGGCAACGCGGCCCAGGTCGGGTCGACGATTCCTTGTGTGAAGGCCACCGCCAGGGCCTCGGTCAGCGGGACCTGCACCGCCACCGAACAGGTTTCCCCGGCCAAGGCCGCCGGGCTGCGGGCCGGGGACAAGGTCGTCTCGTTCGACGGCAAGGCGGTGAGCACCTGGACCGGGCTGGGTGACGTCATCCGCGCCACCCCGGCCGGCCGCAGCGTGCCGGTCGTGATCGAGCGGGGTGGCCACCGGCTGACCAAGCATGTCACGCTGGTCAAGGTCCCCGGGCAGTCCGGTTCGGAGCTGGGTATCTATGGACCGGTCGCCTACGACCGCTACAACCCGATCCGGTCGGTGACCTACGCGGGCTCGATGTTCGGCACCGTGCTGACCGGCTCGGTCAAGGTCATCGGCCAGTTGCCGTCGGCCATCCCGCACCTGTTCGCCAAGAACCGCTCCAGCACCTCGGCCGGCCAGGTGACCAGCGTCGTCGGCGCGGGCGAGATCACCGGCGACGTGGTGTCGGCCAACGTGGGCTGGCAGGTCAAGGTGGACTACGTCCTGCTCATCATGGCCTCGCTCAACATCTTCGTCGGCGCGTTCAACCTGCTCCCGCTGCTCCCGCTGGACGGCGGGCACATCGCGGTGGTGATCTACGAGCGGGTCCGGTCCTGGTTCGCGCGCCTGCGCAGGCGGCCCAACCCCGGTCTGGTAGACATGACCAAGCTGGTGCCGCTCAGCATGGGCGTGTTCGCCATCCTGGTGTTCTTCGGCCTGGTCCTGATCCTGGCTGACCTGGTCAACCCGATCCAGATCACCTGACCCTCGGGTAGCCAGCACGGGAACGCCGGGAAAACACAGTGACGTCAGCGTCAGGTAAGACGGGTGGGCCTGGCGTGTCCAGTGGTCAGGTATTGAGAGACTGGTAAGTGGTGCACCCGGACTTCAGGGCGCGCACGACAACCGGCATACGATCGGATGGGGAACATGAGCATTGACCTGGGTCTGCCTGACACGCCGCCCCGGCCGCTGGCTGAGCGCCGCGTGTCGCGCCAGCTCATGGTGGGGAACGTCCCGGTCGGCGGGGGCGCTCCGGTGTCGGTGCAGTCCATGGCCACCACGCTGACCGCGGACGTCAACGCCACCCTCCAGCAGATCGCCGAGCTGACCGCGTCCGGCTGCCAGATCGTCCGGGTGGCGGTGCCGTCCCAGGACGACGCCGACGCGCTGCCCGCGATCGCCAGGAAGTCGCAGATCCCGGTGATCGCCGACATCCACTTCCAGCCCAAGTACGTGTTCGCGGCCATCGACGCCGGCTGCGCCGCGGTGCGGGTCAACCCGGGCAACATCAAGGCCTTCGACGACAAGGTGGGCGAGATCGCCCGCGCCGCCAAGGACGCCGGCATCCCCATCCGCATCGGCGTCAACGCGGGCTCGCTGGACAAGCGGCTGATGGCCAAGTACGGCAAGGCCACCCCCGAAGCGCTGGTGGAGTCCGCGCTGTGGGAGTGCTCGCTGTTCGAGGAGCACGACTTCCGCGACATCAAGATCTCGGTCAAGCACCACGACCCGGTGGTGATGATCAACGCCTACCGGCTGCTGGCCGAGAAGTGTGATTACCCGCTGCACCTCGGCGTGACCGAGGCCGGCCCGACGTTCCAGGGCACGATCAAGTCGGCGGTGGCGTTCGGTGCGCTGCTGGCCGAGGGGATCGGCGACACGATCCGGGTCTCGCTGTCGGCGCCCCCGGTCGAGGAGGTCAAGGTCGGCATCTCGATCCTGGAGTCGCTCGGCATGCGCCAGCGGGGCCTGGAGATCGTGTCCTGCCCGTCCTGCGGCCGGGCCCAGGTCGACGTGTACAAGCTGGCCGACGAGGTGACCGCCGGCCTGGACGGCATGGAGGTCCCGCTCCGCGTCGCGGTCATGGGCTGTGTCGTCAACGGCCCCGGCGAGGCCCGCGAGGCCGACCTCGGGGTGGCTTCCGGTAACGGCAAGGGCCAGATCTTCGTCCGGGGCAAGGTCATCGCCACCGTCCCCGAGTCCAAGATCGTCGAGACCCTGATCGAGGAGGCCATGCGCCTGGCCGACGAAGAGGGCCTGGCCGAGGGCGAGACCGGTTCCCCCCAGGTCACCGTCGGCTGACGTCCCGCCAGCAAACCCCGGCTCGCCGCAGAAAGAAGCCCGGCCCGGACTCTCGGGCAACGGCCGGCTCGCGGCCGGAAAGAAGCCCGGCCGTAACCCCTGGGGTCACGATCGGCTCGCGGTTCCCATTTTTATCGAAGGTCTGTTTTCCGGCTCAACAGCAGAGACGGGGTCACACGAGCATGTGACCCCGCCTCCCGGTTGTGCCGCGGAACCGTGGATCAGCCGCGGGCCGCGCGAGCGGTGGGCATGTCCTCGGCCACGATGATCTCGCTGACCTTCTCCGAGGCGGCCTCGCGGACTCCGCCCGGCAGTTCGTCGTCGGTGACCAGGACGTCGACGTCGTCCAGGCTGGCGAACGAGCTCAGGCTGACCAGACCCCACTTGGTGTGGTCGGCGACCACGACCACGCGGCGGGCCAGCTTGATGAACGTCCGGTTCGTCTCCGACTCGGCCAGGTTCGGTGTGGTGAGCCCGGCGTCGGGGTCGATGCCGTGGCAGCCGAGGAACAGCGTGTCGAAGTGCAGCGACCGCACGGTCAGGTCGGCCACCGGGCCGACCAGGGCGTCGGAGGGCGTCCGGATGCCGCCGGTCAGGATCACCGACGTGTGCGAGCCGTTGGTCGGCCGGGCGCTGCTGAACAGGTTCATGACCCGCAGTGAGTTGGTCACGATGGTCAGCCCCGGCACGTCGAGCAGGCACTGGGCCAGCGCGAACGTGGTGGTACCGGCCGACAGGGCAATCGCCGTCCCCGGCTTGACCAGGCTGGCCGCGGCCCGCCCGATCGCGGCCTTCTCCGGCTGCTCCAGCACGAGCTTGGCTTCGAAACCAGGCTCATGGCTGCTAGTAGGTGTTCCCGGCAGGACTGCTCCGCCGTGAACCTTCTCGATCAGGCCGTCTCTGGCCAGGGCTTCCAGGTCTCGTCGGACCGTCATGTCCGAGACCCCGAGTTGCTGTGTGAGATCGCTGACTCTTGCGCTGCCGTCGCTCCGGACAGCTTGGAGGATCAGCGACTGCCGATGCCGGGCAAGCATCCGTAGCCTCCTCTTTTGTGCGGTGACGCCCCGGGACGGGTGCCCCGGTGGCGCCGAAGTCCGCCATCCGTCATCACTGAGACGTTCACTTTCGCTGTTCGGTTCCGATTGCGGCTGTCGGATACGAAGCGTGACGTCGTGACCAGCTTTGCGCGATCATGAATCGCTGCCGCCAAGCTCATTGTGGGCCCCCAGCACGATCTTGTCTTGTTTTGATGGTATCGCGTGGGAGCAATCGGAGATTCCTGTGCTACCTCGGCCGACCCGCCGTCTACACCCCCCGGTCGACCTGCGATTACTGTGCGAAGTTAAACGATTCTCTTCTATCGTACGTTCGAACTTAACTGTTTTGTCTCTCGGCAACCTCTAAGCATCCCGAAGACACCCTCACAAGATGCTCAATGCCTGAACGTCGGCTGAGGGCCGCCCCCAGATTCGCTCTCGTTTCTGCTTTCCGGCCGCTCCGGGACGGCCCACTGGTGGCCCCGGCCGGCCCGCCGCGTGTCCGGCCCGCCCACAATCCCCCTTCCCCTACTGATCGATACGGTCCAGTCCCCCCAGCGGATTGCCCACGCCCCCACAAAAACCCGCCCACCCAGCGACCGCCCCGCTTGCCCCCGCCCGCCGCCGGCGACCCGCGTCCCGCCGGCGACCCGCCCGCGACCCGCTCATCTGCCTCGCCATGCTCGCGAGCCTCGCTCGCTGGCGTGGCGATTGTGTTTCGCGTTCGTTGCCCAATAGTTACTTGTTAGCGCTAACATCCTCATAATGTTTGACTCTGTTAGAAGTGAGGCCAGGGTAGCGCCGTGGTGACGTTGGGCCCTCCGGGTGTGCTGCGCACGGTGACTACGGTGTGCCCGGTCGGCCCAGACGCCAACCCCGTGCCTCCGCGCCGTGCCCCCGCGCCGGGCCCGGTGGTGCCGATCCGGGTGCTTCAGCCCTGGTCAGGACAGGTGCGTAACGACGTGGCAACAGCGGTCAAATCGGGCTCGTTCAGGGCTCGCGTGGTGTCTTGACATGCGATCATGAGCGGCTTTAGCGTCTACGACGTTCCGTCGGGCTTGGGCCTATCCCGAAGTCGGCCACAAATCAGTCGTGCGCCCGCCCCCGAAGAACCAGAAAATGCGGCGGGTGCTGTTTACCTAGCGGGTCCGGCTCGGGACAGCGAGTGTCCCGCGACAATTCAACGGAGGTCCACATGAAAGACAAAGTCGACCCGGTAGTCGACGAGGCCATTGAGAGCCTCAATATGCAGGACGGGCCCGCTCGCCGGAAGCTGCTGAAGGGCGCCGGCCTGTTCAGCGCGACCGCGGCCGCGTCCGCGCTGATCTCGGCCTGCACGTCGTCCTCGAACAGCAACGCGGGCACCGCCAAGCAGGTCGCGGGCAATTTCCCGACCACGCCGAAGTGGCAGTACTGGTTCGTTAATCACGTCACCACGAACCAGTTCTTCACGCCGACCCAGTACGGCATGGCCGACGCGGCCGCGCTGCTCGGTCTGCCCACTCCCAAGTGGGGCGGCTCGGAGACCTCCACCGTCTCTCAGATGACGACCTACATCAGCACGGCGGTCTCCGCGAAAGCGGATGGAATTGCCGTCGCCGTCATTGACCCGAATGCGTTCAAGGGCCCGATCGAGAATGCCATGAACAAGGGTATTCCGGTCCTGTCGTACAACGCGGACGGCTCGTTCTCCAACGGCAAGGCGATCATCGGCTCGAACCGCCTGGCCTACGTGGGGCAGGCCCTGTACATCTCCGGCCAGACGCTGGGCAGCGAGATCATTTCCCGCGTCCCGGGTGGCGGCGATGTCGCCATCTTCATCGCCACCCCGGGCTCGGGCAACATCCAGCCCCGCTACGACGGTGCGGCCGCGGTGCTCAAGGCCAAGGGCGGCTACACCGTCCACGAGGTGGCCACCGGCGCCCTGACCGGCCAGGAGCAGGCCGCGATCAAGGCCTACCTGCTCGGCCACAAGACCATCAAGGGTGCGTTCGCGGTGGACGGCGGCTCGACCGAGTTCCTCGGCGGCCAGCTGAAGTCGGCCGGCCTCAAGATCCCGTCGGGCGGCTTCGACACCACCGGCCTCTCGCTGCCGGCCATCAAGTCCGGCGAGATGGACTTCACCATCTACCAGGACCCGTACCTGCAGGGCTTCCTGCCGGTGGTGTACATGTACCTGTTCAACCTGTCTGGCGGCACCATCGTTCCGCCTGACACCGACACCGGTCTGTCCGTCATCACCAAGAGCAACCTGGGCAACTACCAGGTGTCCAGCCGGTTCCAGGGCCAGACCACCAAGCAGCTGTACATCAAGCGCCCGGCCGGGGCCATCCAGAACCCGCAGGCCACCACCAGCACCTGATGCACCGAGCCGACGGCAGGTGGGCCCTTCCCGTGCACCGGGGAGGGCTGCCTGCCGTCTGGCGCATGGCCCGCCTCCGTGGCCGGCCCGCGGCAGGGTGTAAGACTGGTTTTACGTGGCCTGGCGTGAGCCTCCCGGGCCCCGTCTTCGCTGGCCGGGACCGCGTAGGACAGACGTAGAGAACGGATGAGCAAAAGTGAGCGAAGCCGTAGACAACCGGACGGACAGTCCAAGCCAGCCACCGGGCGCTACGCCCCCGCGCAGTAACCTCTTCAAAACCGCGGGCCTGGCCTTCCTGCGCCAGCGCGAGGCCACCGTCCTGGTGGTCGCGATCGCACTGATCATCTATTTCTCGGTGTCCTCCTCGAACTTCTACGGCACCTCGAACCTGTCGACCTGGCTGTCGCAGGACTCGGCCTACATCGCGATCATCGCGGTCGGCGAGGTGCTGCTGCTGATCTGCGGCGAGATCGACCTGTCGGTCGGCTTCATCTACACGTTCGCGCCGTTCCTGATGCACTATCTGATCGACTTCTACGGCTTCCCCGGCTGGCTGGCCATCATCGTCAGCCTGGTCATGGGTGTGGCCGTCGGCTGGCTGAACGGCTTCCTCACCGTTTCGGTGGGCCTGCCTTCGTTCATCACCACCCTGGGTACCGGGTTCGTTCTGCTGGGCCTGGTCAACACCACCTCGCACGCCGAGGCGGTGGCGATCCCGTCGTCCGTGACCGGCATCGGGCACTGGATCGGCTCCGGCACCTGGTCCGAGTTCATCTGGGCGGTCATCCTGGTCGTCCTGGGCCACATCCTGCTGACCCGGACCCGGTGGGGCCTGCACACGATCTCAGCCGGCGGCAACCTGCTCGGGGCCCAGGAAGCCGGCATCAAGGTCAAGCGGATCAAGTACGGCAACTTCATGATCACTGGCGTGCTGGGCGCGTTCGTCGGCCTCCAGGTGGCCTTCCAGACCAGCACCATCGACCCCACGGCCGGCGGCTACACGCCGATGTTCTACGCGGTCACCGCCGCGGTCATCGGCGGCACGGCCATGCTGGGTGGGGTGGGCACGGTCCTCGGCGCCGCCCTCGGCGCGATCGTGCTGGGCACGCTGATCGACGGGTTCAGCATCCTCGGCGTCAGCGCCAACCCGCTGGACATCATCTTCGGCGGCGCCATCCTCATCGCCATGATCGCCAACGTGCAGCTGGCACGGCTACGGGAAGCAGGACGAAGCGTATGACCACCACCAGTGCGGACGCGGCCGCGGCCGCCTCGGCGGCCAGCGGCGACATCCTCCGGGTCGAGCACATCTCCAAGCGGTACGGCGCGGTCACCGCGCTCTCCGACGTCAACCTGCACCTGGGCCGGGGCGAGGTGCTCGGCCTGCTCGGCGACAACGGCGCGGGCAAGTCCACGTTGCTGAAGATCCTGTGCGGCTTCCAGCCCCCGACCACCGGCCGGATCATCCTGGAGGGCGAGGAGGTCGTGTTCAAGGGCGTCGACGACGCTCGCGCCCGGGGCATCGACGCCGTGTACCAGGACCTGGCCCTGGTCAACCAGCTGACCGTGTACCACAACATGTTCCTGAACCGGGAAAAGGTCAACGGGGTGCTGCTGAACAACCGGGCCATGAAGCGGCTGGCCCGCGAGCACCTGGACGAGATGGGCATCCGCATCCCGTCGGTCAACGTCGAGGTGGCCAAGCTGTCCGGTGGCCAGCGCCAGGCCATCGCGGTGGCCCGGTCGGTGTTCTCCAGCCCGAAGATCCTGCTGCTGGACGAGCCACTGGCCGCGATGGGCGTGAAGGAAGGCGCCATCATCCTGGACCTGGTCCGCCAGCTCAAGGAGCAGGGTGAGGTCTCGATCATCATCATCGCCCACAACTACGGCCAGGTGCTCGAGGTGTGCGACCGGGTGAACCTGGTCCAGCACGGTGAGATCACCTTCGACAAGCGCAGCGCGGACACCTCGGTGACCGAGCTGACCGAGATCGTGGTGGCCGAGTACCGCAAGGCGCTCGCGGAGCGCCACCGCGTCGACTCGCGGCCGTCCCCGACGTCGGAGAACTGAGCCCGCACGACCCGAGTCAGATACCAGAACGGCCCCGGCCCACCGGCCGGGGCCGTTCTGTGACCGGACCTGTTACGGGCCGGGGCGCATCGCCGTCCAGCTTCGGGCAAGATGGCTGGCATGCTTCGGATCCCGCTCCGCCGCGCCCTGACCGCCACCACCGCGCTGGCCGCCACGGCCACGGTCCTGGCCGCCTGTACCTCCAGCAGCGCGACGTCCGGCACCGGCAGCAGTACCACCGGCGGCTCCAGCGGCGCGGGCGCCGGTGCGGGTGTAGGTGCGGTGCAGTGGAGCGGCTGCTCGATCGGCGGCATCCCCGGCAACACCCTCAAGTGCGCCAACCTCCAGGTCCCGCTGAACTACAGCGACCCCAGCGGGCGCAAGATCACGCTGGCCCTGTCCGAGGTGCCGGCCACCGCCCCCAAGAGCCAGCAGCTCGGTGACCTGCTGGTCAACCCGGGCGGCCCCGGGGCCAGCGGCCGGTCGCTGGCCGCCGCGGTGGCGTCCGGCCTGAGCCAGAGCGTGGCCTCCCGCTACAACATCATCGGCTTCGACCCGCGCGGGGTCGGCGCCTCCGTGCCCGCCCTGCACTGCGACCCCAGCTTCTTCTCCGGCGTCCGGGCCAACTACATCCCGGCCAACGCCGCCGCCGAGCAGGCTCTGGAGGCCCGGGCCAAGTCCTACGCGGCCGACTGCGAGAAGCGCTTCGGCTGGCTGCTGCCCTACATGACCACCAAGGACGTGGCCCGGGACGTCGACTCGATCCGGTCCGCGCTGCACCAGACGAAGATCAGCTACTACGCCTTCTCCTACGGCACCTACCTCGGCGAGGTCTACGCCACCATGTTCCCCAGCCGCGTCAAGCGGATGGTGCTGGACAGCACGGTGGATCCCCAGGGCGTCTGGTACACCGACAACATCGACCAGGACTACGCGTTCCAGAAGCGGTTCGAAGCGTTCTTCGGCTGGGTGGCCCAGTACAACGACGCCTATCACCTGGGCACGACCGCGGCCCAGGTCCAGCAGGCCTACTACACCGCCCGCAACAAGCTGATGGCCCACCCGATCTCGGGCGCCAACGGCCCCGAACTCGGCGCCGACGAGCTGGATGACACATTCCTGCTCGGCGGCTACGACGACTCGCTGTGGCCGGGCCTGGCCCAGGCCCTGTCCGGCTACGTGCTGCAGGGCTCGACCAGCGCGCTGGCCGACCAGTACCAGGAGAACGGCGTCCAGAACGAGAACGAGTTCGCGGTCTACAACGCGGTGCAGTGCGCGGACGTCAACTGGCCGCGCAACTGGGCCAGGTGGGACAGCGACACCCGCACCGTGTACGCCAAGGCGCCCTTCCAGGCCTGGGACAACGCCTGGTACAACGCGGCCTGCGCGTACTGGCCGGTGAAGGGACCGTCCCAGCCGATGAAGATCGGGGCCAGTGGCCTGCCCGGCATCTTGATGCTGCAGGGCACGCTGGACCCGGCCACCCCGTACCCGGGCGCCCAGGTCGCCCACCAGGCGTTGACCACGGCCAGGATGGTGGTGGTGGAGGGCGGCGGCAACCACGGCCA
>DATDIH010000045.1:0-8723 GCA_036521155.1 Streptosporangiaceae bacterium
GCCGGTCATCGGCTCGTCGCCGGTGGCCCAGTCCTCCGGGTCCTTCTCCACTGGTCCATGGCTCATCATGGTCTCCTTTCGAACTTACGTTCGACCCTACCCGTCTTCTGGCGGCCTACCCGCATTCAGGCTGGTCAATCGGGAATGTTTCGGGCCCGGTCTGGGGGCATACCGCAGGCGTGCGCACCTTCGGGGTCGAAGAAGAGCTGCTTCTGGTCGATGTGGACACCGGGATTCCGGTCGCCCTGGCCGACCTGGTGGCCCGGCCGGACAACGGCGCCGACTCGCCCGCACCCGCTCCCGCCACCACGGAGCCGGCCGTGGTCACCCCCGGCGGGTCGCTGAGCGTCGGCGTCGGCGTCCGGGACGCGCGGGTCCAGGCCCAGCCGGACGAAGACCCCGCCGACGACCGGCCCGTCCACGAGCTGCAGCGGGAGATGATCGAGACCGACACCCGGCCCTGCTCCTCCCTGGACGAGCTGGCCGACCAGCTGGTCGAACGCCGCGCCGCAGCCGGCCAGGCCGCGCACCGGATCGGGGCCGAGGTCGCCGCCCTGGCCACCTCCCCGCTGCCCATCGAGCCCACGGTCTCCCTCGACGAGCGCTACGAGCGGATGGCCGAGCTGTACGCCATGACCGCACAGGAACAGCTCACCTGCGGCTGCCACGTGCACGTCAGCATCGAGTCCGAGGAGGAGGGCGTGGCCGTCCTGGACCGGATCCGGCCCTGGCTGCCGCCGCTGCTGGCGCTGACCGCCAACTCGCCGTTCTGGCAGGGGCGCGACACCGGCTACAGCAGCTACCGGCGGCAGGTGTGGGGCCGGTGGCCGTCATCCGGCCCGACCGAGCTGTTCGGCACACCCGAGACCTACCACCGGACCATCGAGGCCATGCTGAGCACCGGCACCCTGATCGACGAGGGGATGGTGTACTTCGACGCCCGGCTGGCGCGGCACTTCCCCACGGTGGAGATCCGGGTCGCCGACGTCTGCCTGCGGGTGCACGACGCGGTGCTGCTGGCCTCCCTGGTCCGGGCCATGGTCGAGACGGCGGCCCGGGAGTGGCGGCTGGGCAAGCCCCCGGTCCCGGCCCGGCTGGAGACCCTCAACCTGGCCTACTGGCGGGCCAGCCGGTCCGGCCTGGACGAACAGCTCATCCACCCGGTCACCGGCAAGGCGGCCCCGGCCGAGAACGTGCTGCGGGCCCTGCTGCGGCACATCGGCGACGCCCTGGACGAATCCGAGCGCGCGTCCGGCCGGCCGGGCCTGACCACCGACCTGCTGCAGGACCTGCTGGCCCGCGGCAACGGCGCCACCCAGCAGCGCCGCGTCTACCAGCAGTCCGGCGACCTGCCCACCGTGGTCCGCAACGCCGTGGCCCACACCCTCACCGTGGAATGACCCGCCCCCGGCGGCCCGGAGGCTCAGTCGACGGCGACGATGACGTCGGACGCCTTGACCACCGCGGTGACCTGGCTGCCTTCGGCCAGAGCGAGTTCGCGCACGGCCTCCACGGTCACCGACGCGACCAGGCGGACCCCACCCGCGTCCATTTCGACGTTGGCGATGGCCTCGCCCTGGTTGATCTTGGTGATGCGGGCCGGGATCTGGTTCCGGGCACTCAGCTTCATGACGATTCCCCTCTGCGCTGACCTCGGCGCCAGCGCCGGGCCAGCCTACTGCCCGCCTACTGGGGCAGGCCGACCACGCCCAGGCTGTCGCCACGCTCGAGGATCTCGGCCGCGCCGCGGATGACACAGCGCAGCGGGTCGTCGACCACCACGGCCCCGATGTCGGCCGAAGACTCTATCCGGCTCACCAGCCCGGGCAGCAGCGCCCCGCCGCCCGCGAGCCGGATCCGCCCACGGACCACGTCTTCGGCGATGCCGGGCGGGATGTCGGACAGGATCTCCTGGATCGAGGAGATGATGGCGGCCACCGTGTGCTCCAGGGCGGTCGCGATCAGCTTGCCGGGAACCCGCTCCACCCGCGGGGTGCGCTGGGCGGCGTCGATGCCCACCGCCTCGGCCCAGCCCAGCGCGCCGCCGGTGAGCCCGAGCTCCATCTTGAGGCTGGTGGCCGCCTTGCGGCCCAGGATCAGCCCGAGCTCGCTGCGGGCCGCGTGCATGATCGCGTCGTCCATGGCGTTGCCCGCCACCCGCAGCGACTGGGCCCGGACCACCCGGCCGCCGGAGACCACCGCGATCTCGGTGGTGCCACCGCCCAGGTCGACCACGAACGCCCCGGCCCCGGCGGCCAGGTCGACTCCGGAGCCGGCCGCCGCCGCCACCGGCTCGTCCACCAGCCGCACGATGGCCCGGGGCCGCCGGGCCTCCAGCGCGGCCGCCACCGACCGGCGTTCCACCCAGGTGGCCCGGCTGGGCACGCTGACCAGGGCCCGCGGCCGCAGCGGGCCGGAATGCCGGTTGGCCCGGCGCAGGAACCCGTTGAGCATCAGGGCGGTGGCGTTCAGGTCGGCGATCACCCCGTCCCGCAGCGGGTAGATGATCTCGATGTCCTCCGGCTCCTTGCCGGCCAGGGCATCGGCCTGCTCGCCGACGGCGGCCACCTTGCCGGTGGACACGTCGAGGGCAATGGCGGAGGGCTCGTCGATCACCAGGCCACGGCCCGTCACCCAGATGAGCGTGTTCGCGGTCCCCAGGTCAATCGCGAAGCTTCCCCGCAAAGCCATGTGTGCTGTCCCTACCGTCCTTAACGCAGTTTGCCTCCATAAGTATGGAGTGCCAACCGAAGGCAGGACGTGCCGGATTGGTGAACCTGTGACCTGCCGGTCCACGCCATACCCACCTCAACTCTCCCCTATCATCTCTTCCCGCCCCCCGAATCTGCCCTCCCGGCCGGGTCCCAGGCTGCCGCCACACCGCCCGCCCAGCCCTCCCAGTTCTGGGGCCCGCCACCTCAAAACTCGCGGGAATGTTTTGACCGACAACCGGTGTTCGGGTATATAGTGAATTCAGGCATAGAGCTTCGCGATAAGCGGCACGTGCTCTGCCGGGATTTCTCTCCGATTACTCCGCCTCATGGGCGTCGAGCTTTCTGAATTCATCTCCGTCCCAGCATGTGCTGCCCGCTCAGCCTGGCTCTTCAGGCGTTCCTGCCTGCCAGTGCCCGTTACGGCGGCCCCATCTCGGCTGCCCTTTCGGCCGCACGGTGACGTCCCGCTCGCGCATTCGCGCCAAGCGTTTATTTCGTGCTGCTCGAATTCAGCACTCCCGAAAGAAAAGAGAACCTCATGACCACCGCTACCAAAACCAGAGAACCCAATTCCGGGACCGTTACGGCCGTCGCCGATCAGGCGCCGCCTCAGCCCGTGTCCGGTCTCCTCGACATCACCCGCCGCGGGCCCGCCTTCGTGCGCCCCAGCGGCTTCCGGGCCAGCCCGGACGACGTGTCCGTCCCGGCCAGCCTGATCAAGCAGTACGACCTGCGCCCGGGCGACCACCTCACCGGCACCGCCCGCTCCGCCCCGGCCAGCCGAAACGGCAACAACCGCAACGGCCAGGCCAAGAACTCCGGCCAAGCCAAGGCCTCCACCCAGACCAAGACCCTCACCCTGACCACGGTCGGCACGGTGAACGGGGCCCCGGCCGAGTCCGCTGCCCGCCGGCCGCGCTTCGACCAGCTCACCCCGGTCTACGCCGACGAGCGTCTCCGGCTGGAGGCCGGCTCGCCGTCCGCTACGGCCCGGATCATCGACCTGGTCGGCCCGGTCGGCAAGGGCCAGCGCGGGCTGATCGTCTCCCCGCCCAAGGCGGGCAAGACCATGCTGCTCAAGGCCATCGCCAACGCCATCACCGCCGGCTCCCCGGACGTGCACCTCATGCTGGTGCTGGTGGGGGAGCGGCCCGAGGAAGTCACCGACCTGCGCCGCTCGGTCGACGGGGAAGTCATCTCGTCGACATTCGATCAAACCGCGGAAGATCACATCATGGTCGCCGAACTGGCCATCGAACGGGCCAAGCGCCTGACCGAAGCGGGCCGCGACGTCGTGGTCCTGCTCGATTCCATCACCCGGCTGGCCCGGGCCTACAACCTCATCGCGCCGGCCACCAGCCGCATCCTGGCCGGGGGAGTGGCCACCTCCGCGCTGCAGCCGCCGCGCACGTTCCTGGGCGCGGCCCGCAACATCGAGGGCGGCGGGTCGCTGACCATCCTGTCCACCGCGCTGATCGACACCGGATCCCGCATGGACGACGTGTTTTTCGAAGAATTCAAGGGCACCGGCAACATGGAGCTGCGGCTCCGCCGCGACCTGGCCGAGAAGCGCCTGTACCCGGCGATCGACGTGGCCGCCTCCGGCACCCGCCGCGACGACCTGCTGATGACCCCGGACGAGTACGCCGCCGTCGGCCAGCTACGCCGCGGCCTGTCCAGCCTGGAGCCTCAGCAGGCCCTCGAACTGCTGCTGGAACGCACCCGCGAAACGTCCTCCAACGCCGAGTTCCTGCGCCAGATCCAGGTGTCCGGCACCCGCGCCTAACGCACTCCCCGTGGGCGGAACTGCATACTGATTCGCGGCCCCACCGGCTTGGCCGTCTTCGGCACCGCGTGTTCCCAGGTCCGCTGGCAGCTGCCGCCCATGACGATCAGATCCCCGTGCCCCAGCTCGTACCGGCGGGCCGGCCCGCCCCCGCGCGGCCGCAGCATCAGCGCCCGCGGCGACCCCAGCGACACGATCGCCACCATGGTGTCCTCGGTGCTGCCCCGGCCGATGGTGTCCCCGTGCCAGGCCACACTGTCCCGGCCGTCCCGGTACAGGCACAGCCCGGCCGTGACGAACGCCTCGCCTTGCAGCTCGCGCTGGTAGTGCGCGGTGAGCACGGCCCGGCACTGTTCCAGCACCGGGTCGGGCAGCACGTCCTCCTCGCCGTAAAAGCACAGCAGCCGCGGCACGTCGACCACGCGGTCGTACATCTCCCGCCGCTCGGCCCGCCACGGCACGTCGTCGACCAGCCGCGCGAACAGGTCCGCGGCCCGGGTCAGCCAGCCCGGCCGGACGTCCACCCAGGCGCCGCGGGTCAGCTCATCGCGCCGCACCGTGCCAGCCGAAACCGTGTTAGCCGGCACCGTGCCCGCCAGCGGCCCGACCCGGGTCTGCTCCGGCCCGTCGGTCTCCGCGTCCGCCAGGTCGAGCAGGGAACCCTGGAACTCAACGGTCATGCCGCCAGTGTAGCCGCGTTTTCAAAATCATTTTCGATCAATATCATCGAAGGTCGCTTCGCTGGCGGCCGAGCAGTTCCGGCCGGCCACGCCACCGGCCTCACATGACCAGCTTGCCCGGGTCTCCGACCATCGTCGAGGGGTCCATGATCCGGTCGAACTCCTCGGCGCTGATCTCGCCGGCATCCACCGCGGCCTGCCGCAGCGTGGTGCCCTCCTCGCTGGCCCGGTGCGCGATCTCGGCCGCCTTGTCGTAGCCGAGCACCGGCGACAGCGCGGTCACCAGCATCAGCGACCGGTCCACGTCCTCGTCGATCTGGCTGCGGTTCAGCTCGGTGCCCTCGATGCAGAACTCGCGCAGCTTCTGGCAGGCATCGGCCAGGATCGTGGCCGAGTGCAGGAAGTTGCTGATGATCACCGGCCGCATGGTGTTCAGCTCGAAGTTGCCCTGCGACGCGGCCATCGCCACCGCATTGTCCTCGGCCAGCACCTGCACGCACACCATGAGCGTGGCCTCGCACTGGGTCGGGTTCACCTTGCCCGGCATGATCGAGCTGCCCGGCTCGTTCGGCGGCAGGACCAGTTCGCCCAGCCCGCACCGGGGCCCCGAGGCCAGCCAGCGGATGTCGTTGGCGATCTTCATCAGCGGCACGGCCACCCCGCGCAGCCCGGCCGAGGCGCCCGCCATCGCGTCCAGCCCGCCCAGGGCGGAGAACTTGTTGTCGGCGCTGCGGAACGGCTCGCCGGTGTAAGCGGCGATCTCGGCCGCCACCGCGTCGCCGAACCCGGGTGGCGCGTTCAGCCCGGTGCCCACCGCGGTGCCCCCGATGGCCAGCTCGTACAGGCCGGCCACGCAGTCATCGAGGCGTTCGATGGCCTGGGTCAGCTGGTGGGCGTAGCCCGACCACTCCTGGCCCACGGTCAGCGGCACCGCGTCCTGCAGATGGGTGCGCCCGGTCTTGACCACGGTCCGCCACTGGGTGGCCTTGGCCGCGATGGCCTGCTGCAGTTCCTGCACGCTGGGCCGCAGCCGCTGCCGTACGGCCTGAACGGCCGCGATGTGCATGGCGGCCGGGAACGTGTCGTTGGACGACTGGCCCAGGTTGACGTGGTCGTTGGGGTGCACCGGCCGCTTGCTGCCCAGCTCGCCGCCGGTCAGCTGGATGGCCCGGTTGCTGATGACCTCGTTGACGTTCATGTTGGACTGGGTGCCGGACCCGGTCTGCCACACGAACAGCGGGAAGTGCTGGTCCAGCTGGCCGCCGATGACCTCGTCGCTGACCGCCCCGATCAGATCCGCCATCCAGCCCGGCAGCCGCCCCTCGCGCCCGTTGACCGTGGCCGCCGCCTTCTTCACGTACCCGAGGGCCTGGCACACCGCCACCGGCATCCGGTCGTCGCCGATGGAGAAGTGCACCAGCGACCGCTGGGTCTGCGCTCCCCAGTACCGGTCGGCCGGCACCTCGATGGCCCCCATCGAGTCGGTCTCCCGCCGGGAGCCGGTGGCGTCCAGCCCCACCGGCAGGTCGAGGATCTCCGGGGCTTCGTCGCTCACGGGCACTCCTTCGCAGGTCAGTACGTAAAAAACGGTGGCCGTGTGTGAGCCCTACCCACACACGGCCACCCCGATCAGGTCACCGCCCCCAGCAACCTCACCGGCCCCGCCGATCTCACCGGCCCCAGTGATCTCTCAGTCCCCGGCGATTTCACCGGCCCCAACAACCTCACCGACCACACTGGCCCCGCCAGTCGCGCGGGCCTCACCAGTCCCGGCCGGGACCCCGCCAGTTCGGGCCGCGCCAGTTCTGGCCCTGCCACTGCTGCCACTGGCCCGCGCGGTCGCGGAAGAACCGGCGCGCCCGGTGCCGGAACACCAGGCCCGCCACCAGCCCGGCCAGCGCGACCAGCAGCCAGAACAGCAGGAACACCTTGATCAGCGCGAAGAACACCCAGCCGCCCGGCAGCAGGATCGCCGCGACCAGGAGCAGCAGCAGGATCGGCAGCACGCGCGGCCCGCGCCGGCGCCGCCCGCCCCACGCCGGCGTCGGCCGCTGCCGCTCCCACGGCGGGGCCCCGTACGCGGGACCGCCCGCCGCCGGTGCCGAGCTGGGCAGGTCGGACATCAGCCGCTTCAGGTCGCCCGCGGTCTTGGCGTTCAGGGCGGCGGTGACCCGCTCGTCCAGTTCCTCCGAGTTCAGCCGCCCTTCGGCGTAGTAGTCACGCAGCTGGGTCGCGACGCGATCCCGGTCGCTGTCGGAAATTCGCATCCGGTCGTTCATGTTCATGGCGGACCCCGTTTCCCGGTCTTCTTGCCTATTCTCCGCCGGTGGCTATTCGCCCGAGCCGCCGGCCTCTTCTTCGTTGTCGTCGTCGCCGGCCAGGATCTCGTACAGCTCCCGCCGGCTCCGCTTGATGAGCCGCTCGGCCGCCCGGATCTGGTCCGGCGTACCCGCGTGCGCGAGCTGGGCGATGGCCGCGCCCAGCCGGGCCGCCTCGCCGAACAGCCGGGGCAGGTCGCCCGGCCCAGCCTCGCCGGCATCGGCCATCGACTCCCAGGCCCCGCGCGCCATCTCCGGATTGGCCTCAACGTACTCGCGTCCGGCGTCGGTCAGCTGGTAGGTGCGGCGGCCACCGGACTCGTCCCCGACGATGAGACCCTCGTCCGCGAGTTGCTGCAGGGCCGGGTACACCGCGCCCGGGCTGGGCCGCCAGGCCCCCCGGCTGCGCTCCTCGATGTCGGACATGATCTGGTAACCGGTCCGCGGCCCCTCGGTGAGCAGGGCCAGAATCGTGGCCCGGACGTCACCGCGCGAGGCCTTCGGCCGCCGCGGGCCCTTCGGCCCACCCGGACCTCCCGGACCGCCGGGGCCCCCAGGCCCGCCGGGCCCGCCCCAGCCACCGCGCCGCGGCCCCGGGCCGCCTGGCCACCAGCCACCCCGCGGCCCGCCGAAGAACCCGGCCCAGTCCTTACCGCTGAACCCGGTGGCCCAGCTGCCGCCCCACGGCCCACCCCAGCCGCGCTCCTCGCGCTCCTCGAAGCCTTCCTCCGGCTCCGAATGCGCCGCGCGCCCCGGCCCCGGGTGCGGGTGCGGCCCGTGCTCCCCGTGCGGCCCAAAGTCGCCCGGCTCCCCGTGCGGCCCGTGCTCGGGGTGCGGCCCCGGCTCGGCGTGAGCGCTGGAGCTGCCGTGCGGCCCCGGCCCGTGGCCCGGGTGCGCCGCCGATTCCCGGTGCCCGCCGAACCCGCCGAACGGGCCCCGCTCCGGCCGTCCGAACGGCCCGCCCGTGCGAGCCCCGAACCCGCCGAAACCCTCGGCCGCCTCCGACACCGTGTGCTCACCCAGGTGGTACAGGTCCCGCAGCAGGCCGCGAGCCCGGTCCACGGCCTCGGACAGCCCCTCGTCGAACTCTTCTGCCCCGAATCCGAACGCCGTCATCGCGCGCCTCCGCCCGTTGATCTTGAGATACAGTCTCGATATATCTGCAATGTACGTCAACTGTTCCGCATGCACAAGATATAACGTGTTTCGCGAACCGGCGCTTCCC
>DATDIH010000046.1:0-6241 GCA_036521155.1 Streptosporangiaceae bacterium
GGACGATGTTCACGTCCGGCTGCTGGGCGGTCAGCTGGACGCCCGCGGTCTGGGTGTGGAACCGCAGCATCTGGGACTTCGGGTTCTGGGCGCCGAACTCCTCGCGCATCATCCGGGACCAGATCCGCCGGGCCGCGCGGACCTTGGCGATCTCCTCCAGCAGCGTGGTCCGGGCCACGAAGAAGAACGACAGCCGGGGCGCGAACTCGTCCACGGCCAGGCCGGCGGCCAGCGCCGCGTGGACGTAGGCCCGGGCGTTGGCCAGCGTGAACGCGATCTCCTGCACGGGCGTGGCCCCCGCCTCGGCCATGTGGTAGCCCGAGATCGAGATCGTGTTCCAGCGGGGCAGCTCCCGCTGGCAGTAGGCGAAGGTGTCGGCGATCAGGCGCAGCGACGGCCGCGGCGGGTAGATGTAGGTGCCGCGGGCGATGTACTCCTTGAGCACGTCGTTCTGGATCGTCCCGGTCAGCCGGGCCGATTCGGCCCCCTGCTCCTCCCCCACCGTCTGGTAGAGCAGCAGCAGGACGGCGGCGGGCGCGTTGATCGTCATCGACGTGGACACCTCGCCGAGCGGGATGCCGTCGAACAGCCGGCGCATGTCGTCCAGGGAGTCGATGGCCACGCCGACCTTGCCCACCTCGCCGTGGGCCAGCGGGGCGTCCGAGTCGTAGCCCATCTGGGTCGGCAGGTCGAAGGCGACCGACAGGCCGGTGGTGCCCGCCTCGATCAGTTCGTGGAAGCGCCGGTTGGACTCGGCGGCGGTGGCGAACCCCGCGTACTGCCGCATGGTCCAGGGCCGCTGCGTGTACATCGTGGGGTACACGCCACGGGTAAACGGATACTCGCCCGGCTCGCCTAGCTTCTGGGCCGGGTCGAAGTCCGTAAGCTGGCCTTCGTCATAAACGGGTTCGATGGGCAGACCAGATTCCGACGTGCGCTTCATGACCTCAGATTACGGCTATGGCTCGCGGCAACGGCAGACCCGCCCTACCATCCCTAAGGACCGTCGGTGACGTTACGACGGCGTAGAGCGCTGGACCGAGTGAACCGGACTGCACGAACCGGACTGGGAGAAAAGGAGCGCGGTGAAGACGAGGTCACGCCGGTGACGGAGCGTATGCGCACGACTCTGTCCAGGACTCTCCTGGTTTTCTCCGTCTGCGCCGTGGCCTGCGCGGGGGCTCTGGCCGGGGGTCTCACCCCGGTCCAGGCGTCCAGCACGCCCGCGGCCAGCCCCAGCTCCCCGGTGGCCCAGACCCGGCCCGCGGCCGAGACCGCGCGGGGCGCGGCGGCCGCCCAGCAGCTGCTGGCCCAGTCCGACACGCCGGCCGCGCCGAAAAACCTGAGCATTGTCGGCGGCCGCCAGCTGGCCAGCCCGGGCACGGTGGTCAACTACCCGTCCGCCTCGACGCCGCGGGTGCCCGACGTCCAGGCCGCCGCCTACGTGATCGCCGACGCCAGCACCGGGCAGGTGCTCGCGGCCCGGGACCCGCACGGCCAGCTCAAGCCGGCCAGCACGCTGAAGATGCTGACCGCGACCACCCTGATCCCGCTGCTGAACCCCAGCGCCTACATCACCGCGTCCACGCAGGCGACCACCGTCGAGCCGAACATCGCCGGGCTGGTGGCCGGGTCCAGCTACAAGGTGTCCGACCTGTTCAACGCCCTGCTGCTCATCTCGGCCAACGACGCCGCGATCGCGCTGGCCCAGGGCACCGGGTCGCTGAGCAACGGCGTCGCCCTGATGAACGCCGAAGCCCACCACCTGCAGGCCTGGGACACCGTGGCCAGGGACCCGAACGGGCTGGACGCCCCGGGTCAGCACGTGAGCGCCTACGACCTGGCCCTCATTGCCCGCCAGGCACTCAAGCTGCCCGCCTTCCTGCAGTACGACCAGACCCGGACGTTCGACTTCAAGGTCAGTTCGGCCAAGAACGAGACCCTGGTCAACCAGAACTCGCTGCTGTCCACCTATCCCGGCGGCCTCGGCGGCAAGATCGGCTGGACCTCGGCGGCGGGCGCCACCTACGTGGGGCTGGCCAAGCGGAACGGGGTCACGCTGATCGTGACCCTGCTGCACTGCCCGGCGCTGACCGAAGTCAACTACGCCAAGTCCCTGCTGAACTGGGGCTTCGCCACCGATGGCAAGGTCAACCCGGTCGGCCAGCTGATCAATCCGCTGCCGGTCAAGACCACGCCGAAGACGCCGACGATCCAGATCCCCAAGGGCGCCGCCCAGCCGGTCACCGCGGGCGACCTGACCGCCAGCCAGATCCCGAGCGGGCTGGCCGCGGCGTCCATCGCGCTGATCGTGTGCGCGGCCGCCGCCGCCATCGTCCTGATGCTGCTCCGCCGCCGGACGCCCACCCGAACCGGCAGCCAGGCACGAGACCCTTCGTCCTGAAGCTCCCCTGCCACCGGACTCCGACCCGTACGCGGCGAGCCAGCGAAGCGACCTTCCATAAATTATTTATCGAAGGTCGGTGCCGAGACGCGGAATGAAACCGACGCGGTCCCGCACCGTGGCCATGGTCTCCCGCGCCACCTGGCTCGCCCGGGCGGCACCGTAGGCCAGAATCTCGTCCAGGTGGGTCTCGTCGGCCAGCACCTTCTCGGTCTTCTCCCGGATCGGGGTCAGCGCGGCCACCACCGCCTCGGCCACGTCCTTCTTGAACGCGCCGTACTGGCTGCTGGCGTAGCGCTCCTCCAGGGCGCTGACCGGCTCACCGGTCAGCGCCGAGTAGATGCGGAGCAGGTTGGTGACGCCGGGCTTGCCCGCCTCGTCGGCCCGGACCTCGCTGCCGGTGTCGGTGACCGCGCGGGCGATCTTCTTCCGGATCTGGGCCGGGTCGTCCAGCACGTCCACGATGCCCTGCGGGGACGAGGTGGACTTGCTCATCTTGATCGTCGGGTCCTGCAGGTCGGCGATCCGGGCCGCGGCGGGCGGGATGTAGGCCTCGGGCAGGATGAACGTCTCGCCGTACCGGTGGTTGAACCGCTGGGCCAGGTCGCGGGTCAGCTCCAGGTGCTGCCGCTGGTCCTCGCCCACCGGCACCTGGTTGGCCTCGTAGAGCAGGATGTCGGCCGCCTGCAGGATCGGGTAGGTGAACAGCCCCACCGACGACGCGTCCGAGCCGCCCTTGGCCGACTTGTCCTTGAACTGGGTCATCCGGTTGGCCTCGCCGAAACCGGTGATGCAGCTCAGCACCCACTGCAGCTCGGTGTGCTCGGGCACGTGGCTCTGCACGAACAAGGTGCAGCGCTCCGGGTCCAGGCCGGCCCCGAGCAGCTGGGCGGCGGCGATCCGGGTCCGGCGCCGCAGCAGGGCCGGGTCCTGCCGCATGGTGATCGCGTGCAGGTCCACCACGCAGTAGAAGGCGTCGTGGCTGTCCTGCAGGGCCACCCACTGCTTGACCGCACCCAGGTAGTTGCCCAGATGGAACGAGTCGGCCGTGGGCTGAATGCCGGAAAGCACGCGAGGCTGGTTCATGCGGAAATCCTATGAGGTGGGCGGGGCGCCAGCAGTCAGTGGCGCTGGCGCGGGATCGGGCCGGTGGCGCTGCCCAGCGAGCCCAGGGAGTTCTGCGGGTCACGCGGGGCGCCCGGGGCCACCACCACCTCGACCCGCTGGAACTCCTTCAGGTCGGAGTAGCCGGCGGTGGCGATGGTCCGGCGCAGCGCCCCCATCAGGTTCATCGAGCCGTCCGGCACCGCCGACGGGCCGTGCAGGATCTGCTCCAGCGTGCCCGCCGTGCCCACGTTGACCCGGACCCCGCGGGGTACCTCCGGGTGGCTGGCCTCGCTGCCCCAGTGGAAGCCGCGGCCGGGGGCTTCGGACGCGCGGGCCAGCGGGGAACCGACCATGACCGCGTCGGCCCCGCAGGACAGCGCCTTGGCCATGTCACCGCTGCGGGTCATGCTGCCGTCCGCGATCACGTGCACGTAGCGGCCGCCGGACTCGTCCAGATAGTCGCGCCGGGCCGCGGCCACGTCGGCGATGGCGGTGGCCATCGGCACCGCCACCCCGAGCACGGCCGCGGTGGTGTGGCCGGAGCCGCCGCCGAAGCCGACCAGCACCCCGGCCGCGCCGGTGCGCATCAGGTGCAGGGCCGCGGTGTGGGTGGCGCACCCGCCCACGATGACCGGCACGTCCAGCTCGTAGATGAACTGCTTGAGGTTGAGCGGCTCGGCCCGGCCGGACACGTGCTCGGCCGACACCGTGGTGCCGCGGATCACGAAGATGTCCACGCCCGCGTCGATGACCGCCTTGTAGTAGCGGGCCGTCCGCTGCGGCGACAGCCGGGCCGCGGCGGTCACGCCGGCCGAACGGATCTCCGCGATCCGCTGGCCGATCAGCTCCTCCTTGATCGGCGCGGCGTACATCTCCTGCAGCCGCCGGGTCGCGGCCTGCTCGTCCAGCTCGGTGACCTCGGCGATCAGCGGCTCCGGGTCGGGGTACCGGGTCCACAGGCCCTCGAGGTCGAGCACGCCCAGCCCGCCCAGGCGGCCGATCTCGATCGCGGTCCGCGGCGAGACCACGCTGTCCATCGGGCAGGCCACCAGCGGGGACTCGAACCGGTAGGCGTCGATCTGCCAGGCGATCGAGACCTCTTCCGGGTCCCGGGTCCGGCGGGCCGGCACGATGCCGATCTCATCCAGGGAGTAGGCGCGGCGGCCGCTCTTGCCCCGGCCGATTTCCACTTGGGTCACTGGTTTCGCGTTCCTAGCTGCGGCCGCGGCCGCTGTAGTTCGGGGCCTCGACGGTCATCTGGATGTCGTGGGGGTGGCTTTCCTTCAGGCCGGCCGCGGTGATCTGCACGAACTGGGCCTGCTGGAGATCGCCCAGGGTGCGCGCACCGCAGTAACCCATGGCCGCGCGCAGCCCGCCGACCAGCTGGGTGGCCACCGCGGCCAGCGGGCCCCGGTACGGCACCTGGCCCTCGATACCCTCGGGGACCAGCTTGTCCTCGCGCAGCACGTCGTCCTGGAAGTAGCGGTCCTTGGAGTAGGACCGGCCCCCGCGCTCCCGGTTGCGCATGGCGCCCAGCGAGCCCATGCCCCGGTACAGCTTGTACTGCTTGCCGTTGATGAACACCATCTCGCCCGGGGTCTCCTCGCAGCCGGCCAGCAGGCTGCCCAGCATCACGGTGTCGGCCCCGGCCGCGATGGCCTTGGCGATGTCGCCGGAGTACTGCAGGCCACCGTCCCCGATGAGCGGGATGCGGGCCGGGCGGGTGGCCTGGGCGGCCTCGTAGATCGCGGTCACCTGGGGCACGCCCACCCCGGCCACGACCCGGGTGGTGCAGATCGAGCCCGGCCCGACCCCGACCTTGACCCCGTCCGCGCCCGCGTCGATCAGCGCCTGGGCGCCGGACCGGGTGGCCACGTTGCCGCCGATGACCTCGACGTCGGCGTTGGCCTTGAGCTGCTTGACCATGGCCAGCACGGCGGCCTGGTGACCGTGCGCGGTGTCCACGATGAGGAAGTCCACCCCGGCGTCGATCAGGGCCTGGGCCCGGGCCTTGGCGTCCTCGCCCACGCCGATCGCGGCCCCGACCACCAGCCGGCCGCCCGGGTCCTTGGTGGCCAGCGGGTACTCCTCGCTCTTGGCGAAGTCCTTGACCGTGATCAGCCCGCGCAGCCGCCCGGCCTCGTCGATGAGCGGGAGCTTCTCCACCTTGTTCTGGCGGAGGAGGGCCAGGGCTTGCTGCGGGGCCACCCCGACCGGGGCCGTGATCAGCGGCATCCTGGTCATGACCTCGGACACCCGGCGGCTGCGGTCGGTCTCGAACCGGATGTCGCGGTTGGTCACGATGCCGAGCAGGATGTGGTTCTCGTCGGTGACCGGGAGCCCGGAGATCCGGTAGCGCCCGCAGATCCGGTCCACGTCGGCCACGGTGGCGTCCGGCGTGCAGGTCACCGGGTCGGTGATCATCCCGGCCTCGGACCGCTTGACCACGTCGACCTGCTGGGCCTGGTCCTCGATGGCCAGGTTGCGGTGCAGCACGCCGACGCCGCCGTTGCGGGCCATGGCCACGGCCATCCGCGCCTCGGTCACCGTGTCCATGGCCGAGGAGACCAGCGGCATCTTGAGGCTGATCTTGCTGGTGATCCGGGTGCTGGTGTCCGCCTCGTTGGGCAGCACATCCGAGGCCGCGGGCAGCAGCAGCACGTCGTCGAACGTCAGGCCGGGCGGGGCAAACTTCTCATCCACGGTCATGGCACCTTAACTTCAGCGGCG
>DATDIH010000047.1:0-28834 GCA_036521155.1 Streptosporangiaceae bacterium
CTGCAGGCCGAGCACGGCCGGCGCCTGGCCGCGGCCGCCGCCGCCAGCGTGCGCCTGGCCACCGCACAGCTTCGGCAGGCCAAAGCCAGCCAGGCCCAGGACGCAGCCCTGGCCGCCTGGTGGATCCCGGTCGACGCGGGCCTGGCCGCGGCCCGGGGACTGCCCGCGGCGGCCGGCCGCACGCTGACCCACGCCCTGGCTCAGGCCGAGGCGGCCCGGTCGCGGATCGCGCCGCCTGGCTGGCCGGAGCCGGGCCAGGGTGACTCCGCGGCCCGGGCGGCCCTGGCCGCCCGGGCCTGGGCCGCGGTGGTGGGGCGCCCGCTGGCCGAGTTGCGCACGGTGCTGGAGACTTCCGGCGGGCGCGGGGTCGCGCTCCAGGACCCGGCCGAGCCGGGCCAGCTGCCCGAGGTCGCGATCCTGGTCGACGGGGCCGGCCTGGCCAGCGCGCCGGCCCGGGCCGTGGCCCAGCTCGACCAGCAGATCACCACGCTGGCCGAACGGCACGACCAGGTCATGAACCAGGTCCTGGCCGACCTGCTGTCGAGCACGTTCGTCGAGCACCTGCAGGACCGGCAGGCCGCCGTCACCGAGCTGATCAGCGGGGTCAACCGGGTGCTGGCCCAGCACCCGACCGGAGCCAGCGCCACCACGCTGCGGTTGCGCCGGCAGGCCGCGCCCGGTCACGAGACCGCGTTCGTGGTGCTGACCGCGCTGGAGCCCGGCGCGGCCGCCGCGGCCGGGGCGCCAGACCGGCCGGAGTCCCCGCCGGACCAGGTGCGCACGTTCCTGGAGCAGCAGATCCGCGCCGCCCAGGACCAGGGCCGGTCCGGCCCGGCCGACTGGCGGGAGCACCTGTCCGTGCTGCTGGACTACCGGCGCTGGTTCGACGTGGTCACCGACTACCGGGTGGGGGAGGGGACCTGGCGCCCGTTCACCGAGGAGGTGCACGCCAAGGACTCGGGCGGCGGCAAGGCCGTCACCCTGCTCCAGCCGATGCTGGCGACGCTGGCCGCGCTGTACGCCGAGTCGGGTTCGGCGCCCCGGCCGCTGTGGCTGGACGAGGCCTTCACCGGTGTCGACGACGCCAACCGGGCCACCATGCTGGGCCTGCTGGTCACCTTCGACCTGGACTTCGTGCTGGCCGGCCCGGCCACCCTGGTCACCACGGCCCAGGTCCCGTCGGCCGCGATCTGGTTCATCAGCCGCGCTCCCGCCCCCGACCCCGGTGTGGACCTGTCCCTGATGCTGTGGTCGGGCGGCCCGCCCGTCGCCGCCGAAGTGCCGGAGCCGCGGGCACAGGAGCCACCGGTACCGGAGCCACCGGCGGCCGCGCCGCCGCTGCCGCGGATGATGCCTTAGGCCCGCCCAGTAAGACCAGCACGGTCAGAACAGGCGCAGCGAGTCGTCCTCGGTGCCGCGCATGGCCTCGTAGTCGAGGACCACGCAGCGGATGCCGCGGTCGGTGGCCAGCACGCGGGCCTGGGGCTTGATCTCCTGGGCCGCGAACACGCCCTGCACCGGGGCCAGCAGCGGGTCCCGGTTGAGCAGTTCCAGGTACCGGGTGAGCTGCTCGACGCCGTCGATCTCGCCACGGCGCTTGATCTCCACGGCCACGCTGCCGCCGGAGTGGTCCTTGCACATCAGGTCGACCGGGCCGATCGGGGTCGGGAACTCCCGCCGGACCAGCCGCCAGCCGTGGCCCAGCAGGTTCACCTGCGCGGCCAGCAGTTCCTGCAGGTGCGACTCGACCCCGTCCTTCTTCAGGCCCGGGTCGACGCCAAGCTCGACCGCGGTGTCGCTGACCACTTCCTCCAGCGTGATGGCCAGCGTCTCGCCCGCCTTGTTGGTCACCGTCCACTTGCCGGGCTGCTCGGCCAGCTTGCACGGGGGTGACATCCAATTCAGCGGCTTGTACGAGCCGCCGTCGGAATGGACCAGGACCGAGCCGTCGGCCTTGACGATGAGCAGCCGGAGCGCTGACGGGAGGTGGGCGGTGAGCCGGCCGACGTAGTCGACGCTGCACCGCGCGATGACGAGCCGCACGGAAGGCCACACTAGCGGGCTCGCCCAGTGCATACGCGAGCATAAAGTAACCGGAGTGAGCCCGCGTAGATCACGGCGTGCCCGGCCGGAACCCGCCCCCTGGCCGCTGGGCCCGGAGCGGGCCGAGTCGTGGCCGGACGGGGACTGGGTGGTCCGGCAGATCCCGGGGGCCGCCGCCACCAAGGCGTACCGCTGCCCCGGCTGCGACCAGGAGATCACCCCCGGGACCGCGCACGTGGTGGCCTGGCCCGCCGAGGCGCCCGGCGTCGACCTGCGGCGTCACTGGCATCGCACCTGCTGGCAGCGACGGCTGAACCGCCGCCCCGGCTCCAGCCGCCGCTGACCGCACGTCTCGGCGCGGAAACCCCGGCGCGGGACACTGCGCAGGAACGGTGAAGGGCCGGACCCCGGGGGGCCCGGCCCTTCAGCCGCACTAACGCGCTTGCTCGGTGCTTACTCGGTCCACCAGTCTTCGTCGTCCGCGGCCTTGCCGTTGGCGCCCTGCTTGGCCCCGCTGGCGGCGCCGTTGCGAGCCGGCTGGTTCTGCTGCGGAGCCTGCCGCTGCGCCGGCGCAGCGGCCTGCGGCGCATTGCCGTTGGCCGGCTTGGGCGCCTCCGGGGCCGGAGCCTGCGGCACGTCCGCACTGATGGCCGGCCGGGCCGGAGCCGACGGCACCGACGAAGCGGCGGCCGGGGCTTCCATGCCGGGGACGCCGCCGCCGAGCAGCTGACGCAGCTGGGCCAGGTGGCTGCTGATGCTGTCCTTCTGGCGGGTGAGGTCGTCGACCTGACGCTGGGCCGCGGCCCGGGAGCGCTCGGCCTCGGACTTGGTCTCGGCCAGCAGGTGGTCGGCCTGGCTCTTGGCCTGGCCGACGATCTGGTCGGCGTTCTTCTTGGCGTTGCTGACCAGCTGCTTGGCGTGCGAGTCGGCGTCGCGCCGGGTCTGCTCGGCCTGGGCACTGGCCTTGGCCGCCCGCTGCTCGGCCGTGGACGCGCGCTGCTCGGCCTCGGAGACCAGCTTCTGGGTGGCGGCCTGCGCGGCGGACAGCCGCTCGGCCTCCTGGCGCTCGGCCTCCTCGCGCCGGGCGGCCAGCTGGATCTCGAACTCCGCCTCCGCCTGGGCCCGCTGGGCCTCGCTCTCCTCCAGGATGCGCTGAGCCTGGCTGCGCATCTCGTCGGCCTGCCGCTTGGAGGTGGTGAGGATCTCGTCGCGTTCCCGCTTCGCCGACGCCTTGAGCTGGGCCACCTCACGCTCGGTGGTGGTCCGCAGCTTGGCGATGTCGCGCTCCACGGCCGCCCGCTTCTCGGCGATCTCGTGGTCGGCCGTCGCCCGCAGCTTGGCCACTTCGCGCTCGGTCGTCGAGGTCAGCTCGTCCGACTCGCGGCGGGCGCCCGTCCTGATCGAGTCGGCCTCGCGCTCCGCTGCCCCGCGCTGGTCGTCGGTCTCGCGCTTGGCGATCGCCCGCAGCTCAGCGGCCTCGTTCTCGGCCGACGCCCGCACCTCGGCGGCGTCCACCTTGGAGGCGGCCTTGATCTCGTTGGCCTCGGACCGGGCCGCCTGAACCAGCTCGGTGGCCTGCTCCTCGGCCAGCCGGAGCAGCTGCTCGATCCGCGCGCCCAGACCGGAGTAGGTCGGCCGCTCCTGCTCCTGGAGCTGCCGATGGGCGTCGGCCAGCTCCTGGTGCATCGCCTGGACCTGGTCCTTTTGCTGGCGCAGATCCCCCTCGAGGGTGGCCAGATGCTCGTTGACCTGCTGGGGGTCGTAACCGCGCATCACCTTGGCGAACTCGCGCGGCTGCGTGTCTTCAAAGAAGTTGGTGAGCTGTGCGTCAATGTCGGATTGCATGTGGCCTAACCCTGTTGGACGGTACGGCAGGCGGGGGGGTTGCAGATGAGGTTCTCATCGCTCGATCGGTAAGGTGATCCGGCCGGCGGGACGGCAGGCACCTCGCCCGGTCGTTACGGACTTCTGCGATTTTCTCACCTGGTAGCAGGCAGACTACTCCGCCTGCGCGCCGTTGTCGGTTCCTTCGGACTTCCCAGCGGCGGATTCTCTGGACTGTGACCTATGCTTCCGGTCAATAGGCACTATAACGGGCAATGTCCGCATATTCTCCCTGCTTAACGGCCACTTTCTCGCATCAGGCCGGCCCCGCCAACGACCACTCCTGTACACCAGTGGTACAGATGTGACGTCTTTCGAGGTGACCTGCGGGTCTCATTCGTGCCCTGACTCGCCCGGCCCGGACGGCCCCGGGGCCGGCCCATAACTCGCCCAGCTCTCGTTTCGGTCAGCGCGCCCGAAACGGCTGGTCACGGTGAACGCTCAGCCGTCCTGCGGCCGTTTTGGCTCGACCAGTTCGGTGAGCACCCCGCCCAGATCGGCCGGGTGCAGAAACGCGATCGAGGCGCCCAGCGAGCCGTGCCGGGGGCGTTCGTCGATGAGCCGGACCCCGGTCCCGCCCACCTCGGCCAGCGCCGACCGCACGTTGTCCACCGCGTACCCGATGTGGTGGATGCCCTCGCCCCGCCGGGCCAGGAACTTCCCGACCGGGGTGTCCGCCGACAGCGGTTCCAGCAACTGGATGTACGAGGCGCCGCCGGGCACGGTCGCCGATGCGCCGGCCGTGGCCACCAGCAGCATGGCCTCACGCACACCTTGTTCCTCAATGACCTCACGCGACACCACAGTCAGCCCGAACACCGAGCAGTACTTCTCCACCGTCGACTCGAGGTCCCGGCAGGCGATTCCGACGTGATCGATCCTGGTCAGCATGATCGGCCCATCACATCAGATCGTGCCCGCGGAATGCGGCCCGGGGTTCGCGTGCTGGCGATGGCGGCTGGGTATCGTGACAAGAGGTCATGACGTGGAGGTGTCGGGATGAGCGAGGCCCTGTCCAGCAGCACGGGGACGCCGGCCGGGCGGGAGCCGGTCATCGTGGGCGGAGCCCGGACGGCCATCGGCCGCCTGCTCGGCTCGCTGGCCGGGTTCTCCGGCGCCGACCTCGGCGGCATCGCCATCAAGGCCGCGCTGGAGCGGTCGGGTATCGGCGGGGACCAGGTCGATTACGTGATCATGGGCCAGGTGCTGCAGGCCGGAGCGGGCCAGATCCCGGCCCGGCAGGCGGCCGTGGCCGCGGGTGTGCCGATGTCGGTGCCCGCGATGACTCTCAACAAGGTCTGCCTGTCCGGCCTGGACGCGATCGCGCTGGCCGCCCAGTACATCCGGCTCGGCGAGTTCGATGTGGTGGTGGCGGGCGGCATGGAGTCCATGACCCAGGCCCCGCACCTGCTGCCCAGGTCGCGCTCCGGCTACAAGTACGGCCCGGTCGAGGTCCAGGACTCGATGGCCCTGGACGGCCTGACCGACGCCTACGACCACGTGTCCATGGGTGAGTCCACCGAGCGGCTCGGGGCCAAGCTGGGCATCAGCCGCGCCGAGCAGGACGAGTTCTCGGCCCTGTCTCACCAGCGGGCCGCGGCCGCGGTCAAGAACGGCGTGCTGGCCGAGGAGATCGTCGGGGTGGCCGTGCCCCGCCGCGGCGGCGATCCGCTGCTGTTCGACGAGGACGAGGGCATCCGGCCGGAGGCCACGGCCGAGTCGCTCGGCCGCCTGCGCCCGGCCTTCGCCCAGGACGGCACGATCACCGCCGGCTCGGCCTCGCAGATCTCCGACGGCGCCGCCGCCGTGGTGGTGATGGCCCGGGAGACGGCCGAAGCCCTCGGGGCCCCGGTGCTGGCCGAGGTCGGCGCGGCCGGTCTGGTCGCGGGCCCGGACAACTCGCTGCACTCCCAGCCGTCCAACGCGATCCGGCGGGCGCTGGCCAAGGGCGGGCTGACAATGGCCGACCTGGACCTGATCGAGATCAACGAGGCCTTCGCCATGGTCGCCATCCAGTCCATGCGCGACCTGGGCGTGGGCCCGGAGCGGGTCAACGTCAACGGCGGCGCGATCGCCCTGGGCCACCCGATCGGGGCGTCCGGCGCCCGGATCGCCCTGCACCTGGCCTACGAACTGCGCCGTCGCGGCGGCGGGATCGGCGCGGCCGGGCTCTGCGGCGGCGGCGGCCAGGGCGAGGCGCTGCTGCTGCGCGTGCCGGCTCCGGCGGCCTGATCACCGCGCGTGCCATCGCTTCCGGGAAATTCTGCTCCCGCCGGCGGCACCGGCCGCCCGGCCGACGACGACGCCGAACTGGTGGCGCGGGCGCACGACGGTGAACCGCGGGCCCTGGCCCGGCTGGTCTCGCTGATCGAGGACGATTCACCCCGGGTCCGGGCCCTGATGCGGGAACTGGCCCCGCGCGCGGGCGGGGCCCGGGTCATCGGCCTCACCGGCCCGCCCGGCGCGGGCAAGTCCACCGTGACCAGCGCGCTGGTCAAGGCGTACCGCAATCAGGGCCAGCGGGTGGCGGTGCTGGCCATCGACCCGTCCTCGCCGTTCACCGGGGGTGCCCTGCTCGGTGACCGGATCCGTATGCAGGAGCACGCCACCGACCCGGACGTGTTCATCCGGTCCATGGCCAGCCGGGGACATCTCGGCGGCCTGGCCGTGGCCACGCCGCAGGTGATCCGGGCCCTGGACGCCGCGCGCTTCGGGGTGATCCTGATCGAGACGGTCGGGGTCGGGCAGATCGAGGTGGAGATCGCCGCCACCGCCGACTCGGTGGTGGTCCTGGTCGTGCCGGGCATGGGCGACGCCGTGCAGGCGGCCAAGGCCGGCATCCTGGAGATCGCCGACGTGTTCGCGGTCAACAAGGCCGACCGGCCCCAGGCCCAGGAGACCATCCGCGACCTGCGCACCATGATCGCTTTGGCCCAGCACGGGCCGGACGACTGGAAGCCGCCCATCGTCTCCACCGTGGCCACCACCGGCGAGGGCATCGGCGAGCTGGTGGACCGCCTGGACGCCCACTGGACCTGGCTGGAGTCGTCCGGCGAGCGGGACCGGCGCCGCACCGCCCGGGCCCGGGAAGAGGTGGCCGCGCTGGCCCTGGGCCGGCTGCGCCGCTCCATGAGCCAGCTGCCGGGGGAGACCGCCCTGGATCCGCTGGCCGCCCGCGTGGCCCGCGGCGAACTCGACCCCTACCGGGCCGCCGATGAACTCCTCGATGCCCTCGGCAGCCAGCCGGAGCAGACCGGCCCGGGGGAACCGGCCGGTCACCGGGCTATGGCCCGCTGACCGCCCGCGGCTGCCAGGTCTGGCCGCCGTCAAAGGTGAACCAGGCCGTGTGCTGGAACGGGTCGGCGGGCAGGGCGACGCCCTGGGTCTGGCTGGTCATGCCCACCCAGCCAAACCCGCCGGGTGGCCCGGACGAGCCCGAAGCCGACAGGTGAAAGGTCTGGCCGTTGTCGTCGGACACCTGGATACCGTCGCTGGTGGAGAGCACGATCTCGCCGCCTTCCTGGGTCGCGGCGGTGGTCACTCTGCCCCCGGAGACGGTTCCGGCCTGCTGCCAGGCGGCGCCCCCGTCGCTGGAGGTGAAGACGTTCGCGCCGCCGCCGGGCACGGTGCACGCGAGCACCGCGCTGGCGTTGTTGGCGGTGGTGAGGAACGCCCCGGACGGCTGTCCGTCCGCCTGCGCCGCGCCGGGGCTGCAGGTGACGGCGCCAGCCGGACGGGACGAGACCTGCTGCCAGGACCCGGTGCCGTTGACCGGGCCGGCGTACAGGGAGCCGTCCGGGGCGAGCAGGTAGCCCTTGGTGCTGGTCAGTACCAGGGAGGCCGAGCTGTCCTGGCCGCCGTCGGACAGGTTGCCAGCGCCGGTCACCGGCGTCCAGTCGCTGGAGCCCTCGGGGCTGGAGTACAGGCTGAACTGCGTGCACTGGGCGGCGAATTCCGTCCCGGTGCCGGTGCAGGTGGCGAAGACGGCGAAGGCCCGGTCGCCCACGGTCTCCAGCGCGGTCACGCGCTTCCCGCCGGTGTCCTGCTCGGCCCAGGTCTTGCCGCCGTCGGTGGTGGCGTACAGCTGCGGCCCGAACGCCCAGCCGTTGTTCTCGTCCAGGAAGCGGATCTGGCCCACTCCCGAGGCGCCGTTCGGGTACCCGGTCTGCGGAGCGGGCACTCCGGCCCAGGTCTTCCCGGCGTCGCTGGTCCGCGCCACCGACGTGCAGTACTGCGTGAAGCATTTCCCGTTCACGCCGGCCTGGCCGATCACCCAGCCGGTGTTCAGGCCGACGAACGTGACCGAGGTGGGCCGAAAGTTCTGCGGCACCGGCGCCGGCGGCGTGATGGTGGGCACCGGCGTCGGCGTCCCCGTCGACTCCGCGCCGGAGCCGGTGTTGCCCTGCGAGACATGGGTGTTGGGTGCGGAAGACTTGGCCGAAGCCGCGCCGCTGCCGTTGTTCTGGGTGACGTTCAGCACCGACGTGGCCACCCGCGGCACCACCACGACGGCCCCGGCCACCGCCGCCGCCACCGCCGCGGACATGGCCACCTGCCGATACCGGCGGCGCCGGACCCGGCGCTTGATCAGATCGAACGTGCCGGGCGGGGGTGGCAGCGGGTCGATCCTCGCGTGCAGCCAGCCGTCCACGTCTTCGCGTGGCTGACCCGGGTCGCGGGGATCCTGGTGATCATCCATCGGATTCCCCCATGGTGGCCTTCAGCCGGTTCCGGGCCTGGAACAGGTCGGCCTTGATCGTGCCCTCCGGCCGGCCCAGCAGCGCGGCCACCTCGCGCACGCCGAACCCCGCGTAGTAGTGCAGCAGGAACGCGTTGCGCATTCGCTGCGGCAGGTCCTGGATGAGGTTGCGCACGTCCACGTCCTCGGCCGGGTGGGCCACGGGATTGCTGTCCGCGGACGCGGTGACGGTCCGGAGCGCGCGGCGTTCGCGCTCGGTCTTGCGCCAGTGGTCCCGGACCAGGTTGGTGGCGATCATGTACAGGTAGCTCTGCGGATTGTCCAGGGAAGACCAGCGGGCCAGCAGCCGGGTGAAGGCCTCGGACGCGATCTCGTGCGCGGTGTCGTCGTCGTCGACCAGGCGCCGGACCCAGCCCGCCAGGCGGGGGTAGGAACTGCTGAAGAGTTCCTCGGCCGCCGCCCAGTCGGCCTTCCCAAAGGTGCCCACCGAAGTCCCCTTGCTGACAGGCGATGTGGACCGCGACACGCTTCTACCCAGCGTCACGGCCCCGGCGCCCCGCCCCGTGTGAGGACGCCTGACATCGTGCGTCAGAGATTCCACTGGTGTACCACACAATCACCCGACAACGGAGATTCCCGGACAGGACAGCTGTGGGGTCCGGATGTACCCCTGTCACATCCGGACCACCCTTAGAGACGACGGTGGCCCGGGGAAGGTTGGGATTTAATTCCGTTTTTTCTGAGCGATTGCCACGAACCGTGTTCGGTTGGCCGGACCCAGGTCACGCTGGTGGGCCCGGCCGCCCGGTCAGGATGGGGACGCGGTCGGCAGGCCCGCGTCCTGCGCCGCCGCCAGCATGCGCTTGTCGTAGGAAACCAAGGCGGTCAGGTTGTCCCGGACAGACATCGCCGAGGCCACGTGGATCGCGTCCAGGGTGCGGAGGACGTTCGGCCGTACTCCCGCCGCCCGGGTCAGGACCGCCTCGGTCATGCGTATCTCCCGCAACCGCCGGACAATCGTGTAAGCCTGCGGAAGGGAGCCGGGGTCTGCGCGCCACACTGCTCGCGGAACTTCGACGCGGACCAGCGGGCTGGATACCCGGACCAACTGGCTGCTGTCCCGGAGCCAGTCGACCAGCGCGGCGGACTCGGGCTCGGTGACGGCCAGCTTCACCAGGGCGGATGAGTCGAGGTAGATCAATACCTTTCCTCCTCACGCATCTGCTGGAGGATCTCGCTCGCCGTTGGCTGTCCCGGCGGAACGGGTGGTCCCGGCTCGACATCGAGCAGGTCTCCCGGGTCTTCGGCAGGCTCGAGGATGCCGGCCGCGAACAGCCGTTCCAGCGGGCTCTCCGGTTCCTGGATCGGGACCAGCCGGGCCACCAGGCGGCCCCGGTTGGTGATGTCCACGGTGTAACCCTTCTCGGCCAGGTCGACGTACAGGCTGGCGTGCTGCCGCAGTTCGCGGACGCCAATCCGCTTGGCGACCCCGGCTCCGGGGCCCGAAGTAGCGCTCATAGGGATAACGTAGCACATCATGTGCTACTCGGCAATCCGGCATTCGACCATAGAAAAGGACTTCAAAGCGCCAGTACCCGGGCCATCGCGGATGACTTTGGCCACCGCTGGTGTTCGAACCTGGGTATGACAAGTGCCGGACCGGTTGAGGTACGGCACGGATACGGCAGGATGGGATCATGCAGCCGCGGGACTTTTCGATTTACGGGGCCGTCGACCTTGGCGCCCGGCAGCAGGCCGCGCAGCGCCGGGCGCAGCCGGCCCAGGCCGGGACCGATGGCGGTGACGCGAACGGCGCCGTCATCGACGTCACGGAAGAGACGTTCAACAGCCAGGTGGTGGAGCGCTCGCGCACCACCCCGGTCATCATCGACCTGTGGGCCGAGTGGTGTGAGCCGTGCAAGCAGCTCAGCCCGGTGCTGGAGAAGCTGGCCGGCGAGGCGGCCGGCCAGTGGGTGCTGGCCAAGGTCGACGTGGACGCCAACCCGCGCCTGGCCCAGGCGCTCCAGGTGCAGAGCATCCCCATGGTGGTCGCGGTGATCGGCGGCCAGCTGGTGGACGGCTTCCTCGGTGCCCTGCCCGAGGCGCAGGTCAAGCAGTGGATCGGCCAGGTCGTGGCGGCCGCTCAGCAGCTCGGCGTCGGGCCCGGTGGCCCGGGACCGGACGGCCCAGCTCCAGACGGCACTGAGCAGGCGGCCGGACAGCCCAGCGGCCCGGATGGCCCAGCTGACCCCGGCGCGTCCGGTCCGGGTGGGCCCGGCGGCCCGGCGGGTTCTGGTGGCCCCGGCGGTCCGATTGGTCCTGAGGGCTCGAGCCCGGCCTACGCCGAGGCTCAGGAGGCCATGCAGCGCGGCGACATGGACGCCGCCGCCGACGCGTTCCGCCAGATCCTGGCCAGCTCGCCCGCGGACCCGGTGGCCAAGGTCGGCCTGGCCCGGGTGGAGCTGTTCCGCCGGCTGGACTCCTACGACGAGGCCAAGGTGCGCCGCGAGGCGGCCGAGCACCCCGACGACGTGGAGGCCCAGTCCCAGGTGGCCGACATCGACCTGGGCGCGGGGCACATCGAGGAGGCCTTCGACCGGCTGCTGGGCGTGGTCCGGCGCACCGCGGGGGACCAGCGCGACCAGGCCCGTAGGCAGCTCATCGGGCTGTTCGAGATCTTCCCGCCGCAGGACCCGCGGGTGAAGAAGGCCCGCGGCCAGCTGTCCAGCCTGCTGTTCTAGCGGGGCTGTTCCGCAGGCTGTCTCAGCGGGGCTGGGGTAGCCGGGGGTCGACCTCGGCCAGCTGCTCCAGGGCGGGCAGCGCGTGCGCCAGCTGCTCGATCTGCTCCGGCCGCAGCGTGGCCAGGCTCTGCGCGAGCATGGCCGTGCTCTCGTGCCGGATCCGCTCCAGCACCTCATGCCCGCGGACGGTGATGGTCAGCGTGCTGGCCCGGGCGTCACCCGGCACCGCGCAGCGCTCGACGTAGGCCCGGTCCTCCAGCGCGGTCACGATCCGGGTCAGCGTGGACGGCGCGATGCCCTCGGCGGCGGCCACGTCGCCCAGCCGCATCGGCCCGGACGCCTCCACCGTGGCCAGCGCGGACAGCTGGGTCGGGGTCAGCCCGGCCAGCTCGTGGCGCCGTAGCCGGCGGGACAGCCGGGCGATGGCCACCCGCAGCCGGGTGGCGTCGATCACCGCGGCCGCGGGCGGCGGGGGCTGCTCCATCGCAGTTTCCTGCACCATCTAGCCAGAGTACGCGAAATGGACGTCGCTACGGAGTCGCAAACTGACCGTACCCTTGGTCACAGCGCTGCGAGCAGCCCCGCAGCGCGCGATCAGCGCGGCTAGGGTCGTGTCAGGTTCCGCAGGCGGGACCGGTGACCCCGCAGCAGTGCCAGGGAAGGCGGCAGCAACGTGGCCATGGCGCCGAGCATCTCGTATTCGATGACCGTGCGGCTCGAGGTCGGCTCGCGGGGACGCGCCGTCAGCGAGATCACCCGGGCGGTCGAGCACGCGGGCGGCATCGTCACCGCCCTGGACGTCAACGCCGCTGGTCACGAGCGCCTCCGCGTCGACGTCACCTGCGCCGCCCGGGACACCGCGCACTCCGAAGCCATTGTGGCGGCGCTGTCCGAGCTGCCCGACGTGTCGGTGCACAAGGTCAGCGACCGGACCTTCCTGCTGCATCTCGGGGGCAAGATCGAGATGCGGTCCAAGGTCCCGCTGCGCACCCGGGACGAGCTGTCCATGGCCTACACCCCGGGGGTGGCCCGGGTGTCGCTGGCCATCGCCCAGAACCCGGATGACGTCCGCCGCCTCACGATCAAGCGCAACAGCGTGGCCGTGGTCACCGACGGCTCGGCCGTGCTCGGCCTGGGCAACATCGGCCCGTACGCCGCGCTGCCGGTGATGGAGGGCAAGGCCGCGCTGTTCAAGCGCTTCGCCGGCATCGACGCCTGGCCGATCTGCCTGGACACCCAGAACACCGACGAGATCGTCGCGGCGGTGAAGGCGCTCGCCCCCGGTTTCGGCGGCATCAACCTGGAGGACATCAGCGCGCCGCGCTGCTTCGAGGTGGAGCGGCGGCTGCGTGACCTGCTGGACATCCCGGTGTTCCACGACGACCAGCACGGCACCGCCATCGTGGTCATGGCCGCACTGACCAACGCCCTCCGGGTGGTCGGCAAGGATCTTGGCTCGGTCCGGATCGCCATGGCCGGGGCGGGCGCGGCCGGCTCGGCGATTTTGCGCCTGCTGCTGGCGACCGGGGCCAAGGACGTGTGCGTCTGCGACGACAAGGGCGCGGTGTACCGCGGCCGCGCCGATCTGGCCGCCGACGAGAACCTGCAGTGGATCGCCGACCGCACCAACGACGCCGGTTACGACGGCGACGTGGCCGGGGCGGTCCGGGACGCCGACGTGTTCATCGGGGTGTCCGCGCCGCGCATCCTCACCGGTGCCGACATCGCCACCATGAAGCCCGGCAGCATCGTGTTCGCGCTGGCCAACCCGGATCCCGAGGTGGACCCGGACGAGGCCCGCGAGTACGCGGAGGTGGTCGCGACCGGCCGCAGCGACTACCCCAACCAGATCAACAATGTGCTGGCCTTCCCCGGAGTCTTCCGCGGCCTGCTCGACGCGCAGAGCCGGACCATCACCGACGGCATGCTGGTCGCCGCGGCCCGCGCCCTGGCCGACGTGGTGTCGGCCGACGAACTGGGGCCGAACTACATCGTCCCGTCGGTCTTCCACCCCGACGTGGCCTCGTCGGTGGCGGCCGCGGTGCGGGAGGCGGCCAGCCCGGCCGCTGACCACCGCTGATCGCGCTGCCGCGCCGTTAGGACTCCCTCGATGATGGGCACATGGACGAAATGGCCACCGAGAGCCTGACCGGCCGCCTGCTCGTCGCCACGCCGGTGCTCGCGGACCCGAACTTCCGCCGGACCGTGATCCTGGTGGTCGAGCACGAGGCGGAAGAGGGCACGCTGGGCGTGGTGCTGAACCGGCCCACCGACGTGCCCGTGGAGCGGGTCCTGGACGCCTGGTCGGACCTGGTCACCGGCCCGTCGGTGGTGTTCAAGGGCGGCCCGGTCGCGCCCAACAGCGCGCTGGCCATCGGCATGGTCCCCGGGGACGCCGAGCCGCTGGGCTGGCACGCGCTGGACGGCGCGGCCGCCATATCCCGGCTCGGGCTGGTCGACCTGGACGCGCCGCCGGACCTGCTGGCCCCGGCCATCCACCGGCTGCGCGTGTACGCGGGATATGCGGGCTGGGCCCCGGGCCAGCTCAAGGGGGAGATCGACGAAGGCGCCTGGTATGTGGTGCCGGCCGAGCCCGCCGACGCCTTCGCGGGCCAGCCCGAGGACCTGTGGGGCGACGTGCTCCGCCGGCAGGGCGGCGAGATGGCGTTCACGGCCACGTTCCCCGACGACCCGAGCCTGAACTGAACCGCGAGTCCGGGGTGAGCGCCTAGAATCGGAGCCATGAGCACCGAGGTTCTCCCGGACACTGCCACTCAGACCGAAAGTGGCACCCGGATCAAGACTGACGTCAGGCCGGATCTCTCTCACGGCGGCGACGGGGACCACGAGCGGTTCGCCCACTACGTTGACAAGAACAAGATTGTCGAGAGCGCGGTGACCGGCGACCCGGTCGTGGCGTTGTGCGGCAAGGTCTGGACACCGAGCCGCGACCCGAAGCGGTTCCCGGTCTGCCCGGAGTGCAAGGAGATCTACGAGGGCCTGCCCGAGGGCGGCGACGACTGAGCCGACCTGCTCCTGCCCTATGACTTTTCCTCCTTCCCTGATCGACGACGCCTTCTGCCGGCCCGAACTGTTCGGTTCGCTGCGTGTCTGGCAGCGCGACGCGACCCTGGAGTACTTCCGCCAACCGCGGCGGGACTTCCTGCTCAACGCGACGCCCGGTGCGGGCAAGACCGCCTACGCGCTGACCCTGGCCGCCGAACTGCTGGCCCGCCGCGAGGTCATGGCCGTCACCGTGGTCACGCCGACCGAGCACCTCAAGCACCAGTGGGCGGCGTCGGCCGCGCGGTTCGGCCTGGCGCTGGACCCGTCCTACAGCAACGCCCAAGGCCGGGCCTCGGCCGACTTCGTGGGCGTGGCGGTCACCTACGCCCAGGTCGCGGCCCACCCGATGCTGCACCGGCAGCGCACCGAGGGCCGCCGGACCCTGGTCATCTTCGACGAGATCCACCACGCGGGCGACGCACTGTCCTGGGGCGACGCCGTGCGCGAAGCGTTCGAGCCGGCCCGGCGGCGGATCGCCCTGACCGGCACGCCGTTCCGCAGCGACACCAACCCGATCCCGTTCGTCAGCTACGGCGAACAGCTGGACGGGTCGCGCCGTAGTTCCTCGGACTACGTGTACGGCTACGCCAACGCGCTGGAGGACGGGGTCGTCCGGCCGGTCATCTTCCTGGCCTACTCGGGCGAGATGAGCTGGCGGACCCGGGCCGGCGACGAGATCACCGCCACCCTGGGCACGCCGCTGACCAAGGAGCAGGTGGCCCAGGCCTGGCGGACCGCGCTGGATCCCACCGGCGAGTGGGTCACCCGGGTCCTGGAAGCCGCGGACAAGCGGCTCACCGAGGTCCGCCGGGGTATGCCGGACGCGGGTGGCCTGGTCATCGCGGGCGACCACGAGGACGCCCGGGCCTACGCGGCCCTGCTGCGCCGCATCACCGGCAAGCGCCCGGTGGTGGTGCTGTCCGACGACCCCACCGCCAGCCGCAAGATCGGCGAGTTCGCCGCGTCCGAGGACCGCTGGATGGTCGCGGTGCGTATGGTGTCCGAGGGCGTCGACATTCCCCGCCTGGCCGTGGGCGTCTACGCCACCAGCGTCAGCACCGCGCTGTTCTTTGCCCAGGCCGTCGGCCGGTTCGTGCGGGCCCGCCGCCGGGGCGAGACCGCCTCGGTGTTCCTGCCGTCGGTGCCGATCCTGCTGGCCTACGCGGCCGAGCTCGAGGCCGAGCGGGACCACGTGCTGTACCCGCCGTCGGAGGCGCCCGAGGAAGACGAGCTGGCCGAGGCTCAGCGTCAGCGGGACACCCCGGACGACCTGCTGGCCCCGTCGATCGAGGTGCTGAAGGCCTCGGCCCACTTCGACCGGGTGCTCTACGACGGCGGCGAGTTCGGCACGGCCACCACACCGGGATCAGCCGAGGAAGAGGACTTCCTCGGCCTGCCCGGCCTGCTGGAGCCGGAGCAGGTGGCCCACCTGCTCCGTCAGCGCCAGTCCGACCAGCTCAGGGCCCGGTCCCGCGGTCAGGGCGGTCTGGACGCGCCCGAGGTGATCAACCCCGCGGGTGGGGGAGCGGCGGGATGGGCCAGCGTGGCGGGGTTCGGCCCGGGCCGGGGTGGCTCGGCGGCCATGCCCGCCAGCGCGGTGGCCGGCCCGGGGGCACCAGCCAGCCCGGGGGCACCAGCCGACGCGGACGCGCCGCCCCCGGTCAGCCGGGAAGCGCTGGCCGCCCTCCGCAAGGAACTGAACGGCCTGGTCGGGGCCTGGAACCATCGCACCGGCCAGCCGCACGGGGTCATCCACAACGAGCTGCGCCAGGCCTGCGGCGGGCCGCCGCTGCCGCAGGCCACCGCAGACCAGATCAAGGCCCGCATCGACAAGATCCGGCACTGGGCCGCCACCCGCCGCTGAGCCTCGGGTGCCGCGCCCGCGACCTGCCCTTTTCGGGTGAGCTCTCAGCGGGTCCGGCTGGGCGAGACCCTCAGCCGACGCCCCGGGCCCGGGCCCGGCCTCGGCGTCCTAAGTCGCGGGAGGCGCCGAACGACGGCGGTCCCGGCGGCGGTCGCCGGTCGCGGGGATCACGGGCCTCGCCCCGGCCTCCGGGCCAGTCCGGGTTCGGGTAGAACGCGGGCTTCGGCCGGCCCGGCGCCTCGCCCCGGTCCCGATCCACCTGGCGGCTTCGATCGACCTGGCGGCCTCGATCGCTTCGATCGCCGCGGCCACCCCAGCCGCTCCGGCCGCCCTGGTCAGCCCCGCCGCCTGCCCGGTCCGCCCGGCCCGGCCGGCCTGCCCGGTCACTTGGGCCCGGCCGGTCACTTCGGCCCTCACCGTCACCCCGGCCCGGCCAGTCACTCGCGTCACCCCGGCCGCTCCGGCCACCCCAGCCTGTTCCGTCACTTTGCCCGCTCCAGCCACGCTGGCCGCCGAAGCCCACCTCGTCACTCTGACCAATCAAGCCACTTGAGTCGCTAGGGACACTCCGGGCACCGTCACCGTCGGCCCGGTCCAGCGGTTCCGCGGGTCCGCGCCGCCCCCCGGAACCGGAACGCTGGCGCCGCGCGGGCGACGCCGAGGCCCTGCGGTCCAGCAGCCAGCGGCCGAGCGCGATCACGACGGCCAGCACGGTGGCCGCGGCCATGATCAGGAAGCCGTTGGCTATCCACTGGGCCGCGTTCACGGCCAGCCCCGCGCTGGACGGATCGCTCTGGTGCCGGATGAACCCCGCGGCCAGCCCGAACACCACGTAGGCCAGCGCCGGGACCGGGACCAGCAGATAGGCCGAGCGCGGCCGGACCGCGAACCCCGCGATCGCCGTGCCGGCCACGATGAGCCAGCCCAGCAGCGAGCCTGGATCGCGCTTGGTCACCACGGTGACGATGGCGCCCAGGATCGCCGCGGCCACCACGATCAGCGTGCCGCGCCCGCCGGACAGCTCACCCCACCGCCAGGACGAGACGGGAAGCACGTCCGGGTCGGCCCGCCGCCGGTCCGCAGGGCGACCAGAGACCCGGTCATCGCGTCCGCCCCGCCGGCGGTCATCAGCCAGGTCATCAGCCTGGCGCGGGCCGGTGGCCATCTCCACCGAACCGAACGGATCGGAGTCGTCGCGATACCAGCCCGGCCCTTCCCAGGCCGCGGGCCGGTCGCTGCCGCGGAGCCGCCCGCCACCGGGCGCCGGCTCCGGGGTCTTTCGGGCCGAACGGATCTCTGGCCCGGGCACGCCACCATACGGCGGGCGCGGATCCGCATCATGCCATCGGGGCTCGCTCATCTGATCCCCGATGTTAGCCGTTATGGATCAGCAACATGCCCGCGCCGGTAGTCTTCGCCGCATGGATCGACGGCCGTCCCGCCGGGGTGCTGGTGGCTAGAGTGCAACCGCGGGTGCCGCACCGTAGTGCTAGACACATGGCATTTTACGCGGTGACCTGCGTCTTCTCCGCTCTGGTCCTGGCCGCCAGCGGCTTCTCGTACTTCGTGGTGCGCGACGTCAGCAGCATCGGCGCCTCGCACGCGATCACCGGTGGCCCGTCCATCGGGGCTCAGAACATCCTGCTGATGGGCCTGGAGAGCCGCCGCGACTGGAACGGCAACGTGCTGCCGGCCAGCATCCTCAAGGCCCTGCACGCGGGCAGCGTGCAAGGCGTGGAGAACGGCATCGGCGGCAACGACACCAACACCCTGATCCTGATCCACATCCCGGCCGGCGGGAAGAAGGCCATCGGCTTTTCCATCCCGCGCGACGACTGGGTGACCTTCAGCGGCACCGTGGGCCCGCAGCAGCACGGCAAGATCGACCAGGCCTACGGCGTCAGCATGTTCTACAGGCAGCAGCAGCTGAAGCAGCAGCAGCCGGACATCAGCCAGAATCAGCTCGCGTTCGGCGGCAACGAGGCCGGGCGGAAGGCCGCGGTGGACACCGTCGAGCAGCTTACCGGCGTGCACATCGACCACTTCGCCGAGGTCAACCTGGACGGCTTCTACGAGCTGGCCCGGGTGCTGGGCGGCGTCGAAGTCTGCCTCAGCCACCCGGTCTCTGACAGCTACTCCGGGGCCCATTTCCGCGCCGGGTACCAGCACCTGAACGCCTCGCAGGCGCTGGCCTTCGTCCGCCAGCGTCACGGCCTGACCAACGGCGACCTGGACCGCACCCACCGCCAGCAGGCCTTCCTGGACTCGGTCATGGCCCAGCTGCGCTCTCAGGGCGTGCTCGGCGACCTGACCAAGCTGCAGTCGCTGCTGTCGGTGGCCAAGCAGTACGCGATCACCGACTCGGGCTGGGACCTGCTCCAGTTCTCGTCCCAGATGTCCAGCCTGACCGGCGGCAACCTGGTGTTCCACACGCTGCCGATCGAGGGCTACGCCACCATCGACGGGCAGTCGGCCAACCAGATCGACCCGGCCGCGATCAAGACCATCGTGCAGTCGGCCTTCTATCCCAAGCCCGCGGCCGCGAAGACCTCGCAGCCGGCTCAGGCCCCGGGCACGGCGGCCGCCAGGACCGTGGTCGACGTGCTCAACGGTGGCCAGACCGGCGGCCTGGCCAGCCAGGTCTCGTCGGCCGTGGTCCAGGCCGGGTACCAGGCGGGCCTGATCGAGAACACCACACCGCTGGCCGCGACCCAGGTCCTCTATGGACCGGGCGAGGCCGCCAACGCCGGTCAGCTGGCCGCGGCCTTCGGGGTCAGCGCCGCCGCCAGCCCCGCGATCGAGGCCGGGCACATCGAGATCAAGCTCGGCGCCGGTACCACCACCGCCCCCAGCATCCCGGCCGGCGGGCAGGCCGCCAAGGCGTCCACGTCCCCGTCATCCGCGGGCATCCCCACGTCCGGCCCCCAGGGCGGCGCCGTCGGGGCCGAAAAGGGCATCCCCTGCGTCAACTAGGAACCGTGCTGGCCTCGGAGGCAACCCCCCCAGACCCCCAGCGCAGGCTTCGCCCGCGTAGCCCAAGGGGCCCCCAGCCGGCCGAGCAGGGCCCCGCGGTCAGCTGATGAGGACCGGGGTGCCGTCAAGCTCGGCGCCCGCGTCGCGCATCTCGGTGAGCGCGCGGGCCGTGGTGTCCGGGGCCACCCCCGCGGTCAGGCCGAGCAGCACCCGGGTGCCGAACCCGGCCCGGGCCGCGTCCCCGGCGGTGGCGCGGACGCAGTGGTCGGTGGCGATGCCCGCGATGTCGACCTCGGTGACGCCCCGCTCGCGCAGCCAGTCGGCCAGCGGGGTGCCCGCCTCGTCGACCCCCTCGAAGCCGCTGTAGGCCGCCCGGTACTCGCCCTTGCGGAACACCGCCTGCACCCGGCTCACGGTCAGATCAGGGTGGAACTCCGAGCCTGGAGTCCCCACCACGCAGTGGGCCGGCCAGCTGTCCACGAAGTCCGGATGATCGGAAAAGTGACTGCCCGGGTCGATGTGATGATCCTGAGTAGCCACGATGTGCCCGTACTGTCCGGCGCGGGTGGTGATCCACTGCGTGATTGACCGGGCCACAAAGGAGCCACCCGGAACCGCGAGCGAGCCCCCCTCGCAAAAGTCGTTCTGGACGTCCACGACGATGAGTGCGCGCACCCGATCACGGTATCGTGCCGAAAGCGCGGCCGGCGAGGACGCCGGCCGCGGTGGGGGAAGGAAGCATGGCCGACTACTGGAACCACAATGTCTATTACCAGCCGCTGATTCTGGGGGCGGTTCCGCCGGGCTGCGGCAGCGCGCTCGACGTCGGCTGCGGGGACGGGCTGCTGGCCTGCCGGCTGGCCGAGCGGTGCCGGGACGTAACCGGCGTCGACCGGGATCGCGCCATGATCGCCCTGGCCCGGGAGCGGGCCAAGGACGTGCGCAACGTGGCCTTCATCGACGCTGAGTTCCCGGCTTTCCCGTTCGAGGACGGCAGCTTTGACTTCATCGCGTCCAACACCGCGATCCACCACATGAACTTCGAGGCCACCCTGATGGCCATGACCCGGCTGCTCCGGCCGGGCGGCCGGCTGGCCATCATCGGCATCGCCCGCAGCGCCAGTGCCCGCGACTACGTCCCCGACCTGATGGGGGCCCCGCTGAACCTGGGCCTGGGCCTGACCCACGCCGCGCTGCGGGCCGCCCGCCGCGAGGCTCGCCCGCCCCGCCACCCGATCAAGGACCCCACCATGACCTGGGACGAGGTCCGGATCGGGGCGTTGCGCCTGCTCCCCGGCGTCCACTACCGCCGCCACCTGCTGTGGCGCTACTCCCTCATGTGGCGCAAGCCCGCCTGACCGTTCAGTCTCCGACGTCGGCGGGGGCGCCGCCGGTGATGCGCAGCAGTTCGGCGTAGCTGGTGGGAAACACCGTGTGCGGGTGCCCGGCCGCGGCCCAGACCTGGTCGTACTTCTCCAGCCAGGTGTCGACCAGCGTCCGGAGCGGCTGCGGGTGCCCGACCGGGGCCACCCCGCCGATGGCCTGCCCGGTCCACTCCCGCACCGACCTGGCGTCGGCCCGGTCCACCGACCCGGCGCCGATCAGGGCCGCGACCCGGGCGGTGTCGACCCGGTGGGCCCCGCTGGTCATAACCAGCAACGGCGCCCCGTCCGCGCTGAACACCAGGCTGTTGGCGATCGCCCCCACCTCGCACCCGATCCCGGCCGCCGCCAGCGCCGCCGTCTTGGCCGACTCCGGCAGCGTCCGCACCTCGCCACTGACGCCCAGGGTGCGCAGCAGCTCACTGAACTTGTCCACATTGCCCGCCACCCGCAGCACGCTAGCGCCCTGAGCCGCCGGGAAGCACCTCAGTTGCCGTTCTCGAAGATGGTGGGGATGGCGGGATCACCCCGCGACAGCTGCCTGGCCTGCAGGGGCAGCTCGTCCAGCACCCGGCGGTGCCGTTCGCGCGCCACCGCCAGCGGCTCCCGGCCCACGATCTCCCCCTTGAGCACCAGCGGCACCAGCAACGGCCGGTCGCCCGGACCCGGGTCGGGCGGGGACAGCCGGATCTCCTCCGCCAGCGCGGCACCGTGTTCGTCCCGGTGGCGCAGGGCCCACTTGCGGCCGCCCCGGCCGGGCTTGCCCACCGAGCGCTTGGCCACCGGCCGCAACGGCTCATCCCCGGACGGGCCCAGGGATCGGGCGACCAGCTTGTAGACCAGGGACGCGGTCGGAGCCCCGGAGCCGATCACCACCGACGTGCCGACGCCGTAGCCGTCCACCGGCGCGGTGGCCAGGGCCGCGATCGAGTATTCGTCCAGGTCGCCGGTCAGCGTGATGTGGGTGTTCTTGGCCCCCAGCTCGTCCAGCAGCTGGCGGACCTGGTGGGCCACGACCGGCAGGTCACCGCTGTCGATGCGCACCGAGCCGAGGTCGGGCCCGGCCAGCTCCACCGCGGTGCGGACCGCGCGCGGCACGTCGAACGTGTCGACCAGCAGGGTGGTGCCGTGGCCCAGGGTCTCCAGCTGGGTCGCGAACGCGTGCCGCTCGTTGTCGTGGACCAGGGTGAACGCGTGTGCGCTGGTCCCGGCGGACGGGACCCCGTACTGGCGGTGGGCCTGCAGGTTGGAGGTGGACGAGAAGCCGGCCAGGTACGCGGCCCGGGCGCTGGCCACGGCGGCCATCTCGTGCGTGCGCCGGGAGCCCATCTCGATCAGCGGCCGGTCACCGGCGGCGCTCACCATCCGGGACGCGGCCGAGGCGATCGCGCAGTCATGGTTGAGGATCGACAGCGTGATGGTCTCCAGGATGACCGCTTCGGCGAAGGTGCCCTCGACCACGATGATGGGGGAGCCCGGGAAGTAGCAGTCTCCTTCGGCGTAGCCCCAGATGTTTCCGGTAAAACGGTATGATTCGAGGTACCCGAGCGTGACGTCGTCCACGATGTCGGAAGCCCGGAGGAAGTCGAGATCAGCAGCGTCAAACCTGAACCGCTCAAGCGCGTCGAGCAGCCGCCCGGTACCTGCGACGACGCCATAACGTCGGCCGTGCGGCAGATGCCGGGCGAACACCTCGAAAATTGTGCGCCGCCCCGCGGCGCCGCTGTGCAGGGCGCCCTGGAGCATGGTCAGCTCATAGTGATCCGTCAGCAGCGCCGTGCTGGACCCGCCCGGAACACCCGGAACACCGGGCCCGCCAGGCGTCACCGGACCGCCGCCGGGTAGTGAAGACTTGCTGTCCGCCGAATTCGTCACGAGTGGAAGACTACGGACTGGGAGGTAGACACCAGTGAGCGTGGCACCCTCTGAGGTAGAGCTGCCGCAGTCTGGCGAGCAGACCTCACCGGACAACCCCTGGCTCACGATCGTGTGGAACGACCCGATCAACCTGATGGACTACGTCACCTACGTGTTCCAGACGGTGTTCGGATACCCCAAGCCCAAGGCCAGGAAGCTCATGCTCGACGTACACCACAAGGGCCGCGCGGTCGTGGCCTCCGGAGCCCGTGAGTCGATGGAGCACAACGTCGAGATCCTGCACGGCTACGGCCTGTGGGCCACGGTTTCCTCCGACTCCTGACCCAGGCCGGAACCTAGACCAGGAAATTCAGACATACATGGATGCTTTCCGCCGTTCGGGCGGCGGCGTACGGACCAACTTCGATGCGCCGGAGGCGGCCCTGCTCCGCAGCCTGATCGAGCAGATCATGTCGCTGCTCGACGAGGCCGACGAGGGCCGCACCGATCCGCCCGGCCAGGACGGCCTGGACCAGGACCCACAGCGCACCCCGTCCTGGGACGCCGGTCCCGGCCATCCGGACACGATCTCCGACGACAGCCGGCACGACATCCCCGGCGCCGCCGAGCTGGACGCGATGCTGGGGTTCAGCCCGCGGACCCGGGCCCCGCTGGACCCGGCCCTGGCCCGGCTGCTGCCCGATGCCTACCGCGACGACCCGGACGCCGCGGGCGAGTTCCGCCGGTACACCGAGCAGTCGCTGCGGTCGTCCAAGCAGGAGACCGCGCGCACCGTGCTGGACACGCTGCCCGCCGACGGCGGCCCGGTCCGGCTGTCCTGGGAGCAGGCCCAGGCCTGGTTGCGGACCCTGAACGACGTCCGGCTGACCCTCGGGGTGCGGCTCGGCGTGACCGAGGAGTTCGAGGACGAGTGGCGCCAGCTGGACCCGCTCGACCCCCGGGCCACCGCCTTCGAGGTCTACGCCTGGCTCGGCGACGTCCAGGAATCCCTGGTTCAGGCCCTCAGCTAGGCAGTGCTGGCCTCGGGGCGTAAGCCCCCAGACCCCCGGGAGCTACGCCCCCATTAAGCTCAATTACATGCTGTCGATCCGCCGCGAGCTCCACGACAAGATCGTCGCGCATGCCCGCGCCGACCATCCCGACGAGGCGTGCGGGGTCGTCGCCGGCCCGGCCGGGAGCGACCGGCCCGAGCGGTTCATCCCGATGATGAACGCCGAGCGGTCGCCGACCTTCTACCGCTTCGACTCGATGGAGCAGTTCCAGGTGTGGAAGGAGATGGATGACCGGGACGAGGAGCCCGTGGTCATCTACCACTCCCACACCGCCACCGAGGCCTACCCGTCCCGGACCGACATCTCCTACGCCAGCGAGCCGAACGCCCACTACGTGCTGGTCTCCACCCGGGCCCCGGACACCACCGACTTCCGCTCGTTCCGCATCGTGGACGATGTGGTGACCGAGGAGCCGGTGGAGCTCACCGACGGGGCTTGACAGATCACCCCGGACTTGACCGGCCGCCCGCGGTTCAGTGGAATGATCCCGGCGACCGCCGGGTTGGACGCTACGAAGGCGCCTGCCTGCCCACCCGAATTCTATGGAGAGTTTTGATGGCCATCGAGGTCCGTATCCCGACCATCCTGCGCACCTACACGGACGGTGCCAAGCAGGTGGAAGGCGCAGGCTCCACGCTCGCTGAGCTCATTGAGGACATCGACGCGAAGCACACCGGGCTGCGCGACCGGCTGGTCGCCGACGGCGGGCTGCGCCGCTTCGTCAACGTGTACCTGAACGACGAGGACGTGCGCTTCCTCGGTGGCCTGGAGACCCCGGTCAAGGACGGCGACACCGTCACCGTGCTGCCCGCGGTGGCCGGAGGCGCGGCCTGAGGGCCTGCTGATCATGCGTTTTGACTCGCTGCTGGACTCGCTGGGCGGGACCCCGCTGGTGGGCCTGCCCCACCTGTCGCCGGCGCCTGATGTCCGGCTGTGGGCCAAGCTCGAGGACCGCAACCCGACCGGCTCGGTCAAGGACCGGGCCGCGTTCTACATGGTGGAGCAGGCCGAGAAGGATGGCCTGCTCCAGCCGGGTTCGGTCATCCTGGAGCCGACCTCGGGCAACACCGGCATCTCGCTGGCCATGGTGGCCAAGCTGCGCGGCTACCAGCTGACCGTGGTCATGCCGGAGAACACCTCGTCCGAGCGCCGCCAGCTGCTGGAGATGTACGGGGCCACGATCATCTACTCGCCGGCCGCGGGCGGATCGAACGAGGCGGTCCGGGTGGCCAAGCGGCTGTCGGCCGAGAACCCGGACTGGGTCATGCTCTACCAGTACGGCAACGAGGCCAACGCCCGCGCGCACTACGAGACCACCGGTCCGGAACTGCTGGCCGACCTGCCCGAGATCACGCACTTCGTGGCCGGGCTGGGCACCACCGGCACGCTGATGGGCACCGGCCGGTTCCTGCGTGAGCACGTGCCGGACATCAAGATCGTGGCCGCCGAGCCCCGCTACGGGGAGCTCGTGTACGGCCTGCGCAACGTGGACGAGGGTTTCGTGCCCGAGCTGTACGACGAGTCGGTGCTGACCACCCGGTTCTCGGTGTCGTCGGCCGACGCGCTGGCCGCCACCCGGGACCTGCTGAACGCCGAGGGCATCTTCGCCGGCATCTCGGCGGGCTGTGCCCTGCACGCCGCCCGGGCCCTGGGGGTCAAGGCCGCCGACGCCGGCCAGCGGGCCGACATCGCCATGATCGTGGCCGACGGCGGGTGGAAGTACCTGTCCACCGGCGCCTACGGCGGCACCCTGGCCGACGCCGAATCCAAGCTCGAAGGCCAGCTCTGGGCCTGATCCGGCGCACTCGGCCCGGCCGCTCTATTCTGCTGGGATGCGGCTGACCATCATCGGGTGTTCCGGCAGCTTTCCCGGCCCGGAAAGCCCCGCTTCCAGTTACCTGCTGGAGGCCGAGGGCTTCCGGCTCGTGCTGGACCTGGGCAACGGCGCTCTCGGCGTGCTGCAGCGGCACGCGGACCTGTACAGCATCGACGCGGTGGCCCTGAGCCACCTGCACCCCGACCACTGCCTGGACATGTGCGGGTACTGGGTCGCCCGGCGGTACGCCCCGGGCGGCCCGAAGCCCGCCATCCCGGTCTACGCCCCCGATCGCGCCGCCGAACGGCTCACCCTGGCTTACGGGCTCGAACCCGATCCCGGCCCGGGCATGACCGACGCCTTCGCCTTCCGCACGCTGGCTCCTGGCACCCAGCGGGTCGGCCCGTTCCAGGTCACCACCGCCCGGATGAGCCATCCGGTGGAGACCTACGGCTTCCGGATCGAGCACGGCGGCCGGGTGCTGGCCTACTCGGCCGACACCGGCCCCACCGAGGCCCTGGTCGGCCTGGCCCGCGACGCCGACCTGCTGCTGTGCGAGGCGACCTTCCTGGAAGAACCGGACCTGCCGCCCGACCTGCACCTGACCGGCCGCCAGGCCGGTGAGCACGCGGCCCGGGCCGGGGCCCGGCACCTGGTGCTGACCCACATCTCCCCGGGCACCGACAAGCAGCGCTCGTTCGCCGAGGCCGAGGCGGTGTTCCCCGGCGCGATCTCGCTGGCCGCCCCGGGCCAGGAGTTCGATCTGGCCCCGGCCGGCGCCCTGCCCTTGTAATCCGGCGGTGTAATCCGGCGGCGGCCGAGCCGCTAGTCTGGCGGGCATGGCCCGACCCGACGGACGTTCCGCGACTCAACTGCGCCCGGTGAAGCTGACCCGGGGCTGGCTCGACCACGCCGAAGGCTCCGTACTGGTGGAGTTCGGCGGTACCCGCGTGCTGTGCGCGGCCAGCGTCCAGGAGGACGTGCCCCGCTGGCGGCGCGGCAGCGGGCTCGGCTGGGTCACCGCCGAGTACGCGATGCTGCCGCGGGCCACCAACACCCGCAACGACCGCGAGTCGATCAAGGGCCGGGTCGGCGGGCGCACGCACGAGATCTCCCGGCTGGTGGGCCGGGCCCTGCGGGCCAGCGTGGACTACAAGGCCCTGGGCGAGAACACGATCGTGATCGACTGCGACGTGCTGCAGGCCGACGGCGGCACCCGCACCGCCGCGATCACCGGCGGCTATGTGGCCCTGGCCGACGCCGTGGACTGGCTGCGCGGCCGGAACCGGCTGCCCGGCGACCCGCTGGTCACCTCGGTGGCCGCGGTCAGCGTCGGCATCGTCGACGGCGAGCCGCGGCTGGACCTGAACTACGCCGAGGACAGCGCGGCCGAGACCGACATGAACGTGGTCTGCACCGGCGGCGGCGACTTCGTCGAGGTCCAGGGCACCGCCGAGCGCGAACCGTTCAGCCGCGACCAGTTCAACCGGCTCCTCGATCTCGCCGTAGCCGGTTGCGGTGAGCTGACCAGCCTGCAGGTCGCTGCCCTCTCCCCGTCCCGCTGATATCGAAGGTCGCGTGGTGACTCCATCGGGCCGGCTCGTGCTGGCCACGCACAATGCTGCCAAGCTGGTCGAGTTGCGCCGGATCCTGGCCGGGGCCGGCGTCCCGGTCACGCTGTCCGGCCTGGACGAGTTTCCCGGTGCTCCCGAGGTGGCCGAGACGGGCCTCACCTTCGCGGAGAACGCCCTGCTCAAGGCCAGGGCCATCGCCGCCTTCACCGGGCTGCCCGCGGTCTCCGACGACTCCGGCCTGTGCGTCGAGGTCCTGAACGGCATGCCCGGCATCTTCTCGGCCCGCTGGGCCGGCCGGCACGGCGACGACCGGGCCAACCTGACCCTGGTCCTGGCCCAGATCGCCGACATCGCCGAGCCCAACCGCGGCGCCCACTTCGCCTGCGCCGCCGCCCTGGCCCTGCCCGACGGCCGCGAGGGCGTCGCCGAAGGCCGCCTGGACGGATCCCTGGCCTACGCTCCCCGCGGCAGCGGCGGCTTCGGCTACGACCCCATCTTCGTCCCGGACAACCTGACCGTCACCACCGCGGAAATGACCCCGGAAGGCAAAGACGAGATCAGCCACCGCGGCCGCGCCTTCCGCGCCCTGGTCCCCATCATCGCCACCGAGCTGGGCCTGGAACCGGCCTAGTCCCAGGTCCAGCAGGCGTGATCGCCGCTACGAGGTGGTGGTGCCGGGGGTGCTGGAGCCGCCCAGTTCGCCGGAGGGGACCGTGGCGGTCTGCGAGGCGGGCGGCAGGGTCACGGTGACCGGCTGGTTGACCGAAGTCACGGTGACGGTGGAAGCCACCTGCTCACTGGTGCCCTTGGCCGAGTTGACCACCTTCCGGACCTGCTGCTGGTCGTCCAGCCAGACCGTGAAGTGCTCGGTGGTCAGGCCCATGGCCCGCAGCTGCGACGCGATCTTGCTGCGGGTCGCGGACGGCAGCTTGGCCAGGCCCGCGGTGATCGGGTAGGTGCCGGTGTACTCGGTGGTCGGAACCCCGTTGATGGTGGCGGTGCCCACCTTCTTGACGTTGGTGGAGCTGGCCAGCATCTGGGTCTGCACCAGCGGGTCGTTGCTGCCGTTCTGCAGCAGCTGGCCGAGGCTGGCCCCGCCCAGGTTGGACAGGTCGGACCCGGGGATCTTGATCCACGGCTTGCCGGTCTGCTTGGACAACTCGGCCAGCTTGAGGTAGATCCCGCCGCTGTTGATGATCTCCTCCATACCGCCCGGGACCTGCTGGCCCTGCACGGTGACCGAGCTGAAGTCGGCTACGGCCAGCGGGCTCGGCGTGGTCTGCTGCTTCAGCGTGCCCGAGATCGTGCTGCTCGCGGTGCCGCTGGTCTGCACGGTCACGTCGGCCGCGTAGGAGGTGGCCTTCTGCGCGTGCTGAGCCGCGTCCCTGATGGCCTGCGCCGCGGTCAGCGTGCTGCCTCCGGAGGACGCACCTCCGGAGCTGGCTGACGCGGACGCGCTGCTTGAGGCCTTACCCGACGCCGAGTTGCCCGGCGAAGAAGACGAGCACCCAGCAACCGCGATGGCCCCCGCCGTGATCGCAATGGCCCCCAATTGAGCCCCGCGCGCACGTGACATCATTCGTAACCTCCCGCCAGTGTTACGTTTGCGGGCATTCCATACCCGACCCACCTTTATCAAACAATCCCGCGGGGCCCCGGCCGAACGGCGTGGCCGTCACCAGGCCGTTAGGGGCGCTACCGTGGGAAGCAGTACTCGCATTGATGAGATCTCAAGGAGCGCACGTGACCGAGCAGCGGCTGGCCCCAGGCGACGAAGCCCCGGATTTCACGCTGCCGGACGCGGACGGCAACCAGGTGAGCCTGTCGTCCTACCGCGGCCAGCAGGTCATCGTCTACTTCTA
>DATDIH010000048.1:0-3420 GCA_036521155.1 Streptosporangiaceae bacterium
CGGTCGTCTCCAGCAGCGGCTTGGCCGGGCCGACGATGCCGGCCGAATTGACCAGGACGTCAACCGGCCCGGTGTCTGCGGCCACCCGCCGCAGCGCCGCCTCGTCGGTCACGTCGGCGGTCACATCAGCCCCGGCCCCCAAGTCTAGCGTGATCACGGTCAGCCCGTCGGCGCGGAGCCGCTCGGCGGTTGCCGCCCCCAGCCCGCTCGCACCCCCGGTCACCAGCGCGGTCCTGGATGTCGCCACCGAGTCTCCCTTCGTTGTCCGTCGCACCGCCATGGTGCCTCTCCCATACCAGAATGCGCATAAGCCCCACTGCCATCTCAAGCCCCCAGCCCGGATGTCCGGACGCCGTCTCAAGCCCTTGGCCGAATGTCAGCAATGGTCCCTGCGCGTACATAAGAGTGTCGGCAAAGGGACCTATACGTACATTGGCGAGGCGCTGCCGGGTGCGCGGGTCAGGATGCGAGGCGCTGCCGGGTGCGCGGGTCGAGGTGCGAGGCGCTGCCGGGCGCGCGACCAACGCGCGGGACAGGACCTTGGGCCGGAAAGGGCGCTGGGCTGACGGGTCAGGAGGTTGGGGCCGGGTCGGGCTGGTCCCCGCTCGGGGCCGGGGCTGAGTCGGGCTGGTCCCCGCTCGGGGCCGGGGCTGAGTCGCGGATGACCAGCTGGGATGCGACGGTGTGGACGCCGCGCTCGGGCTCGCCGCCGATGGCGGCCAGCAGGTGCTGGCCGGCCAGCCGCCCGATTTCCTCCAGCCGGACGTCGACCGTGGTCAGGGGCGGGTTGGCCCCGAGGGCCATGGGGGCCCAGTTGTCGAAGCCGACCAGGGCCACGTCATCGGGGACGCGGCAGCCCAGGGCGCGCAGGCCGTCGGCGACGCCGCGGGCGATCTGGTCGCTGCCGCAGAAGATGGCGTCGGTGGCGGGGGCGGCGGCCAGCAGGATCCGGGCCGCGTCGCGGCCCCAGCGCTCGCTCCACTCGCCGTAGAGGACCTCGTCGGCGGCGAACGGGACCCCGGCCCCGGTCAGCACGTGGCTCAGGCCGGCCGCGCGCTTGCGGGCGGCCAGGAAGCGCTCGGGCCCGGTGATGTGGCCGACGTGGCCGCGGCCGAGGTCGAGCAGGTGCCGGACCGCGGTGACCGCCCCGCCCTCGTCGTCGGGCAGGATGGCCGGGTCGTCGCCGTCCAGGGGCTGGGTCATCGCGTACACCACCGGGAAGCGCCGGCCGACGTCCAGCGCGGGCCGGGGCTCGATCCGGCGGCCGGTGACGATCAGCCCGTCCACCCGGCGGCTGACCAGCCGGTCCAGGTAAAGCTGCTCGCGGTCGGGGTCATCGCGGGTGTCGCACATGAACACCGAGATCTGGCCGGCCCCCAGCGCGTCCTCGGCCCCGAGCATGACCGGGATGCTGAACCGGCCGAAGCTGTCGGTGGTGATCATCCCGACCGTGTAGGTCCGGCCGCCGAGCAGCCCCTGGGCCAGCACGTTGGGGGCGAAACCGAGGTGATCGGCGGCTTCGGTGACCCGGCGCCGGGTCTCGGGGCGGAGCCGTCCTTGCCCGTTCAGAGCCTTGGAAGCCGTGCCGATCGACACCCCGGCGGCGGCCGCGACGTCACGGATGGTGGCGGGCCGCGTCCCAGCAGAATCTGGCAACGCTTTTCCTCCCGTCCGCCGGGCCGTCGGATCCGCTCAAAGGATTGGAAAAGTCCACTTGAGAATACTTGACGGCGATAGGGGAGCACCTTAGCGTAGCCGGGAAAACCTATTCCTTAGGATCCGGGGCCGGGGCTCAGCCGTGGCCGCGCTCCAGGAGCATCGGAGTGGCTACGTGACGTCTCTGGACACCTCACCGCGACCGGGGGAGACGGGCCCGGCCCGGCTTGGCGCGGGCCCGGCCATCCCCACCGGGCGCGCGCTGACCGCGCACCGGCCGCTGGCTCATCCGGGGGTGCACCTGACCCGCGGCCTGCTGCACGACTGGCAGGAGCGCAACCGGGCCGCCAGCCTGCCGCTGGCCCTGCGCCAGCTGGTGGCCGCGGGCAACCTGGAGAACCTGCGCCTGGCCATCCAGGTCGCCGGGGGTGAGACACCCGCCGCCCCGGACACCAGCGGCTCGGCTGACGTCGGGGACGTCACCGACGAGACCGACGAGCCGGACGTCGCCGAGCACGCGAGCCGGAGCACCCCGGGCATGGACACCGCGGAAAGCCGCGGCTACCGGGGCCCGGTGTTCATGGACTCCGACATCTACAAGACGCTGGAGGCGATCGGCTGGGAACTGGCCCGGACCGCCGACGGTGCCGAGGACAACGGTGAGCTGACCGGTTTCACCGACCAGACCGTGGACCTGCTGGAGCGGGCGCAGGAGCCGGACGGGTACCTGGACTCCTACATTCAGGTCAGCGGGGCGCGGCGGTGGGAGGGCCTGGCCTACAGCCACGAGATGTACTGCGCGGGGCACCTGATCCAGGCCGCGGTGGCCCTGGCCCGCAGCGCCGACGGCACCCCGATCGCCACCCGGCTGCTGGCCGTGGCCCGGCGGGTGGCCGACCGGCTGGTCGGCACGTTCGCCGGCCACGAGATCGCCCTCGACGGCCACCCGGAGATCGAGACCGCCCTGGCCGAGCTGTACCGGGAGACCGGCGAGCGGGCCTACCTGGACCTGGCCAAGCAGTTCATCGACCAGCGCGGGCACGGCCTGGCCGGGGACCACCACGGCCACGGCCAGCGCTACCTGCAGGACCTGCTGCCGATCCGGGACACGGTCACCCTGGAAGGGCACGCCGTCCGGGCCATGTACCTGGACGCCGGGGTGGTCGACGTGGCGGTCGAGACCGGTGACCAGGCGCTGCTGGACTCGTCGATCGCCCGCTGGGAGGACATGGTCGCGACCAAGACCTACCTGACCGGCGGCAACGGATCGCGGCACTCGCACGAGTCGTTCGGGGACCGGTTCGAGCTGCCGCCCGACCGGGCCTACAACGAGACCTGCGCCGCCATCGCGAACTTCCACTGGTCCTGGCGGCTGCTGCTGGCCACCGGCGACGCCCGCTACGCCGATCTGATGGAACGCCTGCTGTACAACGCGTTCGGCGCGTCGATCTCCACCGACGGGCAGCGCTTCTTCTACGTCAACCCGCTCCAGCGGCGATCCGACCATCACGAGGGCGACGACCCGGGCCGACGGCACGAGTGGTTCTCCTGCGCCTGCTGCCCGCCGAACATCATGCGGCTGCTGGCCTCGCTGCAGTTCTACCTGGCCAGCACGGCCGACAACACGCTGTTCGTGCACCAGTACACCGGCGCCACCGTCGAGGCCCCGCTGGGCGGCGGCACCCTGAAGCTGGCCATGACCGCCGAGCTGCCCTGGTCCGGCCAGGTCACCATCCGGGTCGACGAGGCCCCGGCCGGGGAAGC
>DATDIH010000049.1:0-2948 GCA_036521155.1 Streptosporangiaceae bacterium
GGACCGCGCCGGGCTGGGTCGCGGGCCGGCGGTGCGGCGGGCCGGGCGGACACCGGGCCCGCCAGCCGCCCCGTTCGCTGATCCCAGCTCTGGTCGTCCCAGTCCTGCTCATCCCATGGCGCGGCCGCGGTCAGCCCGTTCAAGTACGCCCTCCCCCTACTCGGTCCCTACGTCCAGAAGACGCGCTGCTCACGCCGGCCGGGGCCGGATTCATAAGGTCTTTACACAAAATGTCGCGAAGATCACTTCGCCTAGGCTGGCCTGATGAGCGAGCCAGAGGCCGCGGCCGAGCTGGGCCAGGGGCCGCGCGGGCGGCGCCTGGGCCACGAAGTCCAGCGCGCCGGCGGTGCCACCGACGCCGCGGCCCTGCTGGCCGCGCTGGCCGACGCGGTGTCCTGGGCCACGTACTGGCAGGAACCCGACGCGTGGGACCGCCAGCTCGCGACCCCCGCGGCCCGGGACGCGTTGTCGCCGGTGGCCGCGGCCGTCGCGGCCGCACCGGCGGCGGCCTGGTGGTGGACCCCGGCCGCCCTCGACGACCAGCACTACGTGGAGTGGATCGACCCCCGGCACGACCACTCACCCGCGCTGACCGGCGCCCCGGCCAAGCTGGCCGCCTGGCGGCGCGACACCCTCGCGGACGAAGATCGCGCGGCCGAACGGCCCGCCGACCCCCGGGCTCCGTGGAGTGGTCACTGGTGGTCCACCCCGGCCCTGTCCGGCCTGCCCGCCACCACCCGGGCCGCGGCCGGCCTGGGGGCGGTCGCCCTGGCCCTGACCGAGGATGCGATGGGCTGGCACGAGGCCCGGGTCTGGCCGGTCCACGCCCGCCCGGGCGCCCGCGTCTACGAGCTGACCGGCCCCGCGGCCTGGACCGAGCTGGTCCGGCGGTACCCGCTGGAGGTGACCCGGAGCCGCCGGCACGACTGGTTCCGGGCCACCGGCCGGGCCGGGCGCTGGCTGATCCCCGACTACGCCGCGGTCGCGGCCGACTGGGACGCCGTGCACCTGACCGTGGCCGGCTACCTGAGCACGGCCGGCGCCGCGTGCCCGGTGGACCGGAAGGTGGCCACCGTGCTGGCAGGCTGGAATCCCGACCAGACCTGGTGGCTGACCGACGCCCTGACCCTCGGCGGCCCGGCCACCTACTGGGTCAATCCCGACGGTGGCGGCCCCGGCTGGCGAGCCGCCAGCACGCAGTCGCCGCAGTAACCGCCCCCGCCATCCGGGGCGGCCCGGTAGATGAGGCAGCAGCTACGGCGCCGGAACCCCGGGCCCGCGGGCACGCCGGAGTGGCGGCCGGCCAGGTTCGGGGTGGCCAGCAGGGCTTCGGCCAGGGCGATGGCCCGGGCCCGCAGGACGGGCTGGGACCGGCTGACCATCGCGGCCGCACCGTTGATGGCCGAGGCCACGTTGCCCCACAGGATCTGGCCGGACACCGAGAGGCCCGCGAACCCGGTCACCAGATCCTGGATCGGGCCGTCCAGCCACCGACCTTCGATGGCAAGGGAAAGGTCCTCGGCATCGGGAAGCTCGGCAACCGGCCGGGCCGCCGCGGGCAGGGACAGCGGGAACATGCTGCCGTCGCCGGGCACCCAGCGGGCCTGGCCCGCGTCGAAGCCGAGCCCCCGGCGCTCCAGGACCGCGAGGCCGAACGCGGGCGCGATCAGCCGGGCCGACAGACCCAGCTGGGCCACGGACGTCGCCGCCCGCAGCTCGACCTGCTCCGGGTCCAGCCCGCCGGCCCGGGCCAGCGCGCCCCGCACCTGGTGCGCCCGCTCCCGCAGCGCGTCCGGTGAGCCGATCAGCTCGGCCAGCGGCCGCCACGGCGCGGCCAGCGGGTCGCCCGGGTCATGGGTCTCGATCACGAAGTAGGGGCCGAGGGCGGCCAGGCCGCCCCGGCCGGCCAGCGATACTCCCCCGCGGCCACCCATACCCGCATGCTAGGCCTTGCTCAGCGCGGCCCGGCCAGCTCGGCCATCAGGCCAGGCGGATGATGCCGGTGACCGTTTCGTTCAGGGCCTGCCAGGCCTCGCGGGTATCGGCGGTGTCCTGGTGCCCGGCGCGCAGCTGGCCGGTGAAGGCGGCCAGGTCGTCCAGGGCCCAGCGGAGCTGGTAGAAACGGAGGCCGTCCGGATCGACGGGGTGGCCGGTGGCGCGGCTGTAGCGGCGGGCCGCGCGGCTGTCGATGGAGCCCAGGACCTCCCACAGGTCGCGTTCGGGGATGGCCAGGCCGACGGTGTCCCAGTCGATCAGCCGGAGGCCGTCACCGGCGTGCATGACGTTGCCCGGGTGGGGCTCGCCGTGGGTGATGACCTGGTGCGGCGCGGTCGCCAGCCGCGCGGCCAGCCGGCCGAAGGTGGCCAGCAGGTCTCGGATGGGCCCGGCGGCACCGGCCAGCAGGGCCCGGGCCGGCTCGGCGTACGGGCCGCCGGACCAGGGCCGTCCCAGGTCACCGAGGGCCTGCGCCAGCAGGTCACGCTCGGGCAGGTCCGGCCGGGCCACCGGCACCCGGGACGCGGGGGTGACCTGGTGCAGGGCCGCCAGGAGGTCCACCAGACGGTCCCGCGCCTCCGGAGGCAGCTGATCCCCGAACTCCCAGCTCCGACCTTCGATATATCGGTATAGAGCGACGGCGTAACGAGGACTCAGCCGCCGAACGGTCGCCCCGTCCCGGGCCGGCTCGGGCGCGGCCACGAAGCCGAGCCCAGCCTGATCGCGCAGCCAGCGCGCGGTGTCCAGGGCCGCCCCGAGCCCGGCGTACACGTCGGCCCGCGTGCTCCCCAGCCAGCTCTTGCCGTCCAGGTCGTCGACGGCCACGAACCAGCGGTCGCCGCCGTCGGCGGGGGCGGGGTCGCGGGCCGTCCAGTGGTAGCTGCCGGCCCCGACTGGCGCATAGCTCAGCTCGTCCGGGCGCAGGTCCCAGCCCTGTTCGAGGGCGAGCCGCA
>DATDIH010000050.1:0-2431 GCA_036521155.1 Streptosporangiaceae bacterium
GCTGGCCCCGCTGACCGGCGCCGACGCCGACGACCTGATCCACTCGATCCGGGCCGCGCCGCTGCTGCTCGGCCACCGCGGCCAGCCCCCGGCGGATGTGGCCGCGCTGCGCGACGCGCTGCTCCGGGTGTCCCGGCTCGCCGTTGACCTGCCCCAGGTGGCCGAGCTGGACCTCAACCCGGTGATCGCCCGCTCCGACGGGGTCACCGCGGTGGACGCCCGGATCCGGGTCACCAGCCACGGCCCGGCCGACCCCTTCCTGCGCCAGCTCCCCGTCCGCCAGCGCCCCTGACCCGTCCCGCCCAATATTTGTTCGGATCACCCCAAAATCCGGGAGCAAAAACGAACAGATAACGGTCCGCCCGCGCTACGGCCAGCTACTAAGGCTCCTCCCCCCAGGCGCCGGCCCGGGACGCCCGCCGGTAGGCCGCTGCGACGATCACGGGTAGGCCTTGCGGCATACGTGGCGGCCGGGGGTTTTGGCCGCTCGGGCGATGCCCGGCCGGCCCCCCGCTTCCTAGCGTTGGTTGTGCCGGAGTTACCGGCGTGACTGACGGAGGGCACACGAATGATCGAGGTAGAAAACCTCAGCAAACGGTACGGGGAGAAGGTGGCGGTCGACGGGCTGGATTTCGTCGTCCAGCCCGGCATCGTGACCGGCTTCCTCGGCCCCAACGGGGCCGGCAAGTCCACCACCATGCGGATGATCGCCGGGCTGGACGAGCCCACCACCGGGCGAGCGCGGGTCAACGGCGCCGACTACCGGGCCGCGTCGGCACCCGTGGCCGAACTGGGCATCCTGCTGGAGGCCAGGGCCATGCACACCGGCCGCTCGGCCCGCAACCACCTGCTGGCCCTGGCTTATACGAACGGCGTCAGCCGGCGCCGGGTCGATGACCTGATCGACATGGTCGGCCTGAGCGAGGTGGCCGGAAAGCGGGTCGGCGGGTTCTCCCTGGGGATGGGCCAGCGGCTGGGCATCGCCTCGGCGCTGCTGGGCGACCCCCAGGTCGTGGTCCTCGACGAGCCGGTCAACGGGCTGGACCCCGAAGGGGTGCTGTGGATCCGGAACCTGCTCAAGGGCCTGGCCGCCGAGGGCCGCACCGTATTCGTGTCGTCGCACCTGATGAGCGAGATGGCGCTGACCGCGACCCGGCTCGTGGTCGTCGGCCGCGGGCGGCTGATCGCTGACACCACGGTCGAGGAGTTCGTGGCCCGCGCCGGGGGCGGCACGGTCACCGTGCGCACTCCCCAGGCCGCCCAGCTTCGTGACCTGCTGCTCGGCCCGGACATCAGCGTGACCAGCGACCAGTCCGGCGTCCTGCAGGTCCAGGGCCTGACCGCGGAGCAGATCGGCACGGCCGCCTGGCAGGCCCACCTGCCCGTCTTCGAACTGACCGCCCAGCATGCGTCGCTGGAGGAGGCATTCATGCAGCTCACCGACGAATCCGTGGACTTCCGCTCGCACGACGCGCCGCATGGGGCTTCCCGCGATGGCGCCGGGCACGATGCTGAGGCGGTGGCAGCCCGATGAGCGCCGTCCTCACGCCCACCGCCCCAGCACGGGCCGCCCCGGCCGCCCCCGCCGGCCGACTCAAGGTCACCCAGGGCCGGGTGATCCGCTCGGAGTGGATGAAGTTCCGCTCGCTGCGGTCCACCCTTTACACCCTGCTGGCCGCCGTCACCCTGACCATCGGCATCGGGGCGCTGTTCTCGGCCGTGACCGCCAGCGAGTACCACACGTTCAGCGCGGCGGACAAAGCCGCCTTCAGCCCGGTCAGCACCAGCCTGACCGGCATCAGTTTCGCCGTGGTCGCCTTCGGGGTGCTCGGCGTGCTGCTGATGAGCGGTGAGTACAGCACCGGCATGATCCGCGCCTCGCTGACCGCCGTCCCGCGCCGCCTGCCGGTCCTGTGGGGCAAGCTGGCCGTATTCACGGCCACGATCTTCTCGGTCTCGCTCGTGGCCAGCGTCATCTCGTTCTACCTCGGCCAGGCCGTGCTGAGCAGCCATCACCTCGGCGTGGCCATCACCTCGCACGACGCCCTCCGGTCCGTCATCGGGGCGGCCCTGTACGTGACCGTGGCCGGCCTCATCGGTGTCGCCCTGGGCGCGCTGTTCCGCAACACCGCCGCGGGGATCTCCACGTTCGCCGCCGTGTTCTTCGTCATCCCGCCGCTGACCGGGCTGCTGCCCGCCTCGATCAGCACTCACCTGGCCCAGTACCTGCCGTCCAACGCGGGTGAGGCGCTGTGGGGCGGGACGCACGGGGTCGCGAACCCGCTCTCGCCGTGGACGGGGTTCGCGGTGCTGTGCGGGTACGCCGTGATCCTCGTCGCCGGGGCCGCGTGGCGGCTGAGGCGCGCGGACGCCTGATGAGCGCCAGCGCCTGACCAGGGGGACAATGCCCAGCATGAGGATGCCCGGCCTG